>JACQXF010000134.1 GCA_016208855.1 Nitrospirota bacterium | reverse complement strand
TCATTCCAATCGGGATTCCCTTTCTCAATAAGTTTCAGTTTCCAACTCCTTTCCCATTTCTTATAGACAAAAAATCTTTTCATTTAAATAAACTGGATTCCCGCTCAAAGGACTGCGGGAATAACGGTGCTCGCTCACGCAATCCCCGGAAGCACCGTTATTTTCAATCATTGTTAATTGTTAATTTTGCAATGATAATTTTGAGATTAGTATCTATCTTTCACTGCCACATCATTGCCTCAAATCCTGGGCCCGGCACCTCTATAGATATAAACCCCTTCCATGGCCATCTCTCAAGCTCCGAATATGTCTTTGCCTCCTCATCATACCTGAGGACAGATATAAAAAATGACACCTCATCCCCCTCGTTTGCGCCGAGGAGATTAAAAGGCAGGCCGGTCTCCAGTATATCATTTATTGCAACACCCTCTATATCCCTTACAAATTGCCATTCCTTCTCAACGCTTCTGTAAAACAATGCACTTGTCTCACCGTCAATAGTTACATCCAGCTTGTACTGCATCGGCTTGAAGAACTGAATGGAATATGTAACCGCCTTTGAAACCTCTGTCAGCGGCCTTTTTGTATCTACCCTG
Organism: Nitrospirota bacterium; assembly: GCA_016208855.1. Lineage (GTDB taxonomy): Bacteria > Nitrospirota > Thermodesulfovibrionia > UBA6902 > DSMQ01 > JACQXF01. Next base: position 35,637 of record JACQXF010000134.1, on the reverse strand, counting down.
ATGAATAAATTATTAAGGTCAAACCCGTAATACACCCTTGATACAAATGCCTCTGCCATGTGCATTGTTCCGCCGCTTCTCGCTGTATCTATGTATGCAGAGTTTAACCATTCATAATAGTTTGTAACCTCTCCGTCTATCTTCGGTGTGGTAAAGCCCTTGATTGTAACAGCAGGGCTAATTTTTCTGTCCTCCCTGGGTATTGGCAGAAGGAGCCTCGGAGGAATATTTTTGCCTATGACTTTATAAACCTTAATCAGATTAGCCCTGAAAAGCTCATCAAACACATCCTGTGTCTCTGTCACGTGTTCATCACCATACCACCAGCACCAGTCGCTGCCCTCTGCTATATATATTGCGCGCCAAGCATCTTTCAAATCAGCCTGCGGATTCATCCGCTGATAGGCAGAGAGCGCATCTCTTGCCTCATAAAGCATATCCCATGCAAGATTATCCTCTTCATGGCCGATCCATATGCCAAAGTTGCTGTTAATCCATGAGCCCGTAAAGAGTTTTCCTATACGCTCCTCGGGAGGATGTTCATTTAAAAACTCCGAGACAGTAACGCACTTTATCCATTCCTCCCTGCTTAACCTTTCATAAAGGTGAAGCAGAAAATCCCTGCCGTCATTCTGATAGTATTCCCACACATTCTCTCCGTCAAGTATCACAGGCACAAGGGATGCCTTTCCACCTGGCAGGTTAGACTTTATCCTCCAAAGCCTGTCTATGAAATCATCAACTGCCCTCTTTATATCCCATCTGTGATAAACAAAACCTATGAGGTCTGAAAGCGTGTGATCCCTGAAGATCATTGATATATCATCTCCCACAAGGTAAGGCTTATAGAACCTCTCATGCTCCCTCACAGCGCCTGATGAGTCCCTGAAATGGGCGTTTAGAGATGCAGAGAGAATACCTTCATCGCTTGCAATCCACCTGATGCCTTCCTGTCTGATTATATTTAGTATATCCTGGCCAACAGAGCCCTCCGAAGGCCACATGCCTTTTGGTTTGAAGCCGAAGACCTTCTCAAAATACTCAACTGCCATCCTGACCTGTTCGGCTGCATCTTCAGGATGTGAAAAGGTATATTGCGGAAGCCTTACATGAGGCATGGCAATGCGGGCTAAGTCTGTATTATAGAGAAGCGGCAGTATGGGATGATAAAAAGGGGTTGTAGATATTTCAATCTGTCCCTTCTCAGCCATTCTCTTGTATTCAGGGATAATCAGTTTTAATGCCTCGGTCTGTGTTTTAATGACAATACCCTTGTCTGCCTCTGTATAATCTCTGCCTTTATTTATAAGCTCCTTAAGATAAGGGTATTTCTCCCTTAAAAGAGGGTCAAACCATGAGAGGTTAAAAAGGACCTGAAGATCAAGAATATCCTGATCAGAAAAATACTTTATGCTTTTCTTTATATCCTCTTTAGTAACAGTCTTTCCCCTTTTATTAAGGAGCTCGTAGTATCGCGGCAGGGGTTTTATCATGTTGTCCCAGTTTGCAAGAAAAAAATCCGAAAGAACAAACAGCCGCTGCTCTTCTGTGAGGTCTGCTGCAGGCGCCTTGCTGGTGTCAAGGAACCTGTCTATTGCCCTGCCATTGGTATAGTCCAGAAGCTGCTCTATCAAGGAAGGCACGATGTTAAAGGTCTGGTGTATTGATGGAAAGCCGTCAAGGATGGCTACCATATCATAATAATCTTTTATACCGTGAAGCCTTACCCATGGAAGCCGATAAACCCCGGTTAACGGGTCTTTGTAATATGGCTGATGCATATGCCACAGGAAGGAGATAAAGAGGGGGGATCCGCTACTCATTCTCGTATTTGAAGACCATCTCCCCTTCCTTTGTAAGCCCATGCTCTCTGGCAAGCTCCTCAAGCAGGTTAGGGTCTTTCTTTAGTTCATCTATCTGGCTTTTTGTTTCCTTGTTCTGCTTCTTAATCCCGCTTAGTTCAGCCCCAAGCCGTGTCTGCACGGTCTTGAGCTTTATATACTTAAGGAGCCCGCTCTCCCCGAATATAAGGGTTAGGGTTAGATAGAGGGCAGCTAATATCCCGAATGTAACCCAAAAGAGCCGTGTTCTTTTATTTTTAAGCCTGACCTGTTTTCGTCTTGTCCTCATAAATTTACTTCCTTAAACTATAAAATGCCTCTCTCCCCTTATAAACTGCCGTATCTGAAAGTTCTTCTTCTATCCTTAAAAGCCTGTTATACTTTGCCACCCTGTCTGTTCTGCATAGAGAGCCTGTCTTTATCTGCCCGGTGTTGCATGCAACAGCCAGGTCAGCAAGCGTAGTGTCTTCTGTCTCGCCTGACCTGTGAGAGACAACAGCAGTGTAGCCCGCTGTCTTTGCCATCTCTATTGCCTCGAGGGTTTCTGATAGAGAGCCTATCTGGTTTAACTTTATGAGTATTGAGTTGCCTATGCCCTTTTCAATGCCCTCTTTGAATATCTTAGGGTTTGTTACAAAAATATCGTCCCCAACAAGCTGGACTTTTTTATCAAGTCTATCTGTCATTGCCTTCCAGCCGCTCCAGTCCTTCTCTGAAAGGCCGTCCTCAATGGAGATTACCGGATATTTCTTTATCAGCGCCTCATAGTAGTCTATCATCTTGCCTGAATCAATCATCCTGCCTTCAAATTTATACCTGCCCTTTTCATAAAGCTCTGATGCAGCAACATCCATAGCGATAAAGATGTCTTTTCCGGGCGCATATCCTGCGTTCCTAACAGCCTCAATTATAAAGACTATAGCCTCTTCATTTGACTTTAAATCAGGAGCAAAACCTCCCTCATCGCCCACTGCTACATTAAGCCCTTTCTTCTTCAGAACTGACTTAAGGCTGTGAAACACCTCTGCGCCCATCCTCAGAGCTTCGCAGAAGTTCCTGGCGCCAACGGGCATTATCATAAATTCCTGTATGTCAAGGTTATTATCTGCATGAGCCCCGCCATTAAGTATATTCATCATAGGCACCGGAAGCACCCGTGCGCCAGCGCCTCCGATATACCTGTAAAGAGGCAGCCCGGCTTCTTCTGCAGAAGCCTTTGCCACTGCGAGAGAGACTCCAAGGATAGCATTTGCCCCTAACTTCCCTTTGTTCTCTGTGCCGTCAAGGGTAATCATAAGCTTATCAATATATAACTGATGTTCTGAATCAATACCCTTAAGACGCGCGGCTATCTTATCCATTACATTTTTTACTGCCTTAGAGACTCCCTTGCCGCCGTAGCGCTTTTCCTTGTCCCTTAATTCAAGGGCCTCACGTTCCCCTGTTGAAGCGCCCGAGGGAACTGCTGCCCTGCCCTGCGCCCCGCTTTCAAGGATGACGTCAACTTCAACTGTCGGATTCCCTCTGCTGTCAAGGATCTCCCTTGCAATGACTTCAACTATTGCGCTCATGATTCCTCCATTCTGTATTCTATCTATTCACTGAGGCTCTTGCAAAAGTATGTTTCCCCTCCCTTGAGGGGAGGGGATATTTTAGGGACTTTTGCAACCGCCTCCACTATTAACTGTTTTTTGAGTTGCTGTATTTGTAAAGAGCATCTTCTCCCTGTATGCCGCGGCTATAAAGGACTTAAAAATCGGATGAGGCTCCAGCGGCCTTGACTTAAACTCAGGATGAAACTGGCAGCCCAAAAACCAGGGGTGCTTCTCTATCTCTATTATCTCAACAAGCTCGCCGTCAGGGCTTGTACCGCTAATCTTTAGTCCGTTTTTAGAAAGTATTTCTTTGAATGCATTGTTAAATTCATACCTGTGCCTGTGCCTTTCAGAGATCTCAGAAACGCCATAAGCTCCATATGCATGAGAACCCTCCTTAAGGACACATGGATAAGCGCCAAGCCTCATGCTTGCGCCCTTATCAGAGGCAAGGTTTCTCTTCTGCATTGTCTTTGTCCTGTAATCATACCACTCTGACATGAGGTAGATTACAGGGTAGGCAGTATTTTCATCAAACTCAGTGCTGTTAGCATCCTTAAGGCCGCAGATGTTTCTTGCAAATTCAATTACAGCGCACTGCATCCCAAGGCATATTCCCAAAAAAGGCACCTGCTTCACCCTTGCAAATCTTATTGCATCTATCTTGCCCTCAATCCCCCTCTGGCCGAAACCGCCCGGCACAAGGATACTGTCAACATCCAGAAGATGCCTCTCAGGACCTTGTTTTTCTATCTCCTCTGCGTCAATCCAGTGGATATCAACCCCTACGTTATTGGCTATGCCTCCATGAATAAGGGCCTCAATAAGGCTTTTATAGGCATCCTTAAGCCCTACGTATTTACCCACTATCGCAACGCTTACCCTGTCTTCAGGCTCTTTAACCCTTTTTACAACATCAGCCCATGTCCTGAGTTCCGGTTCCTTAGCGTCAAGCAACAGCTTTTTTGCAATCAAATCATCAAGCCCTTCCCGCCTTAACACAAGGGGCACTTCATAAATAGTATCAACATCCTTTGCAGTAATAACAGAGTCTATATCAAGATTACAGTGAAGCGCTATCTTCTTTTTGACATCAGGCGGAAGAAGCCTGTCTGTCCTGCAGAGAAGTATATCAGGCTGGATACCTATCTCCCTTAGCTCTTTAACGCTGTGCTGCGTTGGCTTGCTCTTAAGCTCTCCTGCTGTCGCGATATAAGGAATCAGGGTAAGGTGTATATAGACCACATTATTTCTTCCGGCATCATATCTGAACTGCCTTATTGCCTCCAGAAAAGGAAGGCTCTCAATATCTCCAATAGTGCCGCCTATTTCAACTATTACAATGTCATAATCATTTGATACGGACTTTATAGCATTCTTTATCTCATCAGTAATATGAGGGACTACCTGCACAGTATCGCCAAGATAGTCTCCTCTTCTCTCTTTTGTTATTACGCTGTAGTAGATCTTGCCTGTAGTATAGTTATTAGCCTGCGACGCCCGGCTCGATGTAAACCTCTCATAGTGCCCGAGGTCAAGATCAGTCTCAGCGCCGTCATCTGTCACAAAGACCTCGCCATGCTGAAAAGGGCTTAGTGTTCCGGGGTCCACATTAATATAGGGGTCAAGCTTTTGAATGGTAACTCTTAGCCCTCTTGCCTCAAGAAGCGCGCCTATGGCAGCAGAGGCAATGCCTTTTCCGAGGGATGACACGACTCCGCCTGTTACGAAGATGAATTTAGCCATTCTTCCGCCTTTCTTAGGTCTTCAGGAATATCAATTCCAAATGTATCATAGGACGTTTCTTTTACTTTTATCCTTATCCCTGAAGCAAGAGCCCTTAACTGCTCAAGCTTTTCAATCTTTTCAAGCCCTGCTTCCGGCATCCCTGCAACCCTCATCAGGATATCTTTTCTGTATCCGTATATGCCAATGTGTTTGTAACAGCAGTAACAAGTGACGAGTGACGAGTGACGAGTTTTGAGTTTAAACAGAATATCAGAGTCTGTGTTCTGTGTTCTGTGCTCCGTGTTCTGAACTATCCATTCATCCCTGTAGTAAGGAATTGGCGCCCTTGAGAAATACATTGCAAACCATACACTGTCAAAAACAACCTTTACTATATTTGGGGAAAATATCTCTTCTAAGTCAGTTGTCTGTTTTGCAAGCGTGCTCATTGAAGCCCTGTTATCATTATTTAAGGCTTCAACAACATCGTCAATCATCTGCGGCTTAATAAACGGCTCATCCCCCTGAACATTTACAATTATATCACAGTCTATCCCCATTGCTGCCTCGGCTATTCTGTCTGTGCCCGAGGCATGGCTCACGGAGGTCATTACTGCCCTGCCGCCAAAACCATTTACAGCATCAAATATTCTTTTATCGTCTGTTGCAACAAGGACATTATTTATTGATTCTGCGTGCATTGCCTGCTCATAAACATGCTGTATAACGGGCTTTCCTTTAAGAGAGACGAGTGGCTTGCCGGGGAAACGGGTTGAGTTAAAACGCGCTGGAATTATAGCCACTGCATGGGGCATGAATTAGTTTACATATTCAACTATGAAATGTAAATTTAAATTTCAGAAATAGCTTATGGTATAATCTACTTGAATTTTATTCCATGGGGGTACCAATATAAAATGGCTAAGGCAATAGCGCTTTTTTCAGGCGGACTGGACAGCACACTTTCCATACTTACAGTAATGAGGCAGGGGATAGAGGTGACTGCCCTCACCTGTCTTACCCATTTTGGATGCGACATTTCTGACAAATCCTCATGCTCTAAAGACCCTTTCTCAGCAGCAGAGAAATTCGGTTTTACAGTAAAGCTTCACCACCTGGCTGATAAGTTCATTGAGATTGTAAAGAATCCAAAGTTTGGCCACGGCAAAAATATGAACCCATGCATTGACTGCAGAATATTAATGCTGAGAGAAGCTAAAGAGTTCATGAAGATGACAGGCGCTGATTTTATAATCACAGGCGAAGTGCTTGGGCAGAGACCCATGAGCCAGCGCAGGGACACATTCCCCCGGATAGACAGAGAAGCAGGGCTTGAGGGTTATATATTAAGGCCATTGAGCGCAAAGCTCCTGAAGCCGACAATGCCGGAGCAGAATGGAATAATTGACAGGGGAAGGCTTCATAATTTTCATGGAAGGTCAAGAAAGCCTCAGATGGCCTTGGCAAAAGAATTTGGATTAACTGATTATCCAGCTCCGGCAGGTGGCTGCCTGCTTACAGACCCGATATATTCATACCGTCTTGAGGAACTGCTCAGATACAAGCCTGATCCATCTGTTAAGGACATAAATCTTTTAAGGCTGGGCAGGCATTTCAGAGCCTCCGGCGCATGCAAAATAATTGTCGGAAGAAATGAAGAAGAAAATAACGCCATAGAAAAAATGGCTGAGAAGGGCGATTATTTGTTAAGAGTTAAAAATTACGGAAGCCCGCTAACAATTATCTGCGGCAATCCTGCAGAAGAAGACTTAGCCCTTGCCGCCTCTTTATGCGCAAGGTATTCAGATGCAAAAAGACTGCCTGAGGTTGAGGTAGCAGTATCGGGCAATAAATTGAATTATACAGCTAAAACCCCGCCTGCTGATAGTGCTATTTTGAATGAATACAGAATACAGCCGATGGAAAGGCAAAAAGAGAGGGCTAAATCCCTTCTGGTTTAAATCATAACTTATGACCGTCTTGGTAACTTATGAGACCTGAACTCAAGCAGTCCAATCAGCAACCTTCAAGCCTTTTATCCGTTTAAACTCCCTAACATTGTTTGTAACAAGCACAACGCCAAGACTGAGGGCGTGAGCGCCGATAAGCATATCCATCGCGCCGACAGGCTTCCCTGATTTCTCAAGAGCAGCCCGCGTGTTTCCATACTCCTCTGCTGCCTTCTTCTCAAACTCAGCGACCTCAAGAGGGAAAACAAACTCAGATAGCGCCTGTTTATTTTTCTGGACATGTTGGCTTTTTGAAACTCCGTATTGCAGTTCGGCAAGAGTTATAGACGAAATGCCAATATCGCCAACATCATAAGAAGAGAAGCGTTTCAGCACATTTTCAGGTTTTCGTTTGATAATGTAAATGCAGGTGTTGGTATCAAGCATAAACTTCATTAGAAACTTTCCCTTTTCTGCAGTCTTGACTGTTTCCTTTCAGCCATGAAGTCATCAGAGAATTTATCAAGGCTGTTAAATAATGATTCCCAGGCGCCATGCGTTGGGATAAGCATTACAACATTGCCAGCCTTTTTGATAAAAACATGATTGTCTTTAAACCTAAATTCCTTTGGCAGACGCACTGCCTGACTCTGGCCGTTTTTAAAAAGCTTTGCGGTTTTCATAATGTACCTCCTAATAATATATATTGAAAGTATATATTATAGGGTCTTCTTTTTCAATGCAACCTATAATCCACTCACAGCCTGACAGAAACGCCTTTAGATTTCAGGTATTCCTTTGCCTCTCTGATAGAATATTCCCTGTAGTGAAATATTGACGCTGCAAGTACAGCATCTGCTTTGCCATAGACAACCCCTTCATAGAGGTGCTCCAGATTCCCTGCTCCGCCGGAAGCAATTACAGGAATTGAGACTGCCTCTGAGACTGCCCGTGTGAGTTCAAGGTCATAGCCATCCTTTGTCCCATCCCTATCCATGCTTGTAAGCAGTATCTCTCCGGCGCCAAGCTCTTCCATATATTTAGCCCACTGCACAGCATTGATGCCTTTTGGCTTTCTGCCGCCATGGGTGTAAACCTCCCATAAAGGCAGTGACAAGTGACGAGTGACGAGTGACGAGTTAATAAATAGTCTGTCAGAAAGTTCCTTTGACAACCTCAACCAATCAGGCAACTCTCCAGAATTTCGAATTTCAAATCTTGAATCATGCACTCGTTTTGCGTCAATGGCTACCACAATACATTGGCTGCCAAAACGCTCAGCAGCCTGCCTTATGAATTCTGGATTATTTACAGCAGTGGTGTTTATTGAGGTCTTATCACATCCGGCGTTGAGCAGATTTCTTATATCATCAATGCCCCTTATGCCGCCGCCAACAGTAAGAGGCATGAATACATCATTGGCAGTCTTCTCAACTACATCAAGGATAATCTTTCTCTTCTCATGAGAAGCCGTAATATCCAAAAATACAAGTTCGTCAGCGCCCTCAGAATCATAGAATATAGCGTTATCTACAGGGTCTCCTGCATCCCTCAAATTAACAAAGCTCACGCCTTTCACAACCCTGCCGTCCTTTACATCAAGACACGGTATTATTCGTTTTGCTAACACCTTTAATCATTCTCCATTGTTAATTTTGCAATGATAATTTTGAAATTTTAATTGCCTCTTTCAAATCAATTGCCCCTGAATATATCGCCTTTCCTGTAATAGCACCCCATAAGCCTTTTATTCCCATCAACTTTTTTATATCATCAATAGACGACACCCCGCCTGATGCAATAACAGGTATATTTAAGGCCTCTACCATTTCGCGTGTTGCCTCTATATTAGGGCCAGTCATCATGCCGTCCTTTGAGATATCAGTGTAGATTATACCTGCTGCTCCGTATCCCTGCATTCTTAATGCAAGCTCCTTTGCCTTAACCGTGGTAACTTCAACCCACCCCTTTACAGCAACAAGCCCGTCTTTTGCATCAATGCCAACAAGCACTCTCTCCTGGTATTTTTTGCAAGCCTCTTTCACAAGTGCGGGCATTTCAATTGCTGCTGTTCCTAAAATCACTCTGTCAATGCCTGTGGAGATGAGCAGATCAATCCTATTAGTATCCCTGATACCGCCTCCTACCTCTATCTGCATCTTTACGGCTTCCCTTATTCTGCGGATGCTCTCAATATTTTTCTGCTCGCCTGTAAATGCGCCGTCAAGGTCAACGATGTGGAGAAGACTCGCCCCGCAGGACTCCCACCTCTTGGCAGTTTCAACAGGGTCATTAGAATATACGGTAGCATCTTCTTTTCTTCCCTGAAGAAGCCTTACGCATCTGCCGTCTTTAAGATCTATTGCCGGTATTATAATCATATGCTAAAAAGCAATCCCTGCCCCAAACGTTATTGTATTCCTTGTATATCCTGAACTTGTTGTTTGCGTTGTCGTTTCCTGCTTTGTATGATTATAAGCCAGACTCCCGCTTACGTCTTTAATGATATCAAATGAAAGAGAGAGATTTAACCCTTTAAGCTTATTCGTTGAATCATTCCCAAATCTGCCCTCACCATAAAAGCCATTAATATTGCCCCTCAGTTTATCCGTGAGTTCACGTGAAAAATTGGCAGATGCCTGCCATGTATCAAATGTAGCAGCCTCTGTAGTGCGTGTTGAAAATTGTTTTATATATGAGAGGTCAGCCGTAGTTCTCTCGTCTATCTCGCCTGCAAGTGAGACATTCATATATGGTTGAGTTTGCTGTGTGGTGCCTGTTTTAGAATTGCTCATACCTATTCTGCCGTCAACATATAACTGTTTTGTAATATACTGCTTCAATCCGCCAGACAGCGTATGGATTGATGTGTCTGTATTAGATTCGTACTTTGTATTTGAGAAAGTATATGAAAAAAGAATATCTGTCCCTGGTCTTACAGAATATGCTGCACCAAGGTTTATTCCATTTGTTGATGATGCCTGTAGATCTTCACGGGTAAACCAGTTTTGTGTATTATTATATTGTGCAAAAAGATTAACTTCCCTTGTTATGTCTGTGTGATACCTGAGGCTGAAATTGTTATTGTATGAGCTATAATCTCCTTTAGCCCCTACAAAAATATCTGTGAACTCAGCGCGGTAATAACTCTGAGTGAATGTATCGCTTAGACTTACATTTTCCGAAAGTTCGTTGCGAAGATCCAGTGAAATATTTGGGAAGAGAGGGTCAGAGTTGCCGCCCTTAGCAGAAAGCCTCTTTTGTATTGCTCCCCTGAATCCCATGCTTGTTCTTTTCCCTTCATATCTTATGCCCAAACCAAGTGACAGGTCTGTTAAAAGGTCACTTTTTTTACTAACTGAGGTAAAGTTAACATTATCATCATATGTCTCTGTAATGGATGCGGCAATATTTATGTCCAGCCCATTATATGGAAACGAGTAGGCATTAGAAGACAGGAGCAATAAAAAAATTAAAATTAAAATGCCCCTCTGTAATGTCATATCTTTATCCTGACCTCATTTATTCTGAATAAACAGTTTTTATTTTCATGTAAAAATCTTCTGTTGTCAAATCATGAATGCCGCTTTCTCTCTCTATCCAATCATTAAAGAGATACGCACATAAGTCCGATACCTCGCCTTCTTTTATAAGAGAGAGGCTTATAGGAAAATATAAATAGCTCCCCTTCATCACAACCCTTCTCACAATAAAGCCGACCTCCTCAAAAAGCGCCCTTCCATCGCAGCTCATTGGCCTTAATATGAAATCAGCATTGGCATACATTATGGAAGAAATGCGTCTTTCATCGCAATCTATAAGCGTTATATCCCTTCGCAGGCTCTCTAATTCATGTCGTATGTTTTGCATTGAACCTTTAGAAGTGGAAACAACAACGCCTGACTCTAAAGCAGAGTAGCTGCCTAAGAAGTTTTTAAGTGTATCAAATAAGAGAGAGGGATATTTTATATCAGAGAAAAATATTAATCTCTTCTTGCCACTCAATGATTTGATAGATAACAGCTCTTTCTCACTTATATCCTGAGGCGCTTCCACACAAGAAGGGATTATCACAAACTTCTCCTTCATCTCATAATGCGTGGAAGCAATCTCATAGGTATGCCTGTCGCCGCATATAACTTTTTTTGCCAAAGAAAATGCAAGGTGTAAAAGCTGCTGTCCTCCCATCTTGCTTCTAAGCCTGCCAAAGACTGAAAACATCTCAGGATGAAGGGTAATAAAAGGTTTTGCAAATAACAGCCTACTTATAAAGACCGCTGTTATAAGCTTCATTAAGCCAGGACGCGTATACCCCTTTGTCAGGAAATGTATAACATCACAGCCCAAACCATAGCGTATAAGCTTAAATATAAAATCTGGATAATTTCTAATATCAATAAATTCTTTGTCTGCAGAAGGCGACTCGGAGATGTTTATTACCCTGCAGTCATTGCCTTCCTGTCTCAGGAGGTCTAATAATGTAAGGTTATGGAGGTTCTCTTCCTCATATGGAGGGGCGAAGTTTCCAATAAGAAGTATGCGCATAGCGTATTATTATATGCTTGTTACACTTACCTTGTCACCTATCTTTATGCCAAAACTCGCGGATGCGCTGTCTGTATAAATAAATAGCTCAAGAAGCCCTGAACTGTTTAAGAGCGCTGAAAGGCCTGCCCCTTTAGCCTGCAAATAATAATTTAACAGGTTAATTTCCATATCCTTACATAAAACCTTTAGTTTACCCTCTGATAAATCCATACCAAGTTCTATTATCTTGTCATGTGTTATATTGGTCATTGCATTGCCAAAATTATCAATATAAATGACCTCGCCTTCAATTGTACCGCCTGACACCATGGGCTTTGGGATATCAAGCTTTACATAGTCATCTATCTCTTCGCCGAATTTTGAGCTGTCAACCCCCTTTGAAAGCCATGCGGCCACAGGCGCAAATATATCACGGCCGTGAAATGTTGCACTCTTAAGAGGAAGGTAATAATGCGAAGCTGTTATATGAAAAACCTTCATGAAATAATGCGGCCCTTCAAATATAGGCGTAAACAGCCCGTTGTCAGGCCCTATAAAATAATAGTCATCTGCCGCAATAAGTAAAGGCCTTCTCTGGCCTCCTACGCCAGGGTCTACAACAGCCATATGAATTGCAGCCTGAGGAAAGTACTTATAGCTCATTGCAATTACCTGTGACGCCTCAATTATATTATGGGGGGTTATGCTATGAGATATATCTATTATGTTTGCATCAGGATTTATACTGCAAATAACTCCTTTCATTACTCCGACAAAAGAATCTTTAAGTCCGAAATCAGTAGTAAGGGTAATAACGGGTCTATCTAACATTCAACCCCTCCGATAAGTCTCTTTACATCATTAATACCTTCTTTAGACATAAATGCCGTTATTCCCTTTAAAATGTCCATGGTAGCTTTAGGATTTATAAAATTAGCAGTTCCCACTGCTACGGCAGCAGCGCCTGCAAGCATAAATTCAATAGCGTCATCAGCGGTTATTATGCCGCCCATGCCTATAATAGGGATGCTGGCTGTTTTATAACATTCCCATACCATTCTTACTGCGACAGGCTTTATGGCAGGGCCTGAAAGTCCGCCTGTGATATTTGCAAGATGAGGCCTTCTGGTTTTTATATTTATGCTCATGCCTGTAATAGTATTAATTACAGATAAAGCGTCAGCCCCTGCATCCTCTGCTGCCTTAGCCATTATCTTGATATCCGTAACATTTGGCGAGAGCTTCACAATAAGAGGCAGAGGCGTTGCCTTTCTTACAGCGCTTACAACTTTAAATGTTACCTTTGGGTCTGTACCAAAAGCAATCCATCCCGCCTGCTTGTTTGGGCATGAGATGTTCATCTCCAGCGCATGAATACCGCTTTCACCGCTTAGACGCCTGGCTGCCTCCGCATATTCTTTTACTGCATTCCCAAAGAAATTAACTACAACCTTTGTATCATACTTTTTCAGGAAAGGAAGTTTATCTTTTATAAATGCCTTTATGCCTATATTCTGAAGGCCTATTGCATTAAGCATTCCTGACGGCGTCTCTACAATACGAGGCGTAGGGTTGCCACGTGAGGGATTAAGCGAAAGCCCCTTTACAACAACTGCGCCAAGTTTATTAAGGTCCACAAACCCTGCATATTCCTCCCCATATCCAAATGTCCCTGAGGCGGTCATCACAGGGTTTTTGAGCTTTAGTTTTCCTATGTTGACTGATAAATTTGACTTAAGCCTCACCATAGAATTTCTCCTAATGGAAATACAGGCCCTTCCTTACACACACTTCTCAAGCCATCCTTGGTATTTACCATGCATCCGAGGCAGGCGCCAACACCACAGGCCATATTCTCCTCAAAAGCTCCGTAGGCTTCAATATTAAATTTCCCCGCTAAAAACGATAACTCCCTTAACATTGCCTTTGGACCGCAGGCGTAGATGCAGTGACGAGTGACAAGTGACGAGTGACGAGTTAAAAAAGCACTTAATGCATCTACAACTGTGCCCTTTAATCCTGCTGAACCGTCGTCTGTAGCAATAACAGGGTTTATTCTTATTTTCCTTAATTCATTAATACAGAGAAGTTCTTTTTTGTTTCTTGCGCCAAGGAAGAATAATGGCTTTTTATATTTAACGCTTTCTGCAAGCGCAAACAGAGGGGCAACGCCAACACCGCCTGCAATAAGGATAGGCTTAATGTTTGGCTTTATACGAGGGAAGCCGTTTCCGAGAGGGCCTAAGGCCTCAATAACATCTCCAGCCTTTTTATTCTTTAATATCTCCGTTGCCTTCCCGACAACCCTATAAAGTATCTGAAAATGTTTTTCAGAAACCCTAAAGATGCTAAACGGCCTTTTTAGCAAAGGATCAAGACCGTTACTGACAGAGAGCATAAAGAACTGTCCGGGTTGTGGCTTAATGGTCTTTGTTAGCGGAGAAAGCGTGAGGATATAATGACTCCCTGCAATTTCTTTGTTTTCTTTTATGGATGCCAGGAATAGCTTACTCAAACCTTATCTCTAAGATTTCGTATTCCATGGTTTTTGCAGGCGCCTTCACTGTCACTGTATCCCCTACTGACTTTCCTATGAGAGACTTTCCTACAGGAGAGGTTATTGAGATTTTCCCATTTTTAACATCTGCCTCATCAGTGCCTACAAGCATAAATATCTTCTCTTCTGCTGTATCTGTATCGCAGAGCTTTACTGTTGCGCCAAAGGCAATCTTATCCTGCGATATTCTGGAGGGATCTATGACATGCGCAAAGGCAAGCTTTGACTGGACCTCATGTATCCTGCCTTCTATAAAGGATTGCCTCTCCTTTGCAGCGTGGTACTCTGCATTTTCAGACAGGTCTCCATGCGCCCTCGCCTCAGCGATAGCCTTTATATTGTTAGGCCTTTCAATCTTGAGAAGCCTTTCCAATTCTTGCTGAAGCTTCTGGTGGCCTTCTTTTGTCATCGGTACTTTATTCATAGCTTGATTTTACCAAGACACGGAATTTAAAGTAAACCCTCTAACTTAGTAACCCTCAGCTGACTTTATGATACTCCTGCAATGACTTTATGCCTATCTGCTTTTTAAGCGTTGCCTCTATTGCATTAACCACCGCATCAGCCCCTGCAATTGTTGTTGTGTAAGGGACCTTGTGCTGAAGTGCTGCCTCTCTTAATGCAAAGGAATCCTTCTGAGCCTTTGCGCCGCTTACTGTATTTACTATAAAGTCTATCTCTTTATTCTTTATTAAATCACCAATATCAGGCCTTCCCTCTCCCACCTTATTGACAAATTCAACATTAAGCCCCTGCTCTTGAAGATACGCAACCGTGCCCTTGGTTGCCACCACTGAGAATCCGGAGTTAAGCAGCCTGTTTACCATTGACTTTACAGCCGGCTTGTCACTGTCCTTCACGCTTATAAATATCTTGCCTCTTAACGGTATAGTGTTGCTTGCCGATGCCTGCGCCTTTGAATACGCCCTGCCAAAGTCCTCATCTATCCCCATTACCTCCCCTGTAGATTTCATTTCAGGGCCAAGGATTGTGTCAACCCCGCGGAATCTGTCAAATGGAAATACCGCCTCTTTTACAGCGATGTATGATATGTCCCTCTCTGAACTAAAGCCAAGCTCCTTCAGCGACGCCCCAAGCATAACCCTTGCCGCCAGCTTTGCAAGGGGCACCCCTATTGCCTTGCTTACAAAAGGGATTGTACGTGAAGCACGCGGGTTAACCTCAAGCACATATATCTCATATTCTTGCCCTTCATTCTGTGCTCTGTGCTCTGTACTCTGTGTTCTGTATTCTGTGTTCTGTATTCTGTGTTCTGTATTCTGTGCTCTGTGCTCTGTACTCTGTGTTCTGTATTCTGTGTTCTGTATTCTGTGTTCTGTATTCTGTGCTCTGTGCTCTGTACTCTGTGTTCTGTATTCTGTCTTTTTCACCGCATACTGAACATTCATAAGCCCGATAACATTAAGCTCCTTTGCAAGCGCTTTCGTCTGAACCTTTATTTTATCTATCACATCCTTAGAAAGAGAATATGGAGGCAAAGAACAGGCAGAGTCGCCTGAGTGAATGCCTGCCTCCTCTATATGCTGCATAACACCGCCAACTACCACATCTTTGCCGTCTGAAATTGCATCAACATCTACCTCTACGGCATCCTGAAGATACTTGTCAACGAGGATTGGGTGTTCAGGGGATGCCTTCACTGCCCTTTCCATATAGCTTCTGAGGCTCGCTTCATCATATACGATCTCCATTGCCCTTCCGCCAAGCACATAAGAAGGTCTTACCATCACAGGATAACCAATCCTCCCTGCAGCAGATACAGCTTCATCCACTGACATGGCTGTATCGCTTTCAGGCTGCTTTAAATTCAGTTTATGCAGTAATGCCTTAAACCTCTTTCTGTCCTCAGCCATGTCTATTGAATCAGGTGAAGTGCCGAGGATCTTTACTCCTTCACGCTCAAGCGGCACTGCAAGCTTAAGCGGGGTCTGCCCTCCAAACTGCACTATTATCCCAACAGGCTTTTCTATCTCTACGATATTTAAAACATCCTCAAGTGTAAGCGGCTCAAAATAAAGCCTGTCTGACGTATCATAATCAGTACTCACGGTCTCAGGGTTACAGTTAATCATTATTGTTTCATATCCAAGTTCCCTGAGCGCAAAAACAGCGTGAACACAGCAGTAATCAAACTCAATCCCCTGCCCTATTCTGTTAGGCCCTGAGCCGAGGATGACAACTTTTTTACGGTTAGTCGGATTAGCCTCGCAGGCAGCTTTAACAGTATCAGAGTGTCCGAGTGTCAGAGTATCAGAGTCTTTGACACTTTGACTCTTTGACTCTTTGATACTATAAAATGGTTTTTCATACGTTGAATAAAGATACGGGGTATATGCCTTAAACTCCGCTGCGCAGGTGTCAACTATCTTATATACAGGTTTTATCCCTGTCCTGTTTCTTATTTCCCTTACTTCTTTCTCTGTAGTGCCTGTAAGTTCTGCTATCCGCTTGTCAGAAAAGCCGTATTCCTTTGCCTGCCGTAATAAGGGTTCGAGGGGAGAGGTTATTTTACCGCTTGACCCCTTGACCCCTTGACCCCTTGACCCCTTGATCTCTTCTTCCATCCCCAGTATCTGCCTTATATTATGCAAGAACCACGGGTCTACGCCGGTCAGTTCGTATATCTCATTTATGCTCATCCCCTGCCTCATAGCATGAGCTATATACCAAAGTCGTTCCCAGTTGGGAATCTTTAGTTTTGCCCTTGTCTCTTCAATATCAGCCTTTAAATCATCCAACCCATGGCTTCCTATCTCAAGGCTCCTTAACGCCTTCTGCAGGGACTCTTTAAAGGTTCTGCCAATAGACATAGCCTCGCCAACAGACTTCATCTGTGTGGTAAGGGTTGAATCAGCTTCAGGAAATTTCTCAAAGGCAAAGCGCGGAAATTTCACAACCACATAATCAATAGTAGGTTCAAAAGATGCGGGGGTTTCCTTTGTTATATCATTAGGGACTTCATCCAATGTCAACCCTATTGCTAATTTAGCCGCTATTTTTGCTATGGGGAATCCTGTTGCCTTGCTTGCAAGCGCAGAGCTTCTTGATACCCTCGGGTTCATCTCTATCACAGTCATGCGGCCGTCAACCGGATTAACTGCAAACTGGATATTTGACCCTCCTGTATCAACGCCTATCTCACGGATTATCTTGATTGATGCGTCTCTCATCCTCTGATATTCCTTGTCTGTAAGCGTCTGCGCAGGCGCAACCGTTATAGAGTCTCCGGTATGAACGCCCATCGGATCAAAGTTTTCTATTGAGCAGATAATAACCACATTGTCCTGTCTGTCACGCATTACTTCAAGCTCAAATTCCTTCCAGCCTATAAGCGACTCCTCCACCAAGACCTGATGAACAGGACTAAGCTCAAGCGCCTTTTTAAGGTTCTCTTTATATTCGTCCATATTATATGAAATGCCCCCGCCTGTGCCGCCCATGGTAAATGAAGGCCTTAAAATTACAGGGAAGCCTGTATAATCCACTGCCTTAAGCCCTTCCTCAATAGAGCCCACGTGCACGCTTCGCGGGTTTTCAAGGCCTATTCGTGCCATTGCCTCTTTAAACAACTCCCTGTCTTCTGCCTTTTTTATTGCATGAAGTTTAGCGCCAATCAGCTCTACGTTATATTTTTCAAGTATCCCTTTTTCAGAAAGCTGAACTGCCAGATTAAGCGCTGTCTGTCCTCCCATTGTCGGAAGAAGCGCGTCAGGCCTCTCCTTTTTTATTATCATCTCCAAAATCTCCACAGTAAGCGGCTCAATATAAGTTGCGTCGGCTATCTCAGGGTCTGTCATGATTGTTGCAGGGTTTGAGTTAACAAGTATAACCCTGTAGCCTTCTTCCCTTAATGCCTTGCATGCCTGCGTTCCTGAATAGTCAAACTCACAGGCCTGCCCGATAATTATAGGGCCGGAGCCTATTAAAAGAATACTTTTGATGTCAGTCCTTTTTGGCATTTATCCCCCTCAGCATATCCTTAAATCTCTTAAACAGATAGTTTGAATCATTAGGCCCGGGCGCCGCCTCAGGATGATACTGGACAGAGAAGACAGGAAGCTCAACATGCTCCATTCCTTCTTCAGAGCCGTCAAAAAGATTTTTATGAGAAAGCCTTACCTGCCCGTGAAGACTATTTATGTCCACACAGTAATTATGATTCTGGGCTGTTATCTCAACCTTGCCTGTCGTTAAATCCTTTACAGGATGATTGCCTCCGTGATGCCCGAATTTTAACTTATAAGTCCGTCCTCCCATGGCAAGCCCAAGTATCTGATGCCCAAGGCATATGCCAAATATCGGCTTTTTGCCAAGGAGCTTTTTGGTATTCTCTATTGCATAAGTAACAGTCTGCGGATCTCCAGGCCCATTGCTTAAAAGTATTCCGTCCGGGTTCATCTCAAGCACTGAAGCAGCAGGGGTCTCTGCAGGTACGACTGTTATATCAAAACCTGTGTCAACAAGGTTTCGGAGAATATTTAGCTTAATGCCAAAGTCGTAAACTACAACTTTCTTTTTAGTGTCAGAGTGTCCAAGTGTCAGAGTGTCAGAGCCTTTGATACTTTGATACTTTGATACCTTGACACTTACATCCCATTTCCACACTCCCTCTGTCCATTTATACTGCTTTGTTGTGGTTACCTCTTTTACAAGATCAAGGGCTGAAATGCCTGGATGCCTTTTAAGCTTCTCAAGGAGGCTCTGAGGATTAAGGTCTGCTGTAGAGATAATCCCCATCTGCACGCCGTTATCCCTTAAATGACTTGTCAGCGCACGCGTATCAATTCCTTCTATGCCGACTATATTATTCTCCTTCAGGTATTGCCCAAGCGGCATTGTAGAGCGCCAGTTGCTTGGGAAGTCAAGGTACTCCTTTACAATAAAACCCTCAACCTTAGGTCTCCATGATGATTCAATATCTTCAGGATTAACGCCATAGTTTCCCATCTGTGTATATGTCATGGTAACTATCTGGCCCTTATAGGATGAGTCTGTAAGTATCTCCTGATAGCCTGCCATGGAGGTATTAAAGACAACCTCAGCTATAGTCTCGCCTTCTGCCCCAAGACTGCTTCCTTCAAAAACCGTTCCGTCTGAAAGAACAAGCAATGCTTTATTCATTGAAAATCTCCTTTATGAAATCTCAAAAATATTCCCTTTACATATAGTCATTACTGTCCTGCCTTTTAATACCCATCCCTCAAACGGCGTATTCTTGCCCATTGACTCAAACCTCTCAGCCTCAACCTTATGCTCCTTCTTCATATCCACTATCGTAATATCTGCATCAGCGCCGGCCTTTAGCGTGCCCTTCTCAAGCCCAAGTATCTTTGACGGGTTTAAAGAAATCTTTCCAATAAGCCCTTCTATAGTTAGGATGCCTTCCTCCACAAGCCTCAGGCTAAGTCCTAATGCGGTCTCAAGGCCTGATATGCCTGACGGAGCCCTGTCAAACTCCAGCATCTTTTCATCAGTATGATGCGGAGCATGGTCTGTGGCTATTACATCTATTGTGCCGTCTTTAAGAGCCTCCTTTATCGCCTCTATATCCTCATCTCTTCTTAACGGAGGGTTTACCTTTGCATTTGTATTGTAGTCCTTTACAGCTGCCTCGGTAATGCTGAAGTAATGAGGGCATGTCTCTGCTGTAACCCTGATGCCGCGCTCCTTTGCATCGCGGATAAGCCTCACAGAGCCTTTTGTTGAAACATGAGCTATATGCAGCCTGCCGCCTGTCAATTCACTCAGCATAATATCCCTTGCAACCATTATATCTTCAGATGCGCACGGCACACCTTTTAACCCAAGCAGCGTTGAGAGCTTCCCCTCATTCATTACGCCTTTATCAGAAAGGTTAATATCTTCGCAGTGTGATATTATCGGCACATCAAATATCTTTGAATATCCAAGCGCCCTCCTCATAATCAGGCTGTTCATTACAGGCATACCGTCATCAGAGAAGGCAACGCACCCTGCCTTTTTCATCATCCACATCTCTGCAAGCTCTTCCCCCCGCTGTCCTTTCGTAACAGCGCCGATAGGGAAGATATAGCATGAACCTTCTGAATAATTCTTCCTCAATATAAACTCCGTCACAGCCTCATTATCATTTACAGGGTTTGTATTCGGCATTGGGCAGACAGAGGTAAAGCCGCCTTTAATGGCAGCGAGCGTACCTGTCCTGATAGTCTCTTTATGCTGAAAGCCTGGCTCTCTCAAGTGGGTATGCATGTCAACAAACCCCGGAAATACATAGAGTCCTTCGGCATCAATAACCTTTTTAGTATCAGAGTCTTTGACACTTTGACTCTTTGATACTTTGACACTTTTTATCTTTCCGTTCTCAATAAATATTTCCCCTGTACTGTTTATGCCCTGTGAGGGGTCAACTATATGTCCGTTTTTAATAAAAAATTGTTTAAGCATTTTCCCTCGCTCCTGTAAGCAGATACAGCACTGCCATTCTTACCGCGATGCCATTTGTTACCTGCTCAAGGATAACTGAATGGCTGCTGTCTGCCACCTTAGAGGTAATCTCCACCCCCCTGTTTAACGGCCCCGGATGCATGACAATAACATCATCCTTTGCAAGCTTAAGCCTTCTGGATGTCAGCGTATAAAGATGGAAGTATTCATTAACCGAAGGCAGAAACCCTTTGCCCTGCCTCTCAAGTTGCAGCCTCAGCGTTATAATGACATCAGCATCATGTATACCGTCCTCTATGGAATTAAAAACCTCCACCCCAAACTCCTTTATTCCTGACGGTATCAACGTAGGCGGACCGATTAACCTGACCTTTGCACCAAGCTTTATCAGCCCGTATATGTTTGAACGCGCTACCCTGCTGTGCGCTATGTCTCCGATAATCGCCACGGTAAGCCCTTCAATGCCTCCCTTGCTTGATTTTATGGTAAACATATCAAGCAGCGCCTGTGTAGGGTGTTCATTTGCACCGTCGCCTGCATTGATAACCGAGGCCTTTAGTATCTTGCTCAGGCAGTAGGGCACTCCGGCCGAGGCATGACGTATAACAACAAAGTCTGCTCCCAATGCCTGAATTGTAAGGGCTGTGTCCTGAAGGGTCTAGCCTTTTGTAACACTGCTTGTCGGAACAGAGAAATTAATCACATCTGTGCTCATCCTCTTAGCAGCGAGCTCAAAAGATGTCCTTGTCCTTGTTGAGGGCTCAAAAAAAAGGTTCACCATTGTCCGGCCTCTTAGGGTTGGCACCTTCTTTATATCCCTCTTAAGGACATCCCTGAAGCCGGCTGCCGTGTCAAGGATAAATGTTATCTCCTCAGCCGTAAGCTCCTTAAGCCCTAAAAGATCTTTTGATTTAAACATGCTTATTGATTTACGCTTATTATAACTACGTTATCTTCTTTGCCTTCTTCCTTTAAAGAAACCTCTACTATGTCATTAAATGCAGTTGGTATATTCTTCCCAACATAATCCGGCCGTATCGGCAGCTGCCTGTGCCCTCTGTCTATAAGCACGGCAAGCTGTATAAAGGCAGGCCTTCCCAAATCTATCAGGGCATCCATTGCTGCCCTGATGCTTCGGCCTGTGAAGAGCACATCATCTACAAGCACAACTGTCTTGTCTTTAATTGAAAATGGGATGTCAGTAGTCCTGACAACAGGCTGGTCTTTTTTAATGTTAAGGTCATCCCTGTAAAAGGTAATATCAAGTGCGCCCACTTCAATTGCCGCTCCTTCAATAGAGGCAATGCCTGAGGCAAGCCTTTGGGCAAGATAAACCCCGCCCCGTTGTATCCCAACAAGGCAGAGGCCTTCTGTCCCCTTGTTTCTTTCGATAATCTCGTGGGCTATCCTTGTAAGGATTCTTTCAATGTCTTTGTTGTTTAGTATCTCTCGGGGCATAAAAAAACCTTTTTCCAGAGAGGAAAAAGGCCTCAAAGCAGATTAGATTGTATAAGTGGTTCATTATTCCTTTCCAGCCTCTCGGTGCCAGATTAAAGGCAGTATTACTATACAGTATGTGTAAAACTACTGTCAATAGCCGGATGGAAAAATGAACTTACCGGCTCTTATCTCTTTTATTAATTAGCCAGCCGTCAATATCCTCAATGGTTTCACCGGAGCTGAGGATCACCTCTTTTTTTGATTTAATCTCAGACAGCCGATCCCTGCTTATTCTAAAAAACTCTGTCAGGTGCTCTATATGCAGAGGAGGCAGGGATTTACGCATATTACCCCTTCCAAACCTCAGGTAGTTATAATAACCCCATGAGCGCATAACAATAAATACTATTAAGACGATTAACCCCATCCTGTTTGTAAGGGCGAGAAATTCTTTATACCCCACCTTCTGGATTACCTCAATATAAAATTGTCTTGCTCCGAAAATCCATAAGATAATATCAATGACAGGCAGAAAGAGATAAACCCATATGCCCCATACAATTGCGGTGATTCCAAGTTCAGCCATATTCCTTAGGAAGCTCTTAAATTCAGGACGGTCCCTGATCTCTATCTTAGGCATAATCCTCCTTTATGTCTTGAGCTTGTCAATGCCGCGGTCAGGACTAAGCCACACGGCCCGCGTCCCTTCAGGTTTAAGCAATGCCTTTGGCACTGCAAATATCAAGACTGCAGAGTTAATCGCCCAATAGGCAAGTGGATACCAGATGACCCAGAAAAGATACCTCAGCATCTTCTTGTCATATTTCCTGTCCATATAAAAACTTACAGCAAACTGTATGACGCATATTAATGCGAGTATGGAACCTGCCCATAACGGCGGTATCGGGGGCTTCAGTGTTATAGGCATAAATATCTTGAATACCGCCTGAATGCCCCATAATAAAACGAGCGTCCAGAACATATAAGCCCATACAGTGCTTAAGATATATTCAACATATATGGGCCATAGCCTGCGCTGTTTCCAATTCTTCCATATGCCCCGGTGTTTCTTCAGCACTTCAATCCCGCCCTGCGCCCATCTCATGCGCTGCCTTAGAAGCCCTCTTACTGTTTCAGGGGCAAATATCCAGCAGATAGCACGCGGTTCGTAGCGAACGTCCCAGAAATTTTTCTCAAGCTTCCATGTTATGTCTATATCCTCTGTCACCATGTCCGTATCCCAAAAGCCTCCTGATACAAGCGCCTGCTTCCTGAATGCGGCAACCACTCCTGATACAGTCAGCACCTTCCCTAATATCCGCTGCGCCCTCTTTATAAGCCCTATAATTGTTGAGAACTCCCCTGTCTGAATCTTCCCAAGAAGCGTAGTGCGGTTAATAACCCTTGGATTGCCTGTAATGGCTCCGACCCTCGAATATTTTGAGAAATGCCATGCCATCCATTTAAGTATCTTCGGGTCTACAAGCGCATCTGCGTCAATAGTGAGTATCAGCTCTCCTCTTGCTGCCATTGTCCCTGCGTTCAGGGCTGCGCCCTTGCCCATGTTCTCTGTCAGATAGACGACCCTCACCTTCTCATGCTTGCTGCACAATTCATGAAGTATGGATGCCGTATTATCAGTGCTTCCATCATCCACGAATATTATCTCGTAGTCAGGATAATCAATCTCAAGGAGATACGTTATTGTCTCCTCAATCTGAGCCTCCTCATTATGTCCCGGGACTACTATTGAAAAAAATGGGTATTCATCCAATACAGGCTCTGGCGGAGACTTACGCTCCAGTCTCCAGAAGAATATGATCCCCCCAATCATCCATACAACGCTCATCAGCATAGGATAAAGATACACAAATTCGCTGATGAACTGAAGAATTCCCGATATACTCATCTGGGCACGGCCTCTTTTATTAGAAATGGATTTGTCTGCGTTGACATCTCAAGCCTCACGCTCTTTAGAGAAGGCTTGTTTTCATAAAAGTTATCAGGATAATAGGCGATATGCATTCCTCCTGATGCGAGTATAGTCCTTAGCTCCTTTAATATAATGCCGTCTTTGATCCATTCCTTATTCTTCCAGTCATAGGTTTGTATCTTAAATATTGTTTTATTCAGTCCTTCTGGAAATTCAAGCGCATTATGGACAAGCCTCTCAAGCCATCCTGAGTGGCGGTCTACATCTTCCATCTGTGGGTATGCCATTATAATCACCTTGTCATACGCCTGAAGAGACAGGCCGTAATTCTGGGCAAACCATGCCTCTGACTGCGGATTGGCAAGTGTATTTGCGTAAAGGTTTCTTGCAGATTTAGTCCCGGGACGATGCCTTCTAACACCCTCCATAAGCCCTTTTGTAAAATCCAAGAGCACGCCTGTCTTATACCGCGACCATTTTTGCGAAAGCTCTGTATTGTCCTTTACATCCTGAAGGGATATTTTCCTCCCGAAGCGCCTCTCATAATCAAGCATTGCAAGCGGATGAAAATCCTCCATATCATTAAGATATGCATCATCCTGAAACAGCACCCCGTCTACAATGGAGTAGGCTGCAAGGTCTTCATATAATGTGCGCATAATCTCTTTGGTCTTTGCGCTAAAGGGGGTCAGCCTTTTGTACCATGAGCTGCTCGGACTGACTCCATCTTCAGATAGCTCCTGCACCCTCAATTCATTGTTGAGCTTTTCATCAGGAAGCACTATGCTGAGGGCAGGCATCCATGCATATACCCTTATACCGCGTATAAAGATCTGATGGGCTGCATGGCTGAAGATATCCCCGCGCACGGGAAGCACCCTGTTATGAAAGTAAACGCTCTTGATATTGCCTGTTCCTTCAGGGTCGGCAAATGCCTGCAGAAATACCGTATTTATCTTCATCTCAACAAGCCTCTCTATCAGCCTGCCCAAGTTCTTATCGGTCTGCTCATAAGCATCAGGGTCAAAGATAAGGTCAAGGTCTACCTGAACAGCCCTTATCTTTGTGTCATTATGTCCTGGGTCATTTATCTTGCTGATAAAGTCCTTTATTGACTTGTTTTCTACCACAAGACGCTTTACCTCCATCAGATTGCCTAAATTGCCAAAGCCGTCATCATCAAAATTGAATGCCATCCTGTATCCGTTCTTACGCGCTGCATCTATGCCGATGCTGTTGTACCTGCCATACGGCCAGACAATAGCATTTGGTTTAAAGCCGAGCTTTTTGACAAATATCTCCTCCTGTAAAGCAAAGTCCGCCTCTAACCTCTTTCTGTATTCCTCTTCAGTTTCGTATTTTTGTCTTACAGGGTCATATGCCCTGACAAATGCAGCAGCCCCTACATTCCCGGGCTGGTTATACTGTATGCCCTTATGAAGGTCATAGGAATGCGATACAACCTCCACCAGGCCGCCTGATGAAACCTCCTTTATCTGCTCCCATCTCATAAGGGGCTCGGGCAGGCCTTCAGGATTCTTTTCTATAAATGTACTGACAACTGCAAGCACCGAGGGGAAGTTGAACCTTTTAAGAAGCGGCACTACAAATTCATAATAAGAGGTATATGCATCATCAAATGTGAGAAGCACCGGTTTTGGAGGAAGGCTTTTTTTGCCCTCGCTTGCAAGGAGGATATCATTCATTGATACAGGCGTATATCCATGAGTCTTTAAGTACTCCATCTGCTCTGTAAATAGCTGACGGGTAACCGTATAGTTGTCACCCGGAACCGGCCTTTCAGATACCGAATGATAGCAGAGCGCAAGGAACTCTCCGGGCTTCATCTCTATTGCATAGCCTTTATTTAAAGAGAGGATTAAGATTGCAATTATCACGGCCGCTCTTTTAAGCATTAAAACCTCCACCTGTAGGTTATGTATAAGCTGTAGCTGTGAACAGGCTCTCCGTCAAATGCCTGCCTTGCAAATGTGACTCCGTAGAGCAGGCTGTTGGTGTCTGAGAAATTATGGTCATGCTCATAACGTATGGCCCCTGTCAGTTCACTTGAGAAGTTATCTTGCTTGTATGTGCCGAGGGTCATGTAAAGCCTCTGCAAAAAGGCACGGTTATATATCCTGAAGTGCGTGTACTCTGTCATATGAGTGGCAGAGACGCTGAGGTCATGCCCCGGGTTAAAGTAGGGCGCTGAGTTAAGCGAATTTCTTGATGCATAAACATCGGCAAACAACCGCATCCGCCAGTTGTTCCTTATAAGCAGACCCTGCTCATAGCTTATAAGGGCCTGCTCTCTTTTATTGTCATCAGAAAATTTGAGTTGCGAAAGAGAAAGCCTGTAGCTTCGCCATTCGCTCTCCCTGTATTCTATATCTGCCCCTATCCTGTCAGCCTCAATCCCTGAAACACGTGCGCGGAGAGGGACATCGGTTGAGAAGGTGTCATATGACAGGCTGAATCTCCAGTAATCATCAGGAGTAAAGAAAATCTGCGAGAGTGATCCGAAATCCCTGCCGTTGTTATAGTTGGCAGAAAACTGCTGCCTTATGCGCCAATAGCTGTTAAAGATATGATTTATTCCAAGTCCTGCACGGCGGTAATGAGTAGTCCTTTCGTCATCTGAACTTTCCTGCCACAGAAGAAAACCGTATATCCTTGTATATAAGGAGAGCTGCTGGGAAAGAGACATATTAAACCTGACCTCTCCAAAACCGTCCTCATCACCTGAAAATACAATGTCTGTGGAAAGCTCACGCATATCCTCCACCTGAAGCCTCCTGTAGAGGCTTTGCACATGCTTGTGCCGGGGATTTTTTTTAAGGAGCTCCTCAGCCTCAAGCCGCGCCTCTGTTTTTAAGGCTGTTTCATTAAGGGCCAGTATCCTTCCGGGCTCAGCGCTTATATCCTCAGAGGCGTTTGTCTTTACTATCCTGAACTCCTCAAGCGCCTTATGATGCCATCCCCGCCAGAGATAGACATGCGCCAGCCCTGAACGTATCCCCATATTTGCAGGCGCCTTCTCGCGGAGGTCCCAGAAATAATCCTCTGCCTCCTCGAGCCTCCCCTCATACGCAAGAAGCCATGCCCTCGCAAGAGAGACTTCAAGCTTCTGCCAGTTAGGCTGGGCAATTCCTTTATTTACAAGAAACTCAGGCTTTTCGCTGTCAAGCTCGTTAAGGATATCCTCTGCTTCACGCCATCTCATCAGTTCCTGTAATGTATAAAATTCCCCCATCCTTCCGTTGTATGAGGTTGGATCAATCTGCAAAGCCCTGTTATACAACTCAAGTGCCTTATGCGGCTGCTCAAGATAGAGGTATGCTCCGGCAGCGTTTTCCATAACCCAGGGACGGGGCTGAACCCCTTGTCTTTCAAGCTCCTCATATACAGCCACAACCTCCTCCATATCTTCGTTTTTAAAGAGCGCCATTATAAGGTCATAACCTGAGCGAACACTCTTTGTCTGCCTGAACTGTTCTGACAGCATCTTCTTGGCCGTCTCATATTCTTCCCATTGGATATAGTCAGCCGCCACATCAGCATTTAAATCATCACTCAACTGTACATCCGCAGGAAGGCGCAATTTAGAGCCCTCAAGCGCATAAGAGCTTGCCCCGAGGTCTGAAAAGGCTCTCAGCCTAAGCTTCATGGCAGTAGGATTCTTGGGCAACCTATCAAGTATGCAGTCGTATTCCTGAATGGCTGCCCAGAACATCTTTGCCTTCTCAAAGGCATATGCCCGGGCAAAACTTATCTCTATGTTTTCTGGCTCAAGGATTATCATCCTGTCCAGTGTTTCCAGTGCCTTACTGCTTATGCCCTCTGCTGCATAGCAGTATGAAAGGCCGATATTTGCAGCTACATAGTCAGGACTTACAGCTAAGACATGGTTATATAACTCCTTTGCCTTATTTATATTGCCTGCCTGAAAATATGCCCATCCTAACCAGCTTAATATGTCCTTTGGTGTTTTACTGTAATCAGGAGGCTCAGACTCAAAGACGCTGACAGCAGCCCTGTGATCTCGTGTAAGGATAAGCGTCAGGACGTAATTTAATCTTGCTGACACATCGCCTTTATCTGATGCGTCACGCAGGGCCTTTAAAAGCTCGCCTTTCCCGGCCTCAGGCAGGGAGGTTATCAGGTCATTGCGCAGCTTATGTATCTCCTCTCCCTTTTCCCCAAGTCCCTGATATTCCTTCAACGACTCAACATACCGCCCCTGTTTAAAGAGAAGGAAAGCCCTTATCCTTAGAAGAGACGGTTCTTCAGTCGCCTTATTAAGGAAATCCTCAAGGCGTTTTAATGCCTTATCATATTCGCCTTTCACTATGAATGTATTGATAAGCCCCTTTTGAGATTCAGCATCTGCAGACTCTTTCTCAAGCGCTGCTTCATATAATGCCGCTGCATCATCGTATCTCTTCTTCTCGGAATATGCCTTTGCCACATTCCGCATAAGATAGGCGCGCTTTGGGAAAGACGGAGGCAGATTTTCATAACTGCTAATGGCATCATCATATCTTCCCTTCCACACAAGGATGGCAATAAAATCCGAGGCTATATCAGCATACTTAACAGAGCTCATAATGAGATGAGCGGCAGGCGTCAGAAGAATTAGTGCGGCGTCATAATCATTTTTCTTGATAAGATGTCCTGCCTCCTGAACCATCTCATCCAGGTTCAGCGGCTCTATATCTTGTTTCAGATGAACGGGCTCTGCTTTTTTGATGGAAAGATCAGATTTAATTCCTTTAGTCTTAGGGCAATGGGTTTCTTCTTTTTTCAGCTCTGATGCCCCTATTGCAAGAGAATACAGGCATAAAAAAGAGATAAAGATAATAACAATCCGTAGTCTGTTAGCAGTTGTATTTATACAATAGTTCATTATAACTGTTATGCCCAGTAAGCCGGAAAGACAGCTTACTGGCTATTCTAACTTATTGAATAAGTGTCATTATTATAATTAACTTTTCGTCAAAAAGCAGAAAAACCTTTAGAAAGAAAATAGCAGGTATCTTTACGACTATACACTTAGGATATCTTTTTGGACTACTTTTATTATTTCTGCGCCTTCTAAGACGGTCTCAACTTCTTCTTTGCCAGCCATATTTTTTACTATAACCTTCTTCTTCTTAAGCTCTTCTTCCCCCATGACAATGACATTTTTGGCTTTGATACGGTCTGCACGGCGCATCTGGCTGCGAAGGGAAGACTTGTCATAAGCTGTCTCAACCCACAGCCCTTCTGCCCTTAATTCATTAGTAAGCATAAAACTTTTCTTCTCTGCCTCATCTCCTAAAAAACATAAAAAGATATCAGGGCCGTAATCGTTATGTCCTTCTGAAACAAGCGATAAGAGTCTTTCTACGCCTATCGCAAACCCTATACCGGAAACAGCAGGACCGCCAAACTCTTCAACAAGGCTTCCATATCTCCCTCCGGCTGCTACGGCGTTTTGTGCTCCGAGTGACTTGCCCTTTACCTCAAAGGCGGTTCTTGTGTAATAGTCAAGCCCCCTTACTAAATTAGGATTGATACGATAAGAGACATTTAAGAGCTGAAGATAATGTTGTAGTTCTTCAAAGTGATCCTTACAGTCATCACATAACAAATTTACTATTGAAGGCACAGCTTGTCTCCTACCAATACAGCCTTCTACTTTGCAGTCCAGAATCCTCAGGGGATTGATTTCATATCTCCTTTTACAATCTTCACAAAAGAACTCTAAATTCTCCCTTAGAAAATCTTTAACTACTGTTTTATACTCAGGACGACATATACCGCAACCAATAGAATTAACCTCAAGCTCAATATCCTTAAGCCCAATACGCTTGAGAAGCGCCATCAACATTGAAATAACCTCTGCGTCTATCTTTGGGTCATCTGTCCCCAGCGCCTCAATGCCTATCTGATGAAACTGCCTCTGCCTTCCTGCCTGAGGCCTTTCATATCTGAACATCGGCCCCATGTAATAATATTTTTGAGGGGACGGCTCATTATGAAGGCTATGCTCTACAAACGCCCTGACAAAAGGCGCTGTGCCTTCAGGCCTCATGGTTACACTTCGGCCTGCCTTGTCCTGGAAGGTATACATCTCTTTTTCAACAATATCTGTTGTCTCTCCTATGCTTCTTATAAATATCTCTGAGGACTCAATTATAGGAAGCCTAATCTCTTTGCAACCGTAAGTTTTAAAAACCTCTTTGGCAACAGACTCTATATGCTGCCAGATATATGTCTCAGGAGGAAGTATATCGCATATGCCCTTTAACGCCTTATACTTCATCCGGCTTTTCTTCCTCCCTCTCTTTATCAAACTCAATTTCCCTGATAACCCTTTCTGCCAATCTCCTTATCTCCTCCTTAAAGTGTCTCCTGACGCCTTTCATGTCTGTTATATCTTCATGTATCTTGATGACCCTTTCCTGCGCTCCCTTAAGTATCTCCTCTGACTGGAGCTCTGCCTCTTTCTTTATAAGCTCTGCCTCTTTCCTGGCGCTATCCTTATAGTCTTCAACCATCTGCTGTGTTGCCATAAGCGTGTTTCTAAGTGTTTCCTCTATATTTTTGTAGTCTTTTAGCTGTTTATCAAGCAGCTTCACCTCGTCCCTAAGGGTTGCATTTTCCCTCAAGAGCTCTTCCATCTCCTCCCTTACAAGCTCAAGGAAAGAGTCAACCTCCTCCAGATCAAATCCCCTGAACTTTGTAGTAAACTGTTTCTGCTGAATATCAAGCGGCGTTATCCTCATACATGCCTCCTTTTCCTTTAAATTCTAAATTCTAATATCTTCAGCCTCGGCTAATCCGCCTTTGGCGGAAAACCCTAAACAAGAGATAGATTCAAGTTAAGTTTATCATTAATCATCCTTTCATCCTGAATGCCATTTCAAGCATTGATGCTATCAGAAAATACCTAAGAAACAGTATTATTAAAATCACTATCATGGGAGATATATCAATGCCGCCCCAAATGCCAAGCCTTCTTCTTATAGGCCTGAGAACCGGGTCTGTTACTGAATAAAGAAATCTCACTATCGGATTATACGGATCCGGGTTTACCCAGCTTATAAGGGCAGATATTATTACTATCCACATATATGCTGAGAGGACTACATCAAGTATCTTTGCTACGGCTGTTAACAGGTTAGCGAGTATAAACATATTAATCCTTAATTTTTAATTTGTCCCAGTTCCTTTGCCCTGTCTGCTGCTGCCTTGATTGCAGATATAATAATATTTTTAAAATTTTTTTCCTCAAATACCTTAAGCCCTGCTGCTGTTGTGCCTCCGGGGGATGTCACCATCTCCCTTAGCTTCCGGGGTGAGATACCGGTATCAAGTTGTCTTGCCGTGCCGAGCATTGTCTGAACTGCAAGCATCAATGCATCGTCTTCATTTAGCCCCGCCTTCACGCCGCCTTCTATCATTGATTCCACAAACAATGCAAAAAATGCAGGTCCGCTCCCTGAAAGCGCCGTCACAGCATCCATATATTTTTCAGGCAGGGTTATTACCTTGCCTGCCGACATAAATATCTCCCGTACAGTATTAATGTCGTTATCAGAGAAACACTCGCATAAAGATATTACAGACATCCCCTCCTGAACCATAGCAGGCGTGTTTGGCATAACCCTTATGAGCCTTTTTGTTTTCAGTTTTGCCTGCAGATATGAAAGCGTAATCCCTGCTGCTATTGAGACAACTGTTTTATCTTCTGATATAATGCCGCCTACTTCATCAAGTACATTCTCCATATTCTGGGGCTTAACAGCAAGGATTATTATACTGCACGAAGACGCAACCTCTTTGTTTGATTCTGTTGTCCTTATGCCATATGTCTCAGCAAGATATCTTCTTCTCTCCTCAAGAGGCTCAGAAAGGAAAATATCTCTTCTGACTCCTGACTCCTGACTCCTGACTCCCTTTATAATCGCCTCTGCCATCTTGCCGCCGCCGATAAAACCTGTCATTACGCCTTTAGCCTCCAAGATTAATATTCCATATTTTATACCATCATGAGATAATTTTCTCCTGCCAGTTTTATTAAGAATCTTTATATGAAAATTCATCTATTCACTTTTCTAAAAAAATATGTGACAATTTATATCTCAGTTTAAAAACATTTCACCTTTTTCCGGGAACATACAAGAAATGAAGAAAGAAAAAGACGGTCATCTGCTTGAAGAAAATGAGGATATCAAGTACACCACCTGCTACATGTGCGCATGCAGGTGCGGCATAAAAGTTACCCTGAAAGACGGAAAGATAAGATATATTCAGGGCAATCCCTCACACCCTACAAATCAGGGCGTTATCTGCGCCAAAGGCTCTGCCGGAATAATGAAGCAGATAAGCCCTGCAAGGATTACAAAGCCACTTAAGCGCAAGGAGGGCGCAGGGAGGGGAGAGGCTCAGTTTGACGAGATCTCATGGGATGAGGCAATGGATATACTCGTCAGCCGCCTCAAAAAAATCAGAAGCGAAGACCCTAAAAAGTTTGCCTTCTTCACAGGACGCGACCAGATGCAGGCCCTTACCTCATACTTTGCAAAACAGTTTGGAACCCCTAACTTCGCAGCGCACGGCGGCTTCTGTTCCGTAAACATGGCAACAGGGATGATCTACTCAATAGGCGGAAGCAGTTGGGAATTCGGAGGCGCTGATTATGAGAGGACAAAATACATGCTCCTCTTTGGCGTTGCTGAAGACCACGATTCAAATCCGCTTAAGCTTGGACTTGGAAGAATAAGGGAGCATGGCGGGAAGCTTGTCGTAATAAACCCTGTAAGATCAGGCTACGGCGCAATAGCAGATGAGTGGGTGCCAATAAAGCCCGGGACAGACGGCGCATTTATCCTTGCATTAATACATGTCCTGCTTAAAAACGGCCTTTATGACAGGGAGTTTCTCATAACCCGCACAAATGCAGCTTATCTTATACAGATAGACGAGGGCGATGAGAACGAAGGCATGCCGTATTTAATATCAGAAAAAGATATGGAAGAGACTCAGTACACTGTATGGGATAAAAAGACAAACTCTATCCAGGAGTGGCACCCGCGGGATACAGAGCCTGTGCTTCTTGGAGAATTCAAAAGTCCTGACGGTAAAACCCTTAAGCCTGCGTTTCAGCTTCTTGTAGAGCGCATCATGGAGGAATACTCCCCGGAGAAGGCATCTGAAATATGCGGCGTCCCTGCAAAGCAGATAGAGAGAGTTGCACTTGAAATCGGCATCACGGCACGCGATAACACGGTAGAACTTCCTATTCCGTGGATAGACGCATGGGGGCGTGAGCATAAGACTACAACAGGAAGGCGCGTATCAATTCATGCAATGCGCGGGCTTGCAGCGCACTCTAACGGATTTCAGACAATCAGGGCATTAAGCATATTAATGATGACACTTGGAATAATTGACCGCCCCGGGGGATTCAGATACAAGCCGCCGTTTCCAAGGCCTGTGCCTCCGTGTCCAAAACCAATAAGCTCGCCTGACCAGATAAAGCCAAACACCCCGCTGCCTGCGCCTGAGCTTGGGTTTCCGTCAATGCCGGAGCATTTGATGATTGACGAAAACGGAAACCCTGTGAGAATAGATAAGGCCTTTAGCTGGGAGTTTCCATTCACAGCGCATGGCATGATGCATAATGTGATTACCAATGCATACAAGGGAGACCCGTACCATATTGATACCCTGCTCTTCTTTATGGCAAATATGTCATGGAACTCCACAATGAATACAAGCGGCGTTATGGAGATGCTTAAGGCAAAGGATAAAGACGGAAACTATGTTATACCGTTTCTTGTCGTAAGCGACGCATTCTTTAGCGAGATGGTCTCCTTTGCTGACCTTGTGCTTCCTGATACAACATATCTTGAAAGGCACGACGTAATATCCCTGCTTGACAGGCCTATATGCGATTACTCAAAACCTGCTGACGCAATACGCCGGCCTATACTTCCTCCAAAGGGCGAGTGCAGGCCGTTTCAGCAGACTCTCATTGACCTTGCAAATGCATTAGGGCTTCAAGGCTTCTGTGATGAAAGCGGAACCCCATTATATGAAACCTATCAGGAATTTATCACAAACTGGCAGCCCTCGCCAGGAGCCAATGTAGGTTTTCTTGCAGGATGGCGCGGCAAGGACGGCTCAAAACATATGGTTGGAGAGCCTAATCCAAACCAGTGGGATATGTACATTAAAAACAAGTCATTCTGGGAGATACAGCTCGACGACTCAATAAAATATAACCGCACAATAAATCAGGGCTATCTTAACTGGGCGCAGAATATGAAGCTTAAAAGGGATAATGAACCCATAATCATGCACTTCTACTCAGAGGTAATGCAGAGGTTTCGCCTTGCGGCAAAAGGGCTTAGAAAAGGAAAGCAGCCAAAGACAGAAGCACAGCGCGAGAGGATATTAAAATACTTTGACCCGCTTCCATTTTGGTATGAGCCGTTGGAGCAAGAGCAAACAGATAAAAGCAAATATAAGTTTCATGCAATCACCCAAAGGCCAATGCCAATGTATCACTCATGGGACAGCCAGAATGCGTGGCTAAGGCAGATTATGGGGCAGAATTTTTTACATATGAATTCAGGGAAGGCAAAGGAGTTAGGCATAAATGAGCTTGACTGGGTATGGGTAGAGTCACCGCTTGGGAAAATAAAAGTGCAGGTTAAGTTTTCAGAGGCAGTTGAGCCTAATACTGTGTGGACGTGGAATGCCATAGGCAAATACCCTGGCGCATGGAATCTTGATGAAAACGCCGATGAGGCAAAGAAGGCATTTCTGCTTAATCACTTGATAACTGAAGAAATTAATAATGCAGACGGAACAAAAATTTCCAACAGCGACCCTATATCAGGGCAGGCAGCATGGTTTGATTTAATGGTAAAGATAACAAAGGCAGACGAGCCCGGAGTATTTCCTCTGTTTAGTCCTATAAAGCCACTGCCTCATATGGAAAAAAGGCCTGAGATTTTGAGAGGATAGCATCAGAGTGTCAGAGTATCAGAGTTTTAAACTTTGATACTTTGACACTCTGATACTCTGATACTAAAACGGAGGTTTAATAATGCAGCTTGCATTGGTAATTGACTTAAATAAATGCGTAGGCTGTCATGCCTGCGCTGTAAACTGCAAGTCATGGAACACAGGCGGAGAGTTTGGTCCTCTTACAGACAAAGACCCGTATGGCAAAGAGCCGTGCGGTGTGTGGTTTAACCGCGTGCAGACTTATGAAATAGGGAAATTTCCAAATACAGAAGTAATTAACATGCCAAAGTCCTGCATGCACTGCAGAAACGCCCCATGCGTTGAGGCGTGCCCTACAGGAGCGTCATATAAAAGAGAAGACGGAGTTGTGCTTGTTGATTATAAAAAGTGCATAGGCTGCAAGTACTGTTCATGGGCATGCCCTTACGGAACAAGGGAGTTTGACGAGCATGAAGGAGTGATGAAGAAATGCACGCTCTGCGCTGACAGGATTTATAATGAAAATCTTCCCGAGGAAGAGAGAAAACCTGCATGCGTGCTTTCATGTCCTACAAGGGCAAGGGTATTTGGCGACATTGACGACCCTCAGAGCGAG
>JACQXF010000133.1 GCA_016208855.1 Nitrospirota bacterium | reverse complement strand
TGTAAGTGTAAGCGTTGAGCTGATAACGCCGATAGCGATGGAGAAGGAGCTGAGGTTTGCAATAAGGGAAGGCGGAAGAACAGTAGGAGCAGGGGTAGTAACAGAGGTTATTGAGTAAAAAATAAAACAATGAATGAAAAAATAAGAATAAATCTAAAATCATTTGAACACAATCTGCTTGACCAGTCAGTGCGGGAGATAGTGGATACCGCAAAACGGACAGGGGCAAAAATATCAGGTCCTATTCCTTTGCCCACAAGGATTCATAAGATAACAGTGCTCAGGTCTCCCCATGTAGATAAAAAGTCAAGGGAGCAGTTTGAGATAAGGACGCACAAGAGGTTGATATACATATTAGACCCGACTCCTCATACTATAGACGCCCTCATGAAGCTTGAGCTGGCTGCGGGCGTAGACGTGGAGATAAAGCTATGAAGAGCATGCTCGGCAAAAAGATAGGCATGACGC
Source organism: Nitrospirota bacterium (assembly GCA_016208855.1). Taxonomy (GTDB): domain Bacteria; phylum Nitrospirota; class Thermodesulfovibrionia; order UBA6902; family DSMQ01; genus JACQXF01. Next base: position 25,170 of record JACQXF010000133.1, on the reverse strand, counting down.
AGATATTTGGCGAAGACGGCCGCATTATTCCTGTTACAGTAATAGAGGCAGGCCCTTGCAGGGTTGTGCAGGTAAGGGAAGCGGATAAGGACGGATATTCTGCACTTCAGCTTGGGTTTGATGAGATAAGGAAGAAAAAAAACGTCTCAAAAGCCATGCTTGGACATTTTACGAAATCATCTCTTCCGGCCTTCAGGCTCCTTAAGGAAATGAAGATGGAAGGGTTTAATCTTGGAGATACTATCACTGTGGAGTTGTTTAGCAAAGGAGAAAAGGTCTCACTGACAGGGACATCAAAGGGAAAAGGGTTTCAGGGTGTTATGAAGAGGCATCATTATGCAGGAGGCCCTGCATCTCACGGATCAATGTTTTACAGAGCTCCTGGTTCAATTGGCAGCAGCTCATTCCCTTCAAGGGTTTGGAAAAATAAAGGGTTGCCAGGGCACATGGGTGATGAAAAAGCAACCGTCAAAAATATAGAAGTTGTAGAAGTCAAAAAAGAGCAGAATATTATGCTTGTTAAAGGCGCTGTGCCTGGCGCTAACGGCGGATACTTAATAATTAGCAAGGAAGGATAGTTAATGCCTGAAGTTGATATTCTAAATAAAGAAAAGAAGGCCATCGGCAAGATTGATCTGCCGGCAGAGCTGTTTGAGGTTCCTGTAAACAAAGGGCTTCTGCATGAGGCTGTGCGAAACTACCTTGCCAATCAGAGACAGGGCACTGCTGCCACAAAGACCAAGGGTCTTGTAAGCGGCGGGGGCAAGAAACCGTGGAAGCAGAAGCATACAGGCAGGGCAAGGGCTGGAAGCAATCGTTCTCCATTATGGCGCGGAGGCGGTATTGTATTTGGCCCTCAGCCAAGGGACTACTCTTATAGATTGCCTAAAAAAGTAAAATGGGCAGCGTTGAACTCTGCACTTTCTGCTAAGTTTTCTGATGGAGAAGTTATTATTATAGATACCCTGAATATTGATGAACCAAAGACAAAAAAACTGGTCTCCCTGCTTAAGGGGTTTGGGCTTGGCGATAATAAGGTGCTGATAATAATTCCTGACAAGGAGAATAATCTTGAGCTTGCCGCAAGAAATATGCCCAATGTAGCGGTGAGCAGGATAGGCTGTCTTAATACATACGATATCCTCGCACATCAGAAGCTTCTCATAACAAAGGCTGCGTTAGAACATATGAAAGAGGTATATGCCTGATATGAAGAACTCTTATTCTGTTATAATAGCCCCCCTGCTTACTGAAAAGGCGATGGCTCTTAAAGAGTCTGACAACAAGGTCTCATTCAAGGTAGCGAGGGATGCAAATAAGATAGAGGTTAAAAAGGCGGTTGAAGAAATCTTTAAGGTAAAGGTAGAGGATGTTACTACAGTAAATTGCAAAGGGAAGAAAAAAAAATTTGGACGGTTTGAAGGACAGAGGTCTGACTGGAAGAAGGCAGTTGTGACCTTAAAAGAGGGCGAAAAATTAGACATTGTTCATGGGACATAGCAGTTACGGTAATTAATTAAGGATAAAAATAAAAAATGGGGATAAAGACATATAAGCCTACATCAGCAGGAACCAGGTTCAGAAGCGGGACTGACTTTTCTGAAATAACTAAAGAAAGGCCGTATAAACCGCTACTAATAACCTTAAAAAGAAATGGCGGAAGGAATAATGAGGGCCGTGTCACTTCATGGCATAAGGGCGGCGGGCATAAGAGACTCTACAGGCTCATTGACTTCAGGCGTGATAAGTTTGGGATCCCTGCAATTGTTGAGTCCATAGAGTATGATCCAAACAGGTCAGGCCGTATTGCATTAGTTAAGTATGCAGACGGCGAAAAGAGATATATACTCGCCCCGTTAGGCATAAAGACAGGCGAGACTCTCAGCTCAGGAGTAGATGTTGAAATAAAGACAGGCAATGCATTGCCTCTTGAAAATATACCCCTTGGCACATTTATTCATAATATTGAACTTAACCCGGGGCAGGGAGGCAAGCTTGCAAGGAGCGCCGGGGCCTATGCCCAGCTTGTTGCAAAGGAGGGCGTATATTGTCATATAAAACTCTCTTCTGGCGGGGTGAGGCTTATTCTCTCTAAGTGTATGGCGACTGTAGGGCAGGTTAGCAATGCTGAGTGGGAAAATATTTCAATAGGCAAGGCAGGCAGAAAAAGATGGCTTGGGAAGAGGCCTATTGTAAGAGGTGTGGCGATGAACCCCGTTGATCATCCCCTTGGAGGCGGTGAAGGGAAGACATCAGGCGGAAGACCTTCTTGCTCTCCGTGGGGAAAGCCAGAGGGCGTTAGGACGAGAAAGAATAAGAGAACCGAAAAGTTTATTGTAAGAAGAAGGAAGAGATAAAAGGAGGAAGTCTTGCCAAGATCTTTAAAAAAAGGACCATACATAGAGCCCAAGCTGATGAAGAAGATTACATCAATGAATGACGCCGGAGAGAAAAAGGTTATTAAGACATGGGCAAGAAGGTCTACAATAGTGCCTGAATTCATTGGACACACGATAGCAGTTCATAATGGCAGGAAGTTTATCCCTGTTTATGTAACAGAAAGCATGATTGGGCATAAGCTTGGAGAGTTTTCAGCTACAAAGACATTTAGGGCTCATTCAGGCGAGAAGAAGAAAGAAGCAGGGCCGGGAGGTAGATAATTCGCTATGGAATCAAAGGCAATATTAAAACATGAAAGGGTCTCCCCCAGGAAGGTAAAGAGGATTATGGATATCGTGAGGGGGAAAAGGGCAGGCGAGGCCATGATAAGCCTCAAGTTTCTGCCTCACAGTTCTGCTAAGATTATTGCCAAGGTGCTGAGATCTGCTATGGCTAACGCTGAACAGAAGAAGGTTGCAGACCCTGATTCCATGAAAGTATCAGGTCTGTTTGTAAATCAAGGCCCGGTTATGAAGAGGGTCATGTCCAGGGCAATGGGCAGGGCAAATATAATAAAGAAGAGAACAAGTCATATAACTGTAGTACTTGAAGAATAAATTTAGGCTGAGGCTAAGGTTAAGGCTAAGAAAAATTCTTAACCTCAACCTTAACCTTAATTTTTGAGGAGGTAGTTTTGGGGCAGAAAACAAACCCTATAGGTTTCAGGCTGGGAATAACAAAGACATGGGATTCAATGTGGTTTGCCAAGAAAGGCTATAGAAGCTTTCTTCATGAGGACCTAAAGATCCGAAAAGTAATTAAAGCGAAGCTGTATCATGCAGGTATCGCACGCGTAGGGATAGAGCGGGCAGGGCAGAATGCCAAGGTAATTATCTATGCTGCAAGGCCAGGAATAATTATTGGCAAGAAGGGCGCAGAGGTAGATAAGCTTAAGAAAGAACTGGAGCAGTCCATAGGAAAGCAAGTAAATATAGACATAAAAGAGGTGAAAAAGCCTGAGGTTGACGCCCAGCTTGTCGCTGAAAACATCGCGCTTCAGCTGGAAAAAAGGGTGGCCTTCAGAAAGGCAATGAAGAAGGCTGTTACCTCAGCGCTGCGTTTTGGGGCATTAGGCATAAAGGTTGCCTGTGCCGGCAGGCTCGCAGGTTCAGAAATAGCAAGGTCAGAGTGGTATAGAGAGGGCAGGGTTCCTTTGCATACCTTCAGATCTGATATAGATTTTGGATTGGCTGAAGCAAGCACTACATACGGAAAGATAGGGATTAAAGTGTGGGTGTATAAAGGGGATATATTGCCTGGAACAGAGGCGCCTCAGATGTCTATGTCTAAAGGCGAGACGGGTCGTTAAGGGGAAATAATCATGTTAATGCCAAAGAGGGTTAAATTCAGAAAGATGATGAAGGGCCGGCTGAACGGGAAGGCGTACAGGGGCTCGGATATATCCTTTGGGGAATTCGGACTGAAGGCCTTGGAACCAGGATGGATTTCAAACCGCCAGATAGAGGCGGCAAGAATTGCAATAACAAGGCATGCTAAAAGGGGATGTAAGCTATGGATAAGGGTATTCCCTGACAAACCTTTAACAAAAAAGCCTGCTGAGACAAGAATGGGAAAGGGCAAAGGCTCTCCTGAGTCATGGGTTGCGGTTGTAAAGCCGGGCAAGGTGCTTTATGAAATCTCAGGCGTTACAGAGGACATAGCAAAAGAGGCTTTGAGGCTTGCATCTTACAAGCTTACCCTGGCGACTAAATTTGTTAAGAGGGGAGAGGTGGCATGAAGAAACCCTCGGAGTTAAAGGCATTAACAGTTGAAGAGTTAAGGCAGGAAGAGAAGGACCTGAGAAAAGAGCTCTTTAATCTAAATTTTCAAAAGGTAACAGGGGAGATAGAGAACCCCATGAGGATCCGGCAGGTCCGCAGGGGGATAGCTAAAATATTAACTGTAGTAAGTGAAAAGTTAAAAGTGAAAAGTTAGAGGAAGATATGCCAAAGAAGATTTTTACAGGTAAAGTTATAAGCGACAAGATGGACAAAACAGTGGTGGTTGCTGTTGAGAGGCTTGCGCAGCATCCGCTGTATAGGAAGACAATAAAGAAGGTTTCAAAGTTTAAGGCGCATGATGAAGAGAATAAATACAAGACCGGTGATAAGGTCATGATTATTGAATCAAGGCCTATAAGCAAGGAAAAGAGATGGGTTGTTTTAGGTATGGCAGAAGGGGCGGTCAGTAAATGATACAGCTCAGAAGCATATTGGAGGTTGCCGACAATTCAGGCGCGAGGAAGGTCCAGTGCATTAAGGCCCTCGGGGGCGCACACAGGAGATACGCCGGGCTTGGGGATATTGTTGTTGTCAGCGTTAAAGAGGCTATCCCAGAAGGCAATGTAAAGAAGGGCGCTGTTGCCAAGGCTGTAGTGGTAAGAACAAAAAAAGAGACCCGCAGAAGCGATGGGTCATACATAAGGTTTGATCAGAATGCAGTAGTGCTTATAGATGAAAAGAGAGAGCCAATAGGCACAAGGATATTCGGGCCTGTAGCAAGGGAGCTCAGGTGGAAGGAATTCATGAAGATTATCTCTCTGGCACCAGAGGTGCTTTAAGGTAGAGAAAGAAACAAGTAAAGAGTAAAGAGCGGCGGGAGAAAACAATGGGTTTAGATATAAAAAAGAATGATACAGTGACATTAATTAACGGTGACGAAAAGGGCAAAAGCGGCCGGGTGATTGCGGTCTATCCAAAGGAGAGCAGGGTCGTTGTGGAGAGGCTAAACATTATCAAGAAGCACATGAAGCCAAACAAGCAGTATCAGCAGGGCGGAATAATTGAAAAAGAAGCTCCGATTCACAGGTCAAATGTCATGCTCTTATGCCCGAAGTGCAATAAGCCCACAAGGATAGAAGCGCGCGTCCTGAGCGACGGCGGGAAGGTAAGGGTTTGCAAGAAGTGCAGGGAGGTTATTGATAAATAATTATGGCAAGATTAAAGGATAAATTCAAAAAAGAGATAGTTCCTGCCCTTATAAAAGAATTCTCATATAAAAATATTATGCAGGTTCCTCAGATTAAAAAGATAGTCATTAATGTCGGCGCAGGCGAGGCCACCCAGAATATAAAGTTTCTGGATGCAGCACAAAAGGAGCTGGAGACTATAACAGGGCAGAAGGCTGTTGTTACAAAGGCAAAGAAGTCTATTGCGGCATTTAAGCTTCGCCAAGGAGTGCCTATAGGGTGCAAGGTCACTTTAAGGGGCGAGAGGATGTATGAGTTTCTTGATAAATTTATAAGTCTTACACTACCGCGCATAAGAGATTTTAAAGGGGTATCGTCAAAATCATTTGACGGCAGAGGCAACTATTCATTTGGCGTAAAAGAGCAGATTATATTCCCTGAGATAGATTACGATAAAGTGGAGGCAATGCATGGTCTGGATATTATAATTGCTACCTCTGCTAATACTGATAAAGAGGGCAGGGCATTGCTGAGGCTTTTAGGAATGCCGTTCAGAAACTAAGAACTTATAAAACAATAAAACCGAGGATTCAATTATGGCAAAGAAGTGTTTAATAGAAAAGGTAAAAAGGGCTCCAAAATTTAAAGTTAGAAAATATAACAGATGCCCTGTTTGCGGGAGACCGCGCGGTTTTCTAAAAAGGTTTGATATGTGCAGGATATGTTTCAGGCACTTAGCGCTGAAGGGACAGATCCCCGGGGTAATTAAATCAAGCTGGTAGAAACTAAAAACTAAAAATAGAGGTTAATATTACTATGATGACAGACCCGATTGCAGATTTGCTTACAAGAATCAGGAATGCCAATACAATAAAGGCAGAACGAGTTGATATTCCTGCATCTAAACTAAAGCTGGAGATAATAAAGGTTTTAAAAGAAAAAGGGTTCGTAAAAGGATACAGGCTGCTTAAAGATAAAAAACAGGGGATACTAAGGATATCTCTGAAATACAGCGCTAACGGAGAAAGGATAATCTCAGGGTTGAGAAGGATAAGCAAGCCGGGCAGGAGATTGTATGTTGGCAAAGAGAAGATCCCCCGCGTAATGGGCGGAATAGGGATGGCGATACTTTCAACTTCAAAAGGAGTTTTTACAGATGAAGGCTGCAGGCGAGAGGGTGTAGGCGGCGAAGTAATCTGTTATATATGGTGAGGATATGTCAAGAATAGGTAAAAAACCAATAGGTATTCCTAAAGGCGTTGACGTAAAGGTCAGTGGCAGCGAAGTTGCAGTTAAAGGGCCAAAGGGCGAGATTAAGAAGCTTTTCTCTCCTTATGTGGGTATATCAGCAGAGGGAGATGCTGTTACTGTAACGAGAACCGCTGATACAAAACAGGTTAGGGCTCTGCATGGCACAACGAGGAGTATTTTAGCCAGTATGATAAAAGGGGTAAGCGAAGGATATGAGAGGACCCTTGAGATTACAGGTATTGGTTACAGGGCACAGGCTCAGGCTAAAAAAGTAATGTTAACATTAGGGTATTCCCATCCCGTTGAATATGCACTGCCGGAGGGCATAACAGCTCAGGTTGACCCTAAGCAAACACTAATAACACTTAAAGGTATTGATAAGCAGGTAATCGGGCAGGTTGCAGCAAACCTGAGGGCGCTAAGGTCGCCTGATGCATATAAAGGCAAGGGTATAAGATACTCAGGAGAACGCATTAAACTTAAAGCCGGTAAGACAGGGAAAAAGTAAAAAATTAAAAGTTAATGGGTGGAGGCATCGTTGGCAGACATTAAAAAAGAAGCAAGACACAGACGCCATGAGAGGATAAGAAAGAAGGTTTACGGAACATCTGAAAAGCCGCGTCTTAACGTGTTTAAGAGTTTAAACCATATATATGCCCAGATAGTGAATGATGCTATCGGCTCTACACTTGTTTCAGCCTCAAGCATAGACAAGGAGCTAAGAGAAAAGATTAAGACAGGGGGCAATGTGAGCGCAGCAAAGGAAGTCGGCGCTCTGCTTGCACAAAGGGCAACAAAGGAAGGGATTAAAAAGATTGTTTTTGACAGGGCAGGGTATCCCTATCATGGACGTATAAAGGCTTTGGCAGAGGCTTCGAGAGAGACAGGATTAGAATTTTAAATTCTCAACTTTTAACTTTGAATTTGTTGCAGGGGAGGCATAGTGGGTAGAATAGACCCGGAAGGATTAAACCTAAAAGAGAAGGTCGTCTATATAAATAGAGTTGCCAAGGTTGTTAAGGGAGGCAGGCGTTTCTCCTTTAGCGCTATTGTTGTTGTTGGTGACGGTGAAGGGTATGTTGGCGCAGGGAAGGGCAAAGGGGCAGAAGTTCCAGTGGCTATAAAGAAGGCTGTAGGGCAGGCTAAGAGGAGGCTTATAAGGGTTCCCCTGAAGGAGGGGACTATACCTCATCAGATAGAGGGAAAGTACGGCGCTGTAAGGATAGTAATGAAACCTGCCAAGCAGGGCAGAGGCATTATAGCAGGCGGCGGCGCAAGGGCGGTAATGGAGGTGGCAGGCATACATAATGTTGTTGCAAAGGCAATCGGCAGCCATAATCCATTTAACACTGTTAAGGCTACAATAGACGGCCTCATGAGGCTCAGGAGTTTTGAGAGCATATCAGAGAGAATGGCTAAGGCATCAGAGGATGCGGATAAATCCGGGGTAGAAGAAAATGCTTAAGGTTACTCTAAAGAGAAGCTTAATCGGCAAGCCTAAGGAGCACAAAAAAATCCTTATGTCTCTTGGCTTGAAGAGGCCTAACCAGAGCACTATACAGAAAGATACCCCTTCTCTAAGGGGAGTGATACAGAAAGTGCCGCATTTAGTCAAGGTTGAAGAAATTAATTAAGGAAGGGAGTACAGAGAGTTGGAATTATCTGATTTATCTCCAAATATAGGAAGCAGAAGAAAAACAAAAAGGGTAGGCCGCGGTATCGGCTCCGGTCATGGCAAGACCTCCTGTAAGGGACATAAAGGACAGAAGGCAAGGTCAGGCGGGTCTAAGGGCAGAGGTTTTGAGGGCGGGCAGATGCCTCTTCAGAGACGGCTTCCTAAAAGAGGCTTTTATAATATATTTAAGAAGGAGTATACAGTTCTAAATATAGAAAAGCTTAATGATATAGGGGCAGCAACAGTCTTTACCCCTGAGGTTGCCATTGAAAAAGGACTTGTTACTGATATAAAAGACGGCCTTAAAATCCTCGGGACAGGTGAGCTTAAGGGCGCCCTTACTGTAAAGGCTCATGCCTTTAGCGCCTCTGCAAGGGAAAAGATCATTAAGGCAGGCGGCAGCGCAGAAGTAATTCAAGGCTCAAAATAAATGAACCTCTTGTCTTTTAACTTTCAACTTTCAACGTTCAACGTTCAACTTATTTCATGAATATCCTTAGCGGTTTTCAGAATATCTTCAAGATTGCAGAACTAAAAAACAGGATAATATTTACGCTTGCCCTTTTGGCTGTGTATAGGATAGGCGCCCACATCCCGACCCCTGGAATTAATGGCGAGGCATTAAGCAAGTTTCTTGTAGAGAGGGGCGGCGCCCTTATGGGATTTTTTGATATGTTCTCAGGCGGGGCCTTATCCAGGCTGACAATATTTGCCCTGGGAATAATGCCATATATAAGCGCCTCTATTATCCTTCAGCTTCTGACTGTTGTTATTCCTGCGCTTGGAAAACTCGCAAAGGAAGGGGAAGCCGGAAGAAAAAAAATCACTCAGTATACAAGATACGGCACTGTAGTAATAAGCGCTATCCAGTCTTTTGGCATAGCAATGGGAATTGAAAGCATGAGCCAGGGGGATTTTGTTCAAAGTCCAGGATGGTCATTTAGAATTATGACAATGATTACCCTTACATCAGGAACAGCCTTTATTATGTGGCTTGGGGAGCAGATAACAGAGCGCGGTATTGGCAATGGCATATCGCTCATTATATTTTCAGGCATAGCCGCGAGATTCCCTAATGCTGTTCTTAATACATTCAGTCTTCTCAGGACAGGTGAGCTGCATCTTATACTTATAGTGTTTTTGATAATTGTAATGGTGGCAGTTATCGGCGTAATTATATTTATGGAACGCGGACAGAGAAAGATTCCGATTCAATATGCAAAAAGAGTGGTCGGCAGAAAGGTTTACGGAGGCCAGAGCACGCACCTGCCACTAAAAGTAAACAGCGCTGGGGTTATCCCGCCGATATTTGCATCTTCAATAATAATGTTTCCTGCCACAATTGTTGGCTTTATAGCTGTACCGTGGGTTCAGTCAGTGGCAAGACAACTTTCCCCGGGAACAGTGCTCTATACAATACTTTATGTTGGAATGATCTTCTTCTTCTGTTATTTTTACACAGCTATAATATTTAACCCCCAGGACATAGCGGAAAATCTTAAGAAGCACGGCGGATTTATCCCCGGTGTAAGGCCCGGGCAAAACACTTCTGAATATATATATAAAGTCCTTGCGAGAGTTACATTCGGCGGCGCTATCTATTTGGCTGTTGTATGCATTTTGCCTGATATACTCGGCGTATATTTTAAGATTCCATTTTATTTTGGAGGGACGTCTCTTCTTATAGTTGTAGGGGTTGCCCTTGATACCATTTCGCAGATAGAGTCTCACCTGCTCACCCGGTCCTATGAAGGATTTCTGAAAAAAGGAAGGATAAAGGGCAGAAGAGGCTGATTGATAATCCTTAAATCTACTGACGAGATCAAGCGTATAACCGATGCATGCAGGATTGTGGCAGAGGTCTTATATGAAATACAAAATATAACAGAAACCGGAATAACTACTATAGAGCTTGACAGGCTTGCAGAGTCTTTTACCCTTAAAAAGGGGGCTAAACCGGCATTTAAGGGATACAGGGGTTACCCTGCGAGTCTTTGCACCTCAATAAACAGTGAGGTTGTTCACGGCATCCCTTCGGTAACCAAATTAAGGGAAGGCGATATAGTTAGTATAGATTTTGGTGTGTACTACAGAGGATTTTACGGTGACGGTGCAATAACGCTTCCTGTTGGCGCTGCGAGCCTGGCAGCCGGCAGATTGATCTCTGTAACAAAAGAGGCCCTTTCTAAGGGAATAGAAAAGGCAGCTACTGGCAACAGGCTTTTTGATATATCAAATGCCATACAGAGGTATGTTGAAGGCAATGGATTTTCTGTTGTAAGAAATTTCGTTGGGCATGGCATCGGGAGGGAGCTTCACGAAGAGCCTCAACTGCCGAATTTCGGCAACAAGGGAGAAGGCCCCGAGCTTATGGAGGGTATGACATTGGCTGTTGAGCCGATGGTTAATGCCGGCGGATGGGAAGTAGTTATATTGAACGACGGCTGGACTGCTGTGACAAAGGATGGAAGTCTTTCTGCTCATTTTGAGCATACAGTAGCTATTACAAAAGATGGACCGAGGGTATTGACTGCACTATGAAAAATAAATATAATATCTATTTTAGAAATGGCTAAAGAAGAAGTAATAGAAATTCAGGGGACGGTTGTGGAAAACCTGCCTAACGCCATGTTCAAGGTTGAACTGGAAAACGGACAGAGGATACTGGCGTATATTTCAGGAAAGATGCGTATGCATTTTATTAAAATACTCCCTGGCGACAAGGTTACAGTGGAGCTGTCACCTTATAATCTTACAAAAGGAAGGATAACTTATAGATTTAAATAAAGTTAAGAGGTAAGAATTAAAAATCCATTATTTTAACTTTTAACTTTTAACTTCTAACTTTAATTCTTAACTTATATTGGAGAAAACATGAAGGTACGTTCATCAGTTAAGCCTATATGCAGCAAATGCAAAATAATAAAAAGAAAGGGAACGATCAGGGTTATATGCAGCAATTCCCGGCATAAACAGAGACAGGGATAGGAGACAATATGAGGATAGCAGGTGTTGATTTACCAAAAAATGAAAGAGTAGAGATAGGGCTTACAAGGATATTTGGCATAGGCAGGGTTTCTTCGCAGGGGATCCTGAAAGAGACAGGAATTGACCCTAATAAGAGGGTTAAGGATATAACCGATGATGAGACAGCAAAGATAAGGGGCGTCATTGAGAGGGATTATAGGGTTGAGGGAGATTTAAGGCGCGAGATAGCGATGAACATAAAGAGGCTTCAGGATATAGGAAGTTATAAAGGGTCAAGACATAAGGCAAAACTGCCTGTGAGAGGGCAAAGGACAAAGACAAATGCCCGTACCCGCAAGGGACCACGGAAGGCTGTTATCGCGAAGAAAAAGGAGGCATAGTGTCACAGAAGAAAAAGGGCAAGAGAGTTATTCCTAATGGTTCAGCATACATACAGGCGACATTCAATAATACAATTATTACTATAACTGATCCAAAAGGAAATGTTATTACGTGGGCGTCTGCCGGCGGACAAGGGTTTAAGGGTTCAAGAAAAGGGACTCCTTACGCTGCGCAGATAGCCGCTGAGAATGCCGCAAAGAAGGCTGTAGACAGCGGGATGCGTCAGGTGGATGTATTTATTAACGGGCCTGGCGCAGGCAGGGAATCTGCTATAAGGGCAATTCAGTCTGCCGGTCTTGAAATAAATCTTATAAAAGATATAACGCCTGTACCACATAACGGATGCAGACCGCCCAAGAGGAGGAGAGTATAGTGGCAAGATACAGAGATGCACTTTGCAGAAAATGCAGACGGGAAAGCGAAAAACTTTTTCTAAAGGGCGACAGATGCTATACCGACAAATGCGGCGTAGAGCGTAGAAAGTATCCTCCGGGTCAGCATGGCCAGGGCAAGGGTAAACAATCAAAACTATCAGATTACGGCTTGCAGTTAAGAGAAAAACAGAAGGTAAAGCAGATTTACGGAGTGCTTGAAAAACAGTTCAAGAGATACTTCTATATGGCTAAACGTACGAAAGGCGTAACAGGAGGCAATCTTCTGCAGTTTCTGGAAATGAGGCTTGACAGCATGGTCTACCATTCAGGTTTTGACTCAAACAGAAGACAGGCAAGACAGTTTATAACTCACGGTCATCTCACCGTGAATGGCAGGAAGGTAAATATCCCTTCTTATCTTGTAAGGGTTGGAGATGTCATAGCAGTTAAGGAACCAAGCAGGGATATGGCGCCCCTTCAGGAGAGTGTATCAAAGATTGAACACAGGGGAGTTCCTACATGGATGGATGTAGATACAAAGAATCTCAGCAGTAAGGTTCTTCGCTTACCATCAAGGGATGAGATCGCGCTGCCTGTTCAGGAAGAACTAATAGTTGAGTTATATTCAAGATAAAGTAAGTTATACGAGGGGGACTTCATGGATTTAAGAAAAAAGGGTTTTCAGCTGCCTGAGAAGGTTTATTTTGACGAAGAAAGCCTTGCAGATACCTATGGCAAGCTTTATGCAGAGACCTTTGAAAGGGGCTTTGGAACAACTATAGGAAATTCCTTAAGGAGGGTTTTGCTCTCTTCTATTGAAGGGGCAGCAATTACATCTATCAGGATTCCCGGCGTATTTCATGAGTTTTCAACAGTCCCGGGGGTTAAAGAAGATTTGGTAGACATTATACTTAATGTGAAGCAGTTAAGGCTCAGTCTTCATTCTGACACGCCGAAAGTTGTCACAATTAAGGTGAAGGGGCCTTGTGAGGTTACGGGCAAGGATATTATTACTGTCCCGCAGGTAGAGGTTCTTACCCCGGATGTTCATATTGCTACAGTAGAGAAGAATGTTGAGTTTAAAATGGAGCTGACCGTTAAAAAAGGCAAGGGCTATAATTCTGCTGAAAAGAATAAGGAAGAAGGCCAGGCATTAGATGTTATTGCTATTGATTCAGTCTTTTCCCCTGTTAAGAGGGTTAATTTCTGGGTTGAAAAGGCGAGGGTTGGCCGTGAGACTGACTATGATAAATTAATTATGGAGATATGGACAGACGGCAGTATTACTCCCGAATGGGCTGTTACACAGGCTGCGCACATCCTAAACGAGCATATTTCCCTCTTCTTTCTTGAAGAGGAGCCTGCAGACGAGTACAGAGAAGATATGTCTTATGCCGGCATGAATATAAATCCTGATGAAAACAGCCAGCCTATATTTAATGATAATCTGCTTAAGAGCGTTGATGAACTTGAACTCTCTGTAAGGGCGTCTAACTGTCTTAAAAATGCAGATATCCGTTCAATTGCCGATCTTGTACAGAGAACCGAGCAGGAGATGCTAAGGACGAAAAATTTTGGAAGAAAATCATTGAATGAGATAAAAGAGGTTCTTATATCAATGGGGCTGCATTTTAATATGAGGGTAGATACAGAGGCCTTGAATAAGGCATTAGCTAATAAAGGAGGGGAAAGTGCGGCATAAGTTAGCTAACAGAGGGTTCGGCAGAAACACCAATCAGAGAAAGGCGCTTTTAAGAGGACTTGTCACATCCCTCTTTGAACACTTAAAAATAGAGACTACCGTTGCCAAGGCAAAGGAAGTAAGGAAGGTGGCAGAAAAGATAATTACCCTTGGCAAGAGAGGCGATTTACATGCAAGGAGGCTTGCTGTCAGGGAGATACCAAATAAGAATATAATTACAAAGCTCTTTAATGAGATTGCCCCTAAGCTTACAAATAGAAATAGCGGTTACCTTCGTATTATCCACAGCAGGGTGCGTTCCGGGGACAATTCCTCCCTTGCGGTTTTAGAGTTTGTGGACTATGATTCTTTATTAGTGAAAAAAGAAGAAGACGTAAAAAGTAAAAAGGAATCTAAAGAAGCATAGCGCTAATCAATCCTGAAGCTTGCAGGGACAATTTATATTATAAGTTTAATTCCTGAATAATTCAGGCATTGTTCTTCTTGCCTCTAAGAGCCTGTCATCATATTCAAGGTCGCCTTTACCAAGGAAGTTAAAGATAATCTTTGACACAGCAGACCTCCAGCTATAGCGCACTGTCTTTACTGTCCATTCTATATTGTAATTAAGTGCCCTTGTTGTAATGAAAAAATATATTGCAGGTTCAAGAGTGCGCTTTACAACAGGAACAATAATGTTAAGCAGTAAACGGTGCATCAGGCTTCTTGATGCCAAAGGAACATTGAAAAATTTTGACAGCCTGCCGGGGATATAAGGCGTTATATCGAGCAGTTTATTGAGGTAGCTCTTATCTATTTTTAACAAATATCTGTATAGGTATGCATCAGGGTCAACAATATTTTCTCTGACTGCCTTGTCCGCAAGAGGCGTGCCCGGGAAAAATGTCAGATGAGCAAGAGAGACAGCAAATGGTTTTTTGAGTCTGGATATAGCGCTGACTGTTTCTGATTTTTCATCCTCTGTCTCGTAAGGATTATCAACTATTAATTCATAAAAAGCAGCCACCCTTGTCTCTGCAATCATGTCTGCCGCCCTTTTAACTGATGAGAATTTTATTTTTCTGTCAAATACCTCAAAATTAACTCGGTCGCTTCCTGACTGAATGCCCATTACAATCCAGCTTAATCCCGCGTCTCTAAGCATAAGAAGCTTTTCTTTATCAATCATCGTAGGAATTACCCTTACTAAAAAAGGCAGATCAATATGCTTTTTATATTCCCTGCAGAATTCCCTTATCCACTCACGGCTGTGTGTAAAAAAGCAATCGTCTTGTATGTTGACATAAAGCACATACGAATTTTCTTTTACCTCTTTAAGCTCTCTGATTACATTCTGCACAGACCTCTCTCTCACCTTTTTGCCGTATATCCCCATGAATACCGAATTTCCGCAATATGAGCATTGAAACGGACATCCTCTTGACGTCACTGTTATGTGGCACTGTCCTCCGTAAAGTGAATATTTACGGAACAGTCTTTGATGTTCAGCAAAGTTATAAATCTTGCCTTTATGAAAACCATAGAAATTCTCAGGCAAATACTCAAGCGGCGGCAGATTATCAAGCCTGCTTTCAGGATAAGCATTAGGATTTTTTACTGTTTTCTCATTATGATTTGTCCATATACCCGGAATATTAGGCAGAATGTTTCTGCCATGCATTTTAAAATGTTCAAGCAGAGAAACTACTATATGTTCACCTTCCCCTGTGCATACAAAATCTGCATATCTTAGGCTTTCCTCCGGTTTCAGTATTGCATGCACACCGCCCCATATTATCGGTATATCAAATTTCTGTTTTAATAATGCAGTCAGGTTCTTTGCAGGATAGAATTCTATAGACATCAGGCTTATGCCGATTAAGTCCGGATTAAAGTCAGAAATAAACTTTTCTATCTCGGGGCTGAGTTTATTTTCAAGATAACCGGGAAGAAGGAGAATCTTTGCCTCGTTGCCGTGAGCGCGGGCATTTGCAGCAATATACTTTGCTCCGGTTATGTATGTGTTTGACTGTAAAGATATAAGGAGCAGCTTCATTTTATACCCTTGTTAATAGTATAGCATGCAGAAATCAGCTATTGTTCAAATAGCTCAGGCATCTCCTGTCTTGCTTGTTTCAGCCTCTTATCAAATTCTATATCCCCTCTGCCAAGGAAATTAGAGAGGAGCTTTGATACTGCTGCACGCCAGTTACCCAGAATTGTTCTTACAGTCCATCCGACATTATAGTTTAATCCCCTTGCAAGCACAAAAAGAAACACTGACGGCTCAATAGTCCTTTTAACTACAAAAAATAAAATATTTATCAGCAGCAAATGAACTATGTTTCTTGATGCCTTTGATTTATTCAGAAATCCTACTGAAAATCTTGGGATATAAGGCGTCATGTATAGTAGTTTATTAAAGTAGGTTTTGTCTATGTTTACCATATATCGCGTAAGGTATGCCTCCGGATTAACTTTCCCCTCTTTAATCGCCCTTTCAGTAAGAAGCGTGCCCGGAAAAAATGTAAGATGCGCAAGCGAGATAGTATACGGCCTTTTAAGTTTTGACATAGCATTAATGCCGTCCATCTCATCCTCTTCTGTCTCGTATGGATTATCCACTATCATTTCATAATACGGGGCAGCCTTGCTCTCTGAGATCAACTCAGCCGCCTTCATTACAGAGGAGAATTTCACCTTTCTGTTATAAATCTCAAAATTAACGCGGTCGCTTCCGCTTTGAATGCCCATAATAACCAGACTTAATCCAGCGTCTCTAAGCATGAGGAGTTTTTCTCTGTCCAATACCCCCGGATATACGCGTATCATAAACGGCAGATTTATGTGCTTTTTGTATTCTTCACAAAACAGCTTAATCCATTCATAATCATGAGCCAAAAACCAGTCGTCTTCAAAGTTTATATAAATTACGTAAGGGTCTTTTTTTACATCTTTTAATTCTTCTATGCAGTTTTCAACAGACCTCTTTCTTATCCTTTTTCCAAAAACAGTCATTGTATAGGCATTAGCGCAATAACCGCAGTAAAAAGGACACCCCCTTGTTGTTATCATCATATGGCATGTGCCGCCGTATAATGCATACCTGCGAAACAAGCGTTGATTCTGCGAAAAATTATATATTCTGCCTTTGTGAAAGCCGTAAAAATATTCCGGAATATATTCTATTGTTGGAAGCTTATCAAGGTCTTCCTCAGGCACAGTGCCGCCCTTTTTAATAACCTTGCCGTTGTCATTTACCCATATATTAGATATGTCAGGGATAACATCTCTGCCTTTATCTCTTAAATGCTCTAACAGTGAAACAGCGGCATTTTCCCCTTCCCCGCTGCATATATAATCAGCGTATCTTATGCATTCCTCTGGTTTTAAGATTGCGTGTATCCCGCCCCAGATTATAGGGATATTAAATTTTTTCTTTAACAAATGCGTAATATTTTTGGCAGGATAAAACTCTATGGACATCAGCCCTATCCCAATTAAATCTGGATTATAGCTGCGCACAAAGTCCTCTATTGCAGGATTAAGCGAGTTTTCTAAATAACCAGGCGCTAACAGGATGCATGCGTCATGCCCTTTTGAGCGCACATTTGCAGCAATATACTTTAGCCCTACAAGCGAGGCGTTTGATTGTAGCGAAATCAACAGCAGTTTCATTGAAGATTCTTTTTGCATAAAAATATTATAATACCAAAAGTTAGTATTATTTGTTGTGCTTTCTATTTGGTAAAGTCTTTATTTGTAAAAACAATCAGCTTTATGTAAAATAAAATTACATTAGCTTACAGGCAAAACTTACTCGTTAGAGGAGATAACAGCCTATGGCATCCAAATCAGGGCAGCAAGAGATATTACCTGAAAGCCACGAATACTACCGCCACCTTATAGAGCGTTCCCCCATTGCTACATGTATCCAACATAATGATGAAGTTGTCTATGTGAATGCCTCCGGAGTAAAAATTATGGGTGCAGAAACTTCAGAGCAGATTATCGGAAGGTCCATAGCTGACTTTATTAATTTTAAGAATAATGAGACTATTAGGGAACAGTTTCGTCAGGCCCAAGAGAATGGCGTAACAATGCCGCCATTTGAAGGCGAGATTATAAGGGTTGACGGCAGGGTAACAGATGTAGAGTTAATAATTACACCGATTCTCTATCAGGGTGAGCGAGCCCTACAGGTTACTTTTTATGTAATAACCAACCGTACAAGGATGTATGACCTCCAGGCTGCCCTTAATGCCATTTTGTATATCTCATTGGAAGATATACCGTTAAAAGATATTCTTGAAAGAGTAATCGATCAAATAGTCTCCATACGCTGGCTCGCTCTGCAGTCAAAAGGGGCAATACTGTTGACTGAAGACGACAGCGATGTCTTGATTTTAAAGGCTCAGAGAGGGCTGCCTGATTCTTTGCTCGGGGCATGTGCAAAACTTCTATTTGGCAGGTGCATGTGCGGCAGGGCAGCGCTTTCAGGGAAGATTGAGTTTTCTGACTGTGTGGACAGCAGGCATGATAATACATATGATGGCATTATCCCTCACGGACACTACTGCGTTCCGATCGTCTCATCAGGCAAGGTATTAGGGGTGATAAATACATATATCAAGGCAGGACACGTACGTAACCCTATGGAAGAGGAGTTTCTTACTGCAATAGCAAATGTAATGGCAGGGATAATTCAGCGCAAACGGGCTGAGGAAGAGATTAAAAAGGCTAAAAGAGATTTAGAAATAAAGGTGAAAGAGCGAACTTATGAGTTAGTCAATAGCAATAGGCAGATGATGGAGGAGGTAACAGAGCGCAAACGCGTAGAGATAGGGCTGCAGAAAAGCGAAAATGAATTCAGAAGGCTCTCGCAGGAGTTTAATGTGCTTCTGGACGCTATAACTGATAACCTGATCCTGCTTTCTCCAGACCTTAGCATAATGTGGGCAAACAAGGCTGCTGCCTCTGCCTTTGGCATGAACAGAGCAGAACTGGTGGGAACGCAGTGTTATAAGATGTGCTGCGATACTTACTCGCCTTGCAGCGAGTGCGTTGTGCTAAGGAGTTTTCATACAGGCAGAGAGGAAGGCGGGCAGTTTACGACACCTAATGGGAAGATACTGGATATAAAGGCATTCCCTATAAAGGATGAGACAGGCAGGATAAAAAATGTCATAGAAGTAGCGAGGGATATAACTGAACTGATGAAGCTGCAGGCTGAGACTATGAGGACAAGGCACCTTGCATCACTTGGCGAGCTCGCGGCAGGCGTGGCTCATGAGATTAATAACCCCATAAACAGCATTATCAACTATGCCCAGATATTGGCTGATGAATTTGTAAAAGACGGCGTAGATGATGATATTGCGAAGAGGATAATAAAAGACGGAGACAGAATAGCCACAATGGTCAGAAGCCTTCTCTCCTTTGCACGGGTACGAAAGGAGAAGAAAGGCGTAATAAGCCTTCAGGAGATATTCTCAGAGACACTCGCCTTAACATCTGCCCAGATAAGAAGAGAAGGCATTGACTTTAGAGTCTATATCCCGGGAGACCTGCCTGATATTGCCGCACATTCTCAGGAGCTTCAGCAGGTTTTTCTTAATATCATTAATAACTCACGGTTTGCTTTGAATGAAAAATATCCAAAACCTCATAAGGACAAAGTCCTTGAAATTTCCTGTGAGATAATGAAGACCGAGAGCCCTTATGTGCGTATTATGTTTCAAGACAATGGAATAGGCATCCCTAACAATGTAATTGATAAGGTTATGGATCCATTCTTTACTACAAAGCCAAAGGGAGCAGGGTCAGGGTTAGGATTAAGCATCTGTCATCGCATTATTACAGACCATAACGGCAGGCTGATGATTAACAGTAAAGAAGGGGAATTTACAGAGGTAGTAATAGAACTGCCGGTTGTAAATGGTAATTAATATGAATACCTTAAAAATAAAGCCAAATGTTCTGGTAGCAGATGATGAAGAGGGTATAAGGTTTACCTTTGACAGGTTTCTCTCTAACGGCGGATATCAGGTAACATCCGCTAAAAATTTTGAAGAGGCATTAGGCCATATAACAAACGGTTCGGATTTTGATGTTATATTCGTTGATATTATCCTTGATGGCGGTTCAGGGATTGACATATTAAAGGAGATAAGAGACAAAGGCATCAAGAGCCCGGTGATTATGATAACAGGATACCCAAACATTGAAACAGCCTCTGAAGCAGTTCGCCTTGGCGCATTTGACTATATCCCCAAGCCGGTGCAAAAGGAAACCCTTATGCATGTTACAAGCATGGCCTTGCAGTACAAAAAGTTAAATGACGAAAAGGAAAAATACAGGGCAAATATTGAGGCTATATATAGAAACATTAAAGATGCAATTGTAATGGTAGACAGCGGTTTATCAGTGCTTGAGGTAAATGATGCGGCATCAAATATCTGCGGACTTAACCGCAAGGATATCGGCAAGCACTTTGGTTTTATTGAAAAACACTGTAATGGCAAATGCCTTGAGGCTGTGTCAGCAGCCATAAGCAAAAAAGCGCCTGTTGAGGTTTACCGCCTTGAATGCCATCCTAAAGATAATGCAAGACAGGTAGTTTCAGTTGCCACATCCCCCTTGCTGAATACACAGGGTATACCTTATGGGGCAATTATGGTTGTGAGGGATGATACCAGAATATCCAATCTTGAAATAGATTTGAAAGAGAGGCAGCAGTTTCATAATCTTATAGGTAAAAGCGAGAAGATGCAGGAGGTCTACTCGCTGATAGAGATGCTTGCTGACACTCACACTACTGTCTTAATAACAGGTGAGAGCGGAACAGGAAAGGAACTTGTAGCAGAGGCGCTGCATTACAGAAGCAACCGCAGCAGCGGCCCTCTTGTTAAGGTAAACTGCTCAGCCCTGGCAGAAAACCTCCTTGAGAGTGAATTGTTTGGTCATGTAAGGGGCGCTTTCACCGGAGCTATTAAAGATAAAATCGGGCGCTTTGAGAAGGCAAACGGAGGCACCATATTCTTAGACGAAATCGGCGATATATCTCCAAGAATACAGGTTGGGCTTTTACGGGTACTTCAGGAGAAGGAATTTGAGCGTGTAGGAGATTCTACTATGGTCAAGATTGATGTGAGAGTTGTTACAGCTACGAATCAGGACCTTTATAAAAAGGTGAGAGCTGGGGTATTCAGAGAAGACCTTTATTATCGCCTGCATGTAATAAACCTCAATATACCATCACTTGGAGAGAGGCGTGAAGACATCCCTCTTTTAGTGGAGCATTTTATAAATAAGTTTAACAGAGGCTTTAACAAGGATATAAAAGGGGTTTCTGATGATGTACAGAAAATATTTATGGAATATCCATGGCCAGGCAATGTCAGGGAGTTAGAGCATGCGCTGGAACATGCCTTTATCCTTTGCAGACAGCCTGTTATAACTATTGACCATCTCCCTAAGGAGTTTAAGTTGTTTGTTAAAGGTAAAGAAGATTTGCCTGCCGAAGAAGAAAGCACTGAAATAGAAAAGATACGGCAAGTTTTAAAGAAAACCTCAGGGAATAAGGCTGAGGCAGCAAGGCTTCTTGGCGTAAGCCGGCGTACACTATATAGAAAAATAGAAGATTATAAGATTACGATGGAAGAGAAGTAACCTATAAGCTATTTAGACCCCGGAATTAAGATATCACACCTGCAAATCTCGTAAGGCGTAAAACGTAAGTCGAAAAAATGCATAACGCCTTATGTTTATTATCTGTTCCTTGCCTATTCAATCCCTCGTCAGCTTGTTAGCCTGCCAGCCTGCTAATGTGTATCATGACACACCTCTGTAACAGCCCCCAAGTGTGCAAGGTAACACTTTATTTGCCTTTCAATATCTAATCTACTGTCCCCTCATTCCCATAACTATTTGTTTTTTAGTTAAAAACATAAATTAAGTTATATCTAACATTGCTGGCATGTTTTTTGATTTAAGTATTAACAAAGTCTAACCGATTAGGAAAGGAGAGATAATGAAACTACAGCAAGACGAAGAGCGGAGGCTGTGTCCTTTTATCCTGTCGCCTGCTGAGAATTGCTATTGCATTAAGCTCAGCAGCCAGGATGTGGAGAGGACAGTATTTTACTGCAGCAAGAATTTTGAGTCCTGTGAGATATATAAGGGCATATTTCACTGGACAAAGAAGAAAGAGGCTTCAAAGGCTGCTGTACAAGCCTTATAAGCTAAGGAGGGCAATGGGTTATGAAGAACGTATCTAAATTATTTTACTTAGCAATTACGCTGCTGGTTTCCTTCTTGCCTTTGTCAATGGCTGACGGCGCTACCCCTGTCCCATGGGAGAGTGAATATTACTGGACTTATCAGTCAGGGAAGGTATGGGATAAAAACTTTTATGACTATGAATCAAGTTTTGAAAACGCTCCCCCTCTTCCTGTATCATCCTTTGCAGAGGCGAAAAAACCTGGAAGACAATGGGCAGGCGGCTCAGGAGAGATAACAGGCGATACAATGTCTGTTCTGGCATGGGTGGAAAACACTGACCCAAAATATCCTAAAAAAAGTGGTGGATGGGCAAACTCATGGGCAGGTTTTTATGGTACATTTCATGCAACCGAGCCTTCAATATTCATGTTTTCATATGACTTAGACTATTTTATTGAGTTAGCCGGGTTTAGAAATCAATCTGCTGCCAATGATTTATCACTTGGATGGCTAAATGTAATAGACCTGACAAATAACAAGACATTTCTCCACAATAGCCGGTGGTTTGATAAGCAGGAAAAAATAACAGGCCGCGGGAGCTATTTTTTTGAAGCAGGCCATTTATCTGACACAATCTCTGTCCCTATTACAGCAGGACATGATATAGGGGTTTCCTTTGGAATAAAGCAGATTGCCCTTGTTAGGGATAAAGGTGAGGCGGTAAGCAACCTTTCTCTTTCATACAACACTGCAGTGGCGCCTGAGCCAGTAAGTTCTATATTGTTTTTAACAGGAGGGGCGCTTTTGGCAGGCAGACAGTATATTAGGAAAAGGCAGAGAAAGATAAATTAAAACATATCAATCCAATTTTTAAGCTGGGCTATCTTAGATAGCTCAGCTATACCTTCCTTCCTTAAGATAGCTCTATATTAGAGATTGCTGCATTAAAATTTCACATTGCTTTCATAACTATGTAACATCCCCTTGGTAGTCTTTTCTCTATAAGAAAGGAGGAAGACGAGCATGGAACCCCAAGAAATCCAATTAAGCGCAAATGTTGAGCTTATATGTCCTTATTGCGGCATAGATGCTGATATATGCAAAGCCTCTGTTTCATCAATGAGGCTTGGACCAAAGACGAAAATCCTTTATTGCAGCAGCAGGGTCTACGACAATTGTCCGATATTTTTAGCAAAACTATTAAGGAGGAGATAATCAACTATGTGTCCAAAGTTAAATAATAATATATGCGATATTGCAGGGATTGAGCCTGACTTTATTGAATGTGCAGATAAGAAATGCTGTTTGTCTGGTAAATGGGAGAGGTGCTGGGTCTATGTTGTTGAACTTTTAATTTTAAGCAACGAGAAATTAGACGTCGTTGCTGTATAAAAATCAAAGAGGCCGAAGCATTACTAATAATTTAACATTAGCTTAATATTACAGTAATAATATTAGGCTAATCTATTTTAGTTTCAAATTAATTTATTCATATAAGAGGAGGTGAGCAAGAAAATAAAAGTACGGTTTATGAGTGAAAGCAAGTGTAAAATAAAAACAATAATAAAAAGGAGGCAAGATGTTTAAGAAAGTTGTCATGGGCATAATTGCCCTCATGTTTATATTAGCTGTTGGTTCAGTAAATGCAATGGCAGATGGAAAGCTTATAAAGATAGACGGCTCTTCAACAGTCTATCCGATTACAGAGGCAGTTGCTGAGGAGTTTCAGAAGGCAAAAAGAGGGGCTGTTAATGTAACAGTCGGGATTTCCGGTACAGGCGGAGGATTCAAGAAATTCTGCCGCGGAGAGATAGACATATCAGACGCATCAAGGCCTATACTCAAAAAAGAGATGGATGTATGCAAAGAGCATGGTGTTGAGTATATTGAGCTTCCGGTTGCTTATGACGGACTTACAGTTATGGTAAACCCAAAAAACACATGGGCTTCTTCTATGACTGTTGCAGAGCTGAAAAAGATGTGGGAGCCTGCTGCACAAGGAAAGATAACAAAATGGAACCAGATAAGGCCTGACTGGCCTGATGCCCCGCTTAAGCTTTACGGTGCGGGGGTGGATTCAGGGACTTTTGATTATTTCACAGAGGCAATAGTTGGCAAGGCAAAGTCTTCAAGAGGTGACTTCACATCAAGCGAGGATGACAATATACTTGTACAGGGGATCTCTACTGATAAAAATGCCCTTGGTTTTTTTGGGTATGCATACTATGCAGAAAACAAAGACAAGCTGAAGCTCGTTGCCATAGACGGCGGAAAGGGCCCAGTGCTTCCCTCAGAGAAGACTGTTATGGAGGGTACATATCAGCCTCTTTCAAGACCTATATTTATTTATGTAAGCAAGGCTTCAGCATCAAAGCCGGAGATAAAAGAGTTTATAGAGTTTTACCTAAAAAGTGCTCCAAATCTTGTAAAACAGGTAAAGTATGTTCCACTTCCAGATAAGGCATATAAGCTTGTCTCTGAGAGATTCTCGAAAGGAAAAACCGGAACCCTCTTTGGCGGTGAGGCAGAGGTAGGGGTAAAAATAGAGGATTTATTGAAACTTGAAGAGAAGAAGTAGGGCAAATTCCTGATAGGGCATCCAATAGTATTGGGATGCCCTCTTTTCTTTAACAAACTCGTAATCTTTTTGTAACATTCCTGTAACAAAACTTTGATTTACTAAGACGGTCATAAGTAAAGCCACATAGCTTGTCATTCCCGCAGTCCGTTGAGCGTGAATCCACACAGCTAAAGAACTGGATGCCCGATTAAAGTCCTCGGGCATGACGTTTAATTTATGTGTCTTTACTTATGGTGCTTCCGGGAATTGTGTGAGCGAGCACCGTCATTCCCGCAGTCCGTTGAGCGGGAATCCAGTTTATTTAAATGAAAAGATTTTTTGTCTATATTCTTTGCAGTAAACGAAATGGCACCTTATACACAGGAATTACATCAGGCTTGATTAAACGTGTTTATGAGTATAAGAATGATTTGGCAGATGGTTTTACAAAAAGATATAAAGTCCACAATCTGGTATGGTATGAAGCGCATGAAACAGCGGAATCTGCCATAAAACGAGAGAAGAACATAAAGAAATGGCAGAGGAGTTGGAAGTTGAAACTTATTGAGAAATGAAATCCTGAGTGGAATAATTTATATTGTAGTATATGTGAGGATACTGGATTCCCGCCCCCGATTACTAACTTCGAGGGCAGGCTTAAGGATGCGGGAATGACGTCTTAAGTGTGCT
>JACQXF010000131.1 GCA_016208855.1 Nitrospirota bacterium | reverse complement strand
GATATGGGTTACGTCGACATAAGCGATTATAACGCATTTTGCGAAGCCGATTTTTTAAAAAATGTCAGTTATGAGGGCAGATTAGGTAAAATACAAAAAGCGGACATTTCTAAATCAGTAAGAATAGGACATTTCTAAATCGGTAGAACAATAGGCATAAAAATCTCTTGACTTTCAAAAAATTTGGGATTATAATCCCAAATATGGGGAGTGAAGTTAAAAAGGCAACTTCATCTGCAATTGTAAGGTTGCTTCAACCACTTGTGAGAATTTTATTGAGAAATGGCATGCCATACGGAGCATTTTGCGACCTTGCAAAGTGGGTTTATGTAGATATAGCGACGAGAGACTTTACGATACCGCGCAGGAAGCAAACCATATCACGAGTGGCAATATTAACAGGGTTATCCCGCAAAGAGGTAAAAAGGCTTAATGAACTTGAAAGCCCCGAGAATATCGGCGCTGCCGAGCGATATAACAGGGCAGTCAGGGTAATAAGCGGCTGGCGAAAGGATCCGCTCTTTCTTGATTCAGACGGCAATCCAAAGGAACTATCTATTGAAGGCAGAGAAGACAGTTTTTCTGCGTTGGTTAAGGTACATAGCGGGGATATTCCCCACAGGGCAGTCCTTGACGAGATGCTCAATACCGGTGTCGTAGAAGTTAAAGCCGGAAAGACGCGGCTTCTCACAAGAGGATATATGGTACGAAAAGGAGAGGCTGAAAAGCTTAACATACTTGGAACCGACGTCAGCGAGTTAATCTCAACAATAAAACATAATATTGAATGCGACCCGCCTGAAGTATTTCTACAAAGAAAAACTTCATACGACAACATCCCTGAAGAAGCTATCCATGAGCTGAGAGGGTTACTTTCAAAGATGGGAACAGAATTCATAGAACAGGCAGACAAGGTAATCTCAAGATATGACAAAGACACAAGCCCTGCCATAAAAGGGGTAGGACAGAGAAAAGCAGGGATAGGGGTGTTTTATTTTGAATAAATTTATTAATAAGGAAAAGATATGATGCCGGCAATATCTTCAATAGTATTTAGGAAAGCCACGATAATTGGATGCGTCCTGTTAATTATTTCTGCAATGTTGTTTATCTCATGCGGAGGCGGAACTGATTATGCCGGTGGCGGCATTGGAGGCACAGGGGTATATGCAGGCGTAGTTTCAGGTTTTGGCAGTGTCTGGGTAAACGGCATTGAGTTTGATACAACAGGCACAGACATTACAGTAAACGGCAATAGCGCGGCCCAAGGTGATCTTAAAGTCGGCATGAAGGTAATAGTCATTGCGAATGGCACAGGCGCAAATACAATAACATACGAATCCGAAATAAAAGGCACGATAGACATAAACGGCGTAGATACGATAAATAACAAGCTCACTGTACTTGGGCAGGCTATCTTCGTTGACAGTACAACTGTCTTTGATGGAGCACCTGATATTACAGGCCTTAGCGCCGGAAATATAGTAGAGGCAAGCGGCTTTTTTGATGCCAGCAACAATCTACACGCAACACATATAGAGAAAAAATCAGCAGGCGGAGAATTTGAGGTTAAAGGAACCATTTCAAATCTTGATATCACCGCTAAGACTTTTAAAATTACAAATTTAACTATTGACTATAACGGAGTTACTAACCAGCCTTCTATTGCTAACGGTTCATTTGTAAAGGCAAAAGGGGATATGCAGGGCTCCACACTTATGGCTACAAAACTCAGCATAAAAGACAAGACACCGCCTGTAAGTTCAGGCAATAAGGTTGAGTTAGAAGGCATTATAACAAACTTTACCTCTCAAGGCGACTTTGAGGTTAACGGGCAAAAGGTTGACGCAAGCAGCGCTCAGTTTGAGCACGGAACCTCATCTAACCTGGCGCAAAATATCAGGGTTGAGGTAGAAGGGACAATAAACAGCAGCGGGGTGCTTATCGCTACTAAAGTTGAGTTTAAGTCACTATCTATATCAGGCAGTACTGTTAAGTTAGAAGGAAATGTTGAGGCAGTTGATACTGTAAATATGACTGTAACAATTTTTGGAAAGACTGTACAGATAACAAATACTACAATCTTTAAAGATGAAAGAAACAACCTGAGTCCCTTTACAATCAACAATATCGCTGTCAATGACTTCCTTGAAATTGGAGCTTTTGTTGATAACAGCGGAAAGATTATAGCTACAAAGCTTGAGAGGGAAAACAATGGTAATGATGAACTAAAAGGAGCGGTAGATTTAAAAGATCAGGCTAATAACCGCCTCGTAATTCTTGGTATTACCATTGATGTAAGAAGCGGCGCAACATTTAAAGATATAAACGAGAATCCCGTTAGCGCAGATACATTTTTCACCACGATAGATAGAGGAGATATCGTTGAAGTTGAAGGCAGCTATGACAGCGGCACTAACATTTTCACAGCTACTAAGGCAGAGATTAAAAAGCTAAATTAACATTAGCAAAAGGAGTCATAGCAAGATGAAGTAGTTTAGAGGGCAAAGTTTCCGACAAAGGTAAACCCCGAGAAATCGGGGGGCGCAAAGTCACGGGTCCTAAAAAAAAAGAGCTAAAGATTAAAAATTTTTAATCTTTAGAGGCAGGGACAGCCGGACTGCCGAAGAAACAGGTAGCATTATTAGGGTTAATTTAAAAAGGCCTGTTTCCGGTTGTAAGGAGACAGGCCTTTTTTGTGGATAAAAGCATAGAAAGGAGAAGAATACTAAAACCTTTATGGTCTATATACTGTTTTCTATAGCATTGATAGTAAGCCTAATACTGGGGATAGAGAGTTACATGCAGTTTAATCTCCCCGGTCAATGTATACTGTCATCCCTGCATAAACTTAACATCCTGACCGGATATAAAGTTCAATACGAACCAAACCGCGGCATATGGCACACCATAGGCTGGACAGGGACAGCGCTTATGGTTGTAATGCATGTTTATTCATTAAGAAAAAAGGTTAAGTTCATGCACGAATGGGGAATGCTTAGGCATTGGCTTGACTTCCACATATTTTGCGGCATCCTCGGTCCGATACTCATCACATACCATACCACCTTTAAACTCGGCGGCATTGTGGCAGTAAGCTACTGGTCATTAGTGGGTGTGGCAGCAAGCGGGTTCTTTGGAAGATATATTTTTGGGTTTATTCCCCGCAGTATTGCAGGAGATGAGTTAAAGATGGATGAGATACTTGAGGTTAATGAATCGCTGACTTCTAAGCTCAAGGCAGTATATGCAGCAACTCATGACCTCGACAAGGTTGTAGAAGACACAGTTGCAATCCGGACGTGGGAAGATGAGAAGATACTAAAGTCATTCTTAAACCTCTTAAAAGACAAACACAGATGCCGCACTGAAATAAAAAAACTAAACAACATACTGAAACACCAGATAAAGATACCTTCAAAAGAGAGGCGCATACTCATAGGCCTGCTCAGGCAAAAGCAAAAACTTAACAGAAGGCTTCATTTTTTAAGGTCAGCACACCGCCTTTTTAGCTACTGGCATAAATTTCATATGGTATTTACAGCACTAATATATTTAGTGGCAGCTATTCATATAGCTGTATATTACATTTTTAGGGTGAAAACATGAAAAAACATATCTTATTTGCAACGATTCTCTTAAGTCTTATTTTGCCTTACAGTGTAATGGGCCAGATGGATGATATGATTTCACCTGGAGAACTTACACAGGCGCACAGCAAACTGGAGGGCCTGACAAATTGTATTAAATGTCACTCTCTCGGGAAAGGCATCCGGGACTCGGCATGTCTTGCCTGCCATAAACAGCTTAATGAGAGGATTAAAAACAAAAAAGGCCTCCATGCCGGATTTAAAGAGAAGTGTGTTAATTGCCATACAGACCATAAGGGACAAGCACATGACATAGTACAGCTTGACAAAAACAATTTTGACCATAGCAAGACAGGCTACGTACTTCAGGGAAAGCATAATACAACATGCAATAAGTGTCATAAACAGGAAAAGACTTTCCTTGGCCTCTCTCAAACATGCGTAAGCTGCCATACAGATGTTCACAAAAAGACCCTTTCAGAAAACTGCCTGAAGTGCCACGGCTTTCAGGGATGGAAAGAGGTAACATTCAACCACGACAAATATTCATCATACAAGCTGACAGGACTGCATACAAAGGTATCGTGTGAAAAATGCCATCCTCGTGAAACAGTCAGCGACAAGGAAAAATCCTATAACGCACTTCGCTTTAAACCGCTTAAGTTTGGAAAATGCAATGACTGTCATACTGATGTACATAAAGGCACACTAAAAGAAAAGCTTTGCACTGAATGCCATACCACAGGCGGATGGAAAGAAAAACGCTTTGACCATAATAAACCAGGAGCTTCTACTTATAGACTTGAAGGCAGACACAAGGATGTTGCCTGCGACAAGTGCCATTTAGAAGGAAAAATAATAGAGAGGCAGCAAGGCAGAGACGTCACAAAATCAGTAAAGATTCTAAAACCAATAAAACACAACCTATGTACAGATTGTCATTTTGATATACACAAGGGGCAGTTTAAGGAGCAGAAGTGCGAAAGCTGTCATACAGTTCAGGGCGAATGGAAAAAACACACATTCAAACACGATTCCTCACAGTTTAAAGGCTTTAAGCTTGAAGGCAGACATAAGGATGTTGCCTGCGAAAAATGTCATATAAAGAGCGACGTTAGATTTGCTGAGTTCGGCAAAGAGAAAAGTATCTCAGTAGGCACATTTAAAACTAAAGCGATTAATACCGGAAAGTGTGATTCCTGCCATTTTGATATACACAAAGGGCAGTTTAAGGAGCAGAAGTGCGAAAGCTGTCATACAGTTCAGGGCGAATGGAAAAAACACACATTCAAACACGATTCCTCACAGTTTAAAGGCTTTAAGCTTGAAGGTAAACATAAAGATGTACCCTGTGAGAAGTGTCATGTAAAAAACGAAATTAAGTTTGCTGAATTCGGTAAGGAAAAGAAGGCTTCAGTAGGGACATTTAAGGCGATTGAACATCAGACATGTACTGCATGTCATAAGGATATACATAAAGATCAATATGGTAAGAACTGCAAGCTATGCCACTCGGCTAACTTCTGGAAACCAGTAACAGGCTACCATAAGAACTTTAAATCTACCGGAGCACACATAACCTTGAGCTGTAACAAGTGTCATCAGTCGGGTTATCCGGGGCAGTATGCCGGGGTTTCGCAGGAGAGCTGCTACACTTGTCACTCGGCTGAGCATGCTAAGAAACATCCTACATACCCTACTGACTGTAAGCAGTGCCATACTTCAAGCGCATGGCTCCCTGCTACAACTATTCATAAGAACTTTAAGCCTGCTGGGGTTCATACTAACCTAAGCTGTGCTAAGTGCCATTCAACTGGGTACCCGGGCAAATATGCCGGGGTTTCTCAGGAGAGCTGCTACCTCATAAGAACTTTAAGCCTGCTGGTGTTCATACTAACCTAAGCTGTGCTAAGTGCCATTCAACTGGGTACCCGGGCAAATATGCAGGAGTCTCTCAGGACAACTGTTATGCATGCCACTCAGCCCAGCATGCTAAGAAGCATCCAACGTATCCTACTGACTGTAAGCAGTGCCACACATCAAGCGCATGGCTCCCTGCTACTGCTATTCATAAGAACTTTAAGGCTGCTGGTGTTCATACTAACCTAAGCTGTGCTAAGTGCCATTCAACTGGGTACCCGGGCAAATATGCCGGGGTTTCTCAGGACAACTGCTATACATGTCACTCGGCTCAGCATTCACAAAAACACCCAACATACCCTACTGACTGTAAGCAGTGTCATACATCAAACGCATGGCTCCCTGCCACTGCTATTCATAAGACATTCAAGCCTGTTGGCGTTCATGTAAGTTTAAGTTGCAACAAATGCCATTCAACTGGATACCCGGGCAAATATGCTGGCGTTTCACAGGACAACTGTTACACATGCCACTCAGCACAACATTCACAAAAACATCCGACATATCCTATTGACTGCAAGCAGTGCCATTCCTCTAACGCATGGCTCCCTGCTACTGCTATTCATAAGACATTCAAGCCTGTTGGCGTTCATGTAAATTTAAGTTGCAACAAATGCCATTCAACTGGATACCCGGGCAAATATGCTGGCGTTTCACAGGACAATTGTTACGCGTGCCACTCGGCACAACATTCACAAAAACATCCGACATATCCTACTGACTGCAAGCAGTGCCATTCCTCTAACGCAT
>JACQXF010000130.1 GCA_016208855.1 Nitrospirota bacterium | reverse complement strand
CTGTGGGAATACCGCCTACAAAGTTACTGACAATACCATTCCAAGATTTACCGGGTTGATTATCTAAATCTTCAAGATAGAGGCTAATACCTGAACCGGTATTTTCAACAAAGATCATTCCATACTCCTGCAAGGCCTTGCAAATCACCTGGTTCCCCTTTAACGGCGAGTAAGTCTCACAGTTAAAAGCAGGGTCTAACTGAAAACGGTAGCCATACCACCCTGTGTGCATTCCTCCGCACATTTTTTTGCCGCAATGTTTAGTGTTTCCGTATCTTATCTCAACAGGATATACTGCCTCATTCCCTATGTTTGGCATACCAAAAGCTATAGCATGATCAATATATCCCTTTTGAACTTCATTGTAAGTAATTAATCCATGAAGCAGAGGCAGGGCTGCTACCCTGTTGTACAAACAATACTGGGCCGGCTTTCCGTTATTATCAGGAAACTCCTGACACCAATAAGGCTGCTCTACCCCGTCGCCCCTTAAGTCCCATTTTCTAATCCGCGTGGCAGTAAAAGCGCCGTCTTTTTTCTTTAATGCCATAAAAAACTCCCATGCATACTTTCTGTCATGGCTTATTATTACCATATGGCCATCCCTGTAATTACCTTTAAGCATATATTCATTGCCGGCAGGCACTGCCTCAGGTGGAATAGGAACCTTGTTCCACCCCAGAATTGAGGGGTATGAATCAGTAGTTGGGACTGTTACATAAGGGGTATCTTTACCGGCATAGAAAACCGGAACATTATATTCTCCGGGCCAGGGCTGCAGGGGGTTGTATATAGATATATATGGAGTCATATTCCTTATTGCCTTTATTGCCTCGGCAGAATTTGATTTTATCTTAGGATTGGCAGGTATCTTTTCATACCACGAACTATTCTTCTGAAAAAAGCGCTCTGCACGAGCATCTTCAAGTACGCACATTGAGCATAGCAAAAGAGAGTAAATTATAAAGAGATGGTTCTTAAATGCCTTCATTTGATTTAAGCAGATTATTCTTTACCAACTCACCTGCTATAATCTTTGCAACAAACCTTGAACCATTATCATTATAATGATCAAAATCGTATATATAGTTTTTTTCCTGCGGAACCTTTTTAGCCAAATCAATAACTAAGACCTTATTGGCCTCTCCAACATCTCTTACAGTTTCATTAAACTTATCAAACAAGTTTTTCAACTCAGAATACGTAATTCCAAAGTCACGCTCCATAGCAGAAGTGTGCGCAGTCACTACCTTATCCGGCTTCTCCTTGAATCGGCTTGCCTGAGTCATTAACACAGGGGCTATCCCGTTAGCCCTGCATATATTAATAAATGTCTGTAAATTAGTTTTATATTTTCCAAGCAGATACTCTTGGGTTATAACTATCTTCTTTCCCCTTACATAGGCGAATTCATCCTCACTCTTTCTCAAAGCGGCTGTAATCTTAGGGTACAAATTAGGCGCAAAGGAGCGTACTGCCGTTCCGAATATCCCCCTAATATGGGAAGAAAAGGTCTGTTCTGCACAATAACCTATCGGCCCCTTATATGGGTTCTTATTCCAATAATCACCTTCATACAGCAAAATAATTAAATCATTAACGTTTTCCATCATTACAACAATATCCGGATTTAAAGGAATAATTTTATTAATCAGAATATTAATTGAATGAAATGTGTTATTGCCGCCAACACCGCTATTATAAGAATTTACCTTTCTATGCTCATTTTCAAGCAGTCTCCCCACCAGATAAGGGAATCTGTTTTGCTCATCAACATACATGCATTCAGTTGTAGAGCCGCCCAAGAAAACTATTTTGACATCCGGCTTCTCATGGATGCGTGATGGCGATACAAAGCCGTCCTCGTCAATCTCCAATCTGTATGCTTTATCTGTCAGGCTGTCTGTTCTTTTTAACTCCTTGTCAGTTGCCCTGATATAACGTATGGATAACGGAGGATTCTCCCTAAGCAGAATGTGTCTTGTGTTAGCGCCGTATCTTTCGTCACGCTTTAATGCCGGATCCTTCCATGCAATATATTTTTCAAAGCCAAAAACAATAATGACAAATATAATTACGGCAAGGACAAAGAGGGTCTTTTTAGGGTGTTTCATGAATACGTTATTTGTCATATTTTGGTTCTTTCTCATTTTGTGTGGGTAGTTCCTTCCCCTCCCTTGAGGGAAGGGGATTGAGGGGAGGGTGTCCTATGAAGTCTCTCCCTTAATGTTTCAAGAACTCCGCTTGTATTCGTCAAAACCTCATTATCCCAAAAACGCACAACAGTATAGCCCTCTTTTCCCAGCCAAGCATCTTTTTGTCTGTCATTCAGAATTTCCTCCGGCAAAGCATGCTGACCGCCATCTAATTCAATGATTAGCTTTCTTTCAAGGCAAACAAAGTCGGCGATATATTTTCCAATAGGGTGCTGG
>JACQXF010000129.1:7780-30518 GCA_016208855.1 Nitrospirota bacterium | reverse complement strand
GGGGCAGGGAGAGGGTGATTAAATCAATGGTAAAATGGTTAACGCACCTTGCTAAAGGCCTCAGAAAAAGATCAACGGATGTGGAGCAGCTATTATGGAGCCGTTTACGGGCAGGCCGCTTTGAAGGTATGGATAGAAAAATAGGGGTCAGACTTAAATATTGAAATATATAGGATGGGTTTGATATTATATATTCATGGCAAGGAAACCGAGGATAGAGTTTGAGGGGGCATTTTACCATGTAATAGTACGCGGGAATCAGAGGCAGAAGATATTCAGGGACAGAAATGACTATTTAAAGTATCTTGAAATTCTCGCTAATTATAAAAACCGGTATCGGTTTTACTTATACTCTTACGTTTTAATGAACAACCATATACATTTGCTGCTTGAGACACAGGAGATTCCTATTTCAAAAATACAGCAGGGAATCAACCAGAGCTATACAATGTATTTCAACAGAAGAAATAAAACAGTAGGGCATTTATTTCAGGGTAGGTATAAAGCAATACTGTGTGACAGGGATGAGTATTTGTTATCACTTGTTAAATACATCCATCTTAATTCTGTGAGGGCAAAAGCAGTAGAGACTCCAGATGAATATGAATGGAGCAGTCACCATGATTACGCAGGACAGAGAGGTAAAAATAACCTGATTGATACGGATCAAGTATTAAGGATGTTTTCAGAGGATAAAGCAACGGCAAGGAAACTTTACAGGGCTTATATGGAAGATGGTATTTCCATTAAAAAAGAGGATATTTACAGAACAATTGACCAAAGGGTTCTTGGAAGTGAGGGGTTTGTTGATAAGATAACAGAGAGGTATGAGGTAGAGCTTGCTAAAGAAAGAAGAAAGAAAGAGTACACATTATCAGAGATAGCTAAAGGGATAGAGAAACTAACAGGAGTTTCGTTAAAAAATATAAGGGAGCAGAGCAAGGCTGTAAATATATCATTGGGTAGGAAGGTATTTTGTCTTGTGGCTAAAGAGTATGCTTATAAGGGGAAAGAGATATCGGAATATATCAGGAAGGACCCAGCAGTTGTATCTATAGCGCAGAAAGGTAGGAAGCAATTAGAGGAAGATATCAACGATGTGATTAAATATTTAAAGGACATGGCGTGATAATCTCAATAATTAAGTCTGACCCCAGAATGTACAGACATGCACTGATGAAGGATATAGCTCCAGCGCTTTCTGAGTTAGGTTTTAAAAGAGAAAGTTCCCGTCACTTCATCCATACAGACTGCCCTTTTTTTATAGAATTTGTTTCTCCGCCTGCAGCAGTAGGGAACGAACCAATAAGGACGAAGGGAAAAATAAAGACAAAGTTTGGCAGTGTAACCCTGCTTACACCGACTGACTGTGTTAAAGACAGGTTGGCAGCTTTTTATTACTGGGACGACCCCCAGGCCTTAGAACAGGCTTTAATGGTGGCAAAGGCACAAAAAGTAAATTTAAAAGAACTAAAGCGGTGGTCGGAGCAGGAGAGACAGATGGAAAGATATGATTTTTTTGTCAGGAAAATTAAAGGCTAATTGTTTTTGGGAACCTTCGGAGTGCAAAGCTTAAGAAATCCCACTGAACATTCCCATTGAAAATTCTTGACACAGTAAAGATAATGTGTTACTAAATCTTAAAGGAAAGGGAGGTAATCATATGCTAAAGGTCAAGGATGTCTTATCTCAAAAAGGCAGTGCAGTATGGTCTATTGCTTCAGGAGAGACTGTATACAGGGCGCTTGAGATAATGGCTGAAAAAGATCTCGGGGCATTGTTAGTTATTGATGACGGAAAGGTAGCCGGCATCTTCTCAGAGCGTGATTACGCCCGCAAGGTAATTCTCAAGGGAAAATCCTCAAAGGAAACCCGTGTAAGGGACTTAATGACAAAAAATGTCTATTCCATAACTCCGGACAAGTCTGCTGAAGAGTGCCTGGCATTGTTTACTGCGGCTCGCTGCCGCCATCTGCCTGTATATGAAAATAACCAGCTGATTGGCGTGGTGTCCATTGGTGATATTGTTAATGCGATTATTACCGAGCAGAAGGCTGCTATCCATGATCTTGAAACATACATAATCGGCGGCTGATATAGAGAGGTCTCAAACTAACCCCCTTTTCTAAGGGGGAATTTTAATCTAAAGAATTCCTCAAGTTTTGCTTCGGGGTTGTTCATTCGTTAGAAAACCATCAGCAGGTCATTTCTTTGACGTTTTATAGTCTCTTCCTATCCTTTAAAACCTTTATTTTTCAATTAGCTTTCCCTGGCACGAAATTTGTATTAAATACGCTCAAGAGTTAATACATTAATCCTTAACTATTAACTTTTAACTTCTAACTTTTAATTAAAAGGAGAGCATTATGGCAGAGGAAAAACAGGAAGAGGTCTCTGTAGAGCAGCCTAAAAAGGGCAAAAGCAAGCTTTTTATAATCATAGGCGCTGTTGCGGTAGTCCTTATAGCAGGAGGCGTTGCGGCGTTTTTTATGCTTTCAGGCGGCAAGGATGATAAAAAAGAAGATGCTAAGCACGCGGAGGAAGAGAGCGCTCATACAGTGCTTGTTCCTCTTGATCCTTTTATTGTCAATCTTTCCGATATGGGAAGGTTCCTTAAGGTGACGATAAATCTTGAATTGAAAAATACCAAAGAGGAAGAGACTGTAAAACAAAAAACACCGCTTCTGAGGGATGCGGTTATAACACTTATAAGCAGCAAATCCGCGGAATCCATATCAGGCCCTGAGGGGAAGATCCAGCTTAAAGACGAGCTCCTCTTCAGGCTGAACCAGTCAATGGGCAAGGATGCATTTAAAAACCTTTACTTTACTGATTTTGTAATGCAATGAACAAGATTCTTTCACAGGATGAAGTTGATGCGCTCCTAAAGGGAGTGAGCTCGGGTGATATAGACACCGAGGCAAAGAAGGAATCACCCGGCGGCGTAAAACAATATGACTTCACAAACCAGGAGCGCATTATCCGCGGCAGAATGCCAGGGCTTGAAATAGCCAACGAGAGGTTTGCAAGGTTCTTCAGAAATTCCATATCCAGCGTTTTAATGAAGGCGGTAGATGTAAGCATTCGCAATGTTGAGATGATGAAATTCGGAGAGTTCATGAAGATCATACCGTTTCCCTCAAGCATAAACATATTTAAGATGGAGCCTCTTAAGGGGTATGCGCTTTTTGTTATAGACGCCCAGATGGTCTTTGCCTTTGTTGATTATTTCTTTGGCGGCGGCGCAGGCTCGCCTTATGTGAAATCAGAAGGCAGGTATTTTACGCCGATAGAGCAAAAAATTATAAGAAGGATAGTGGGCATAGCGCTGGATGATATGGCAACTGCATGGAAGGCGCTGGCCGCTATTGAGCCTGAGTATATCAGCTCTGAGATGAACCCACAGTTTGTAACTATCGTTACGCCTGCTGAGATTATTTTAAAGATAGAAATAGCCCTTGAGGTGGAAAACTTTACGGGCAGGCTGTTCTTTTGCATTCCGTATTCGATGATAGAGCCTGTGAAAGAGAAACTTTATTCAGGGATTCAGGTTGACAAGCTTGATATAGACGAGAGATGGATATCAAGGATTAAGGAGATCTTAACGGACTCCTATGTGGAGGTAGTAACTGAAATGGGATGCGCTGAACTTACGCTTGAGGACCTCACAAAATTAGAGGTTGGCAATGTTATCACAATCGGCAAAAAGGTTTCTGATGACATCCTTGTAAAGGTGGAAGGGGTTCCGAAACTCACAGGGTCCCACGGCCTGAGCATAGGCAACTATGCCGTGAAAATAAAAGGATTTATCGAGAAAGGAGAGCACCATGACTAATAATCCCCAGGAAGTTACAGAGCAGCCCCAGTTTGAGGAGCTAAGGGAGGAGAAAAAAGCAGGGGGAGCAAAGGACATAGATTTTCTGCTTGATATCCCTCTGGTAATCACTGTTGAGCTTGGAAGGACGAAGATGCTTATAAAGGAGCTCCTGCAGCTCAGCCAAGGTTCGGTAGTTGAACTTGACAAGCTTGCAGGCGAGCCAATGGACATACTCGTAAATAGCAGGCTTGTTGCGAGGGGCGAGGTGGTAGTGGTTAATGAAAAGTTCGGCATCAGGCTGACTGACATAATAAGTCCGGCAGAAAGGGTAAGGCAGCTAAGATGAGCGGAGCCTTTATACAGATGATTATAGCGGTAATATCCGTTGCCGGCCTGATATATGTTATCGCCTTTCTGTACAAGAAGAAGCAGAAGGTCAGCGGGCTTATGAATATTATGGCTTATCAGCCCTTTGGCCCAAGAAAGGGCATAGCAGCGCTTAAGGTTGGTAAAGAGGTGCTGCTGCTCGCTGTCACGGCGTCAGATTTTACCCTGCTTAAAACATTTAATGAAAGCGAGCTTGCAGATGCGGCTTCGCCTGATATTGATGACAAGATTAAGAGGCTTAGAAGGATAAAAGAGGAGATAGGATGAATAATCCCCTTGATTTAAATAACCCCATACTCTCTACATTCATCTTAATAAGCATTCTCTCCATGCTGCCTGCCGTGCTTGTGATGTTTACGTCCTTTACCAGGATAGTTGTAGTTTTGTCGCTGCTAAGGCAGGGGCTTGGAGGACAGCAGATACCGCCAAACGCTGTGGTTATAGGGCTTGCTATATTTTTAACATTCTTTATTATGTCCCCTACGATAGATGCCATAACAAAGGACTCTTTAAACCCCTACATGGACAAGCAGATAGGGCTGTCCGAGGCCTTTAAAAGGGCAGAGAACCCTATAAAGACATTTATGCTAAGGCAGGTAAGGGAGAAGGACCTGGCGCTCTTTCTAAAGCTCTCAAAAGAGAACCTTCCGTCTGAGCCTATGGGGCTGCCGCTTAAGGTAGTTGTGCCTGCCTTTGCAATAAGCGAATTGAAGACTGCATTTGAGATAGGGTTTCTCATATTCCTGCCGTTTCTTGTCATAGATATGGTTGTTGCGAGTGTTCTCTTGAGCATGGGCATGATGATGCTTCCGCCTGTTATGGTGTCGCTGCCGTTTAAGCTTCTGCTCTTTGTGCTTGTAGACGGATGGAATCTTATGGTCAGTTCTCTTGTAAGGGGGTTTCAATGACAGTTGAGTTTGTTAAGGCGATTTCAGGCGAGGTATTTAAGACAGTGCTCCTTGTATCAGGGCCCATGCTTTTAGTGAGCCTTCTGGTCGGCCTTATTATCAGTTTTTTTCAGGCTATAACACAGATACAGGAGTTTACGCTGACATTTGTCCCTAAGATACTGGCGGTGTTTCTCTGCTTGTTTCTGTTTCTCCCGTGGATTGCCAGTACGCTCATGACCTTCACAATAAACATCATAGAGAAGATACCGGTGTATATAAAATGAAAGGTTCTTTCTCAAACTGAGCGGGTAAAGTCCCTCTCCCTTGAGGGGAGAGGGTAGGGAGAGGGTGATTAAATCAATGGCAAGCGGAGTTCTTGAAGTAATAAGGGAGAGGCTTCATCGGACACCCTCCCCTCAATCCCCTCCCCTCAAGGGAGGGGAAGTAACTACCCACACAAAATGAGAAAGAACCAAGTGAAAAGTGAGAGGTAAGAAGTAAGACGTGAGACGTGAAAAGTGAGGAGAGAGTAATGGGTAACATAGAAATTTTTTCAAAGTACATACCTAATTTTTTATTCATCCTCCTGAGGACGAGCATCTTTGTTTCCATGCTGCCTTTCTTTGGAAGCAAGAACTTCCCGATGCAGTTTAAGGTGGGCTTTGCCCTGTCTCTTGCGCTGATTATTACGCCTGTTGTCAGCTTTGAGATAAGTGAAAACAATATCCCCATTCTTATTACAAAGGAGATACTTCTTGGCATAACGCTGGGTCTTGCGGTGAGGTTTGTATTTATGGCTATTGAGGTAGCAGGACAGATGGCGAGCAACGCCATGGGTTTTTCCATAGCTACCGTATTTAATCCTGAGATGGGGCAGTCAACAGAGATATCCAGGCTTTACGGCATTGCCGCCATGCTGCTGTTTCTTGCGATGGATGCCCATCATGACCTGATCTATGTATTTGTGAGAAGCTATGAAATTCTTCCGGCAGGCCAGATCAATGTTAAAGACCTGATGCAGGAGGGCATTTTGCTTGTGGGCAAGATGTTTGTCATTGCCCTTAAGATATGCGCCCCTGCTGTTGTCGGCATGGTTATAGTCAGCCTTCTGCTTGGCTTTGTTTATAAGGCAGCTCCTCAGATAAATATATTCTTTGTCAGCTTCCCCATATATATATATGTCGGGTTTCTGATTATGTTTCTGAGCGCCCCGGTATTTGCAAATGTCACAGGCGGCTACTTTAATGAGATTAAAAACGAGATGCAGAGAATTATTGCAATAGCTAAGAACTGAGAAATAAGAGATGAGTTTTGAGTTAAGGAATAAAATAAATTTTTCCATAACTTAAAATTCAAAATTCAAAACTCAATACTAAACGAAAATGGCTGAATACGATCAGAGAACAGAACAAGCGACGCCCCGAAGGCGGCAAAAGGCGAGAGAAGAAGGACAGGTTGCCCGCAGCCGCGAGCTGAGTTCTATAGCGGCGCTTGGCGGCATAATACTTGTTCTATATTTTGGCGGCAGATACGCTGTAAGCAATATTACCGTACTTTTCGGAAAACTCCTGAGCCTCCAGTACGGGAAAGACCCTTTTACCGTTTTAAGGGCGGTCTCTTTTGACACTATATTAATACTGCTGCCTTTCTTTTCAGCAGCCCTTGTCTTTGGAGTCGGTACGAGCGTATTGCAGGGAGGGTTTGTCCTTAAGCCGCTGGGACTTCAGATTGGAAGGATTAATCCTCTGGAAGGGCTGAAGAGGATCTTTTCAATGAATGGCGTGATGGACTTTCTTAAAAGCCTTATAAAATTTGCAGCCGGCGGCTTGCTTATCTATCTTCTTATCAAAAAGAACTTGCCGCTCCTGCCTCCCCTGATGGAGATGGAGACTTACGGGCTTATAAAGAGAACCGCAGGGCTTGTCATGAATGCTGTCTTATATGGTTTTGTCTTCTTCTTTATTCTCTCAATAGGTGATTTCCTTATTGAGAAGTGGCGGTATGAACGCTCCCTGAGGATGAGCAAGGAAGAGATAAAGGAAGAAGCGCGCGAATCAGAAGGAGACCCGCTGCTGAAATCAAGGATAAGGAGCCTCCAGAGAGAGATGGCAAGGAGGCGCATGATACAGCAGGTGCCAAAGGCAACGGTTGTAATAACCAACCCGACTCACCTTGCGGTTGCATTGCAATATGAAGACGGCAAGACATCCGCGCCTCTAATTCTTGCGAAAGGCGCAGGTTATATTGCTCAGAAGATAAAGGAAGTCGCCAAAAAACACAATGTTCCTGTTGTTGAAGACAAGCCGCTTGCACGCGCGCTGTTTAAGCTTGAGATTGATTCATTTATACCGGCGGAACTGTACAGGGCCGTGGCTAAGATACTGGCTTACATCTATAAATTAAAAGGGGCAGCATGAGAAATGCGGGAAATGCGAGAAAAGCTGGAACAGCGGGAAAGGGAGGTAGTTTGAAATGAAATTTTTAGAGTTGCTGCGGAAAAGAAGCGAGGTCGTTGTTGCGGTAGGCATGATAGGCGTGCTGTGTGTTATGCTTCTGCCGATACCTTCATTTATACTTGATGTCTTTCTCTCAATTTCAATAGCGCTCTCTGTAGTCATAATTATAACCGCTGTTTATATACGCAAGCCTCTTGATTTCTCCATCTTCCCGTCGCTGCTTTTGATGGTAACCCTCTACAGGCTTGCCTTAAACATTGCAGCTACAAGGCTGATATTGTTAAGAGGCAGTGAAGGCATTGAGTCAGCAGGAGAGGTGATAAAGGCCTTTGGAAGTTTTGTTGTGGGCGGCAATTACGCCGTCGGCCTGATTATCTTTGTAATACTCATTATCGTGAACTTTGTGGTTATCACAAAAGGTTCGGGCAGGATAGCAGAAGTAGCAGCCAGGTTTACCCTTGACGCCATGCCCGGCAAACAGATGGCAATAGATGCAGACCTCAATTCCGGTCTTATAGACGAGGCAGAGGCCAGAAGGCGCAGGTCTTCAATATCCCATGAGGCTGACTTCTACGGAGCGATGGACGGTGCGAGCAAGTTTGTCAGGGGCGATGCCATTGCAGGCCTTTTAATTACAGGAATTAACATAATAGGCGGCCTCATAATAGGCATACTGCAAAAGGGCATGCCTGTCGGAGAGGCAGCCAGCACATATACTATACTTACAATAGGTGACGGCCTTGTCTCACAGGTGCCGGCGCTTCTTGTGTCAACTGCAGCAGGTCTTATAGTAAGCCGCGCAGGCTCAGACTCAGACATGGGAAAAGACATTACTGCGCAGCTTCTGGTAAATCCCAAGGCCCTTGCTACTGCCTCTGCAGTGCTCTTTGCATTCGGGCTTGTCCCGGGACTCCCGCATATTCCCTTCATATTAATATCAATGGTATCAGGCGGCGTGGCCTATGCCATGTTTAAGACCCCGCTGAAGGAGGAAGCTCCGGTAAAGTCAGAAGCGCTTCAGGAAGAGCCGAAGATAGAGACATTCCTTGAACTTGACCCCCTTGCCCTTGAGATAGGCTACGGGCTTATTCCGCTTGTTGAGGGCGGACTGACTTCAAAGATAAAGGCGATGCGCAGGCAGCTTGCCTCTGAAATGGGCTTTGTCCTGCCGTCCATGCATATAAAAGACAATCTCCAATTAAGGCCCAATGAATACAGCCTGCTTATAAGAGGGGTAGAGGTGGCAAGGGGAGAGGTAATGACCGGCTGCTGGCTTGCGGTTGCAGGGGATAAGGTAAAAGAGATAGCAGGCATACCAACAAAAGAGCCGGCATTCGGGCTGCCTGCATACTGGATAGAAGAGAAGGATATGGAGAAGGCGCAGCTCGCAGGATACATGGTGGTTGATACAGCCTCTGTTGTTACAACCCATCTTATAGAGCTGATGAAGAGGCATGCATGGGAGCTTCTTACAAGG
Source organism: Nitrospirota bacterium (assembly GCA_016208855.1). Lineage (GTDB taxonomy): Bacteria > Nitrospirota > Thermodesulfovibrionia > UBA6902 > DSMQ01 > JACQXF01. The sequence continues at coordinate 21,491 of JACQXF010000129.1, read as the reverse complement.
ACAGAGGTGCAGAATCTCCTTGATAACGTTTCAAGGGTCTATCCAAAGATTATTGAAGAGCTTATCCCTACGCATCTTACGCTTGGCGGCGTGCAGCGCGTTTTGCAGAACCTTCTGAAGGAGAGGGTGCCGGTAAATGACCTTGTTACGGTGCTTGAGACGCTTCTTGATTATGCGCCTTCTGTGAAAGACACGGAAATCCTTACAGAGTATGCAAGGCAGTCTTTGTCAAGGTACATAGCAAAGCAATACATCAGCCCGGACGGAAGCATCCCTGTGCTTATGCTGGACCCGAGACTGGAGCGTGCATTGTCGCAGGTAATGGATACAGGGGAGGCAATAAGTCCTGACACAGTCGGCAGGGTTTTAAAGGGAATAGAGGGAATCTTGGCCCTGGGTAAAGACAGGCTCAAGGGGATGCAGCCCGTAATGTTGTGCTCTGCAAAGACACGGAGATTCTTAAAGAGGATTATAGACAGATTTATGCCGTCAATAGCAGTGCTCTCAAATGCCGAGATACCTTCATCGGCAAAACTCTATACAGTAGGGACGGTGAGATATGAAGATTAAGAAATTTGATGCAAACACCTTTTCCGAAGCCCTTGGACTTGTAAAAAAAGAGATGGGCGAGGACGCAATAATACTTTCTTCAGAGGAGCGGAAAGGCGGAAAGCGCGGTGTGACAGTTACTGCGGCGGTAGATTATGATGCGCAGAACACAGAACATAGAACATTGAACACAGAACACAGAACACAGAATACAGACATAACAGGCTTTAAGTCTGTTTTATCTTCAGAGATGCCTGTTGCCAGGCCTTCTGATATCTCTTATGTTATGGAAGAGCTAAGCAGGCTCCGTGAGAGCATTGAGAGCATGCGCAGCAGCGGGTATGAGTTGGCATTGCCTCACGAAAAGAAGGGCATAAGGCAGTTCCTGATTGAAAGGGCCATAGGAGAAGAATTTGCACTCTCCCTGTGCAAGAAGGCTGACAACTTAAATGAGATACCATCCTTAATAACAACTGATATAAAGACCAGACAGCAGTTAATAAATAACAAGAAGGCGATTATGTTAATCGGGCCTACGGGCGTTGGCAAGACCACCACAATTGCCAAACTTGCTGCATGCGCAATCAAGGACGGAAAAAGCGCTGCCATTGTGAGTCTTGACACCTACAGGATAGGCGCTATTGAACAGATGAGGATATATGCAAGGATAATGGGCATCCCGATGGATATAGCCGCGAGCGTAAACGAATTAAGGCAGAGCCTTGCCAAGTATTCAGGCAAGGATATCATCTTTATTGACACTACAGGGAGAAATCCTTCCGAGGAGTCCTATATAAATGAAATAAAACATATATGCGACACAGGGTTTTCCATTGAGGTCCATCTCCTTATGAGCGTAAACAGCGATTATGACTTCATGGCAGAATCCCATAAGCACTACAGTAAAATCCCCATTGACTGCATAGCATTTACAAAGGCTGACGAGGCGGTGAAGTTCGGCTCTATTTACAACCTGAGCGTTCTGTATAAGAAGCCGATTGCATACATAACAACAGGACAGAGAGTGCCGGGAGATATTGAACTTCCCTCTAATGAGAGAATTGCAGAAGTGATATTAAAGAAAGCATCAAAGTATCAGAGTATCAGAGTGTCAGAGTATCGGAATGACAAGGTTGCTCTGACACGTTGACACGTTGATACTCTGATACTTTATAAGGAGGCAGAATGCGTATAAACAGCGCTGGTAGAAAACCTGTACAAACCATTGCCGTGGCAAGCGGCAAGGGAGGAGTCGGAAAGACCAATGTAGTGGCAAACCTTGCCATTGCTTTCAGAAAGATGGGCAAGGAGGTGTTGGTGCTTGACGCAGATCTTGGGCTCAGCAATATTGACGTACTGCTTGATCTTGCGCCCCGCTATAACATCAGGCATGTGCTTAACGGAGAGAGACAGATGAAGGATGTAATAGTAAAGGGGCCTCACGGAATAAAGATACTGCCGGCAAGCTCGGGAGTTCAGGAGATAACCAGCCTTGACGAATTTCAGAGGCTCAGGCTGCTTGAGCAGTTTGACTCCTACGAGGATGATATAGACATCCTCCTTATTGATACGGCTGCAGGCATATCAACGAATGTGGCATTTTTCTGCATTGCCTCACAAGAGATTGTCATAGTGACCTCTCCTGAGCCTACGGCAATGACAGACGCATATGCGCTGATAAAGGTGCTTTTTACATCTTATCAGGAGAAGAAATTTAAGGTTCTTGTCAATTCTGTAAGGAGCTCTGATGAGGCTGTCAGGATCTTTAGAAAGCTATCGCTTGCGGCAGAAAGGTTTTTAAACATATCCCTTGATTATCTCGGCTATATCAGTCTTGACAATTCAATACAGAAGGCTGTCATGGCTCAGAAGGCATTTATTGAAATGTACCCTGACTCAGTTGCCTCAAAGAACCTTATGGATATAGCCTTACAACTGAACAATGAGAAGAAAGACAACATTAAAGGAACGCTTCAGTTCTTCCTTGGCAACCTTCTAAGCAGGAAAGGAGAAGACATACATGTATAAGCATAAAGCCTCAGAAGAGGAAAAAGAGAGAATCATTAAGGACTTTTTGCCGTTTATAAAATACACTGCCTACAGGTTCTCATGGAAACTGCCTCCGCAGCTTACTGTGGACGACCTTGTAAGCGTCGGGCTTATGGCTCTTCTTAATGCAATAGAGAGGTTTGACAGCGGGAAGGCAAAGCTTAAGACCTATGCGGAATATAAGATAAAAGGGGCTATGCTTGATGAGCTGAGGGCATGTGATACAGTGCCCCGTTCTGTCAGAAGCAAGATGAATATAATGAAAAGCGCCTCGGCAGAGCTTCAGGAGAAACTTGGCAGGGCGCCTGAGGACGAAGAGATTGCCGAGAGCATGGGCGTATCCCTTAAGGACTATTACAAGACAATACAGAATGCAAATTCCTCAGGCCACATAAGGTTTGAAGATCTAAACGGCAACATGAATGACAGCGAGGGCATTAACATAATTGAAAGCATTGCAGACCCATCAGAAAAAAGCCCGCTTCATATGGTGGAGGAGACAGAGGAGAAAGAGACCCTCTCAAGGATGATAGATGAACTCCCAAAACGAGAAAAGCTTATTTTGGCGCTCTACTACTGGGAGGAGTTAACAATGAAGGAGATAGGACAGGCGTTGAGCCTCACTGAGGGCAGGGTATGCCAGCTGCATAATAAGGCGGTGAGCGAACTTAAGGTTAAACTGAAAGGGAATTTAGCGGACGCCTTCGCGCGTTAAAGTTTTTCCTTTTAAAACCGATAAAAAAATATGGGTCTTTCTCAAACTGAGTTGGTAAAGTTCCTCTCCCTTCAAGGGAGGGGAAGTAATTACCTGCTTGAAATGAGAAAGAACCAAAAATATAAATGACAAGCAATAAAATTACAAAATTAATAAAAGACCTTAATGACCATGACGCCTCAAAGAGGAGGCAGGCTGCCGAGGAGTTAGCATACGGCGATGAAAGGGCGTTGTACCCCCTTGTTAAGGCATTGCGAGATGAAAACACAGGGGTTCAGGATGCTGCAATGCGCTCTCTAATCTCAATAGGCGGAGAGGTTGGGGCGTATATGGTGCTGCCTTTGCTAAGGGAGGACTCTCTTTTAAGAAATACCGCGCTGATAATACTGAAGGAGATAGGCGCCTCCACTGTCCCCCTGCTTCCGCTTCTTTTGAAGGACAAAGATGATGACGTCAGGAAGTTTGCCCTTGATCTAATATGGGAGATAAGGCAATGCGGCTACCCTGAGATTATTGCTGATATGCTTATGGCAGACCCTAACGCAAATGTAAGGGCCTCTGCTGCAAAGGCCATAGGAACTCTTCAGTACAGAGAAGGACTGCCAGGACTTATAGCGGCGCTTAAGGATGAAGAGTGGGTCTGCTTTTCAGTTATTGAAGCCCTTATTACCTTAGGCGATGAGCGCGCAGTTGAACACATTGCGCGCCTGCTTAAAAATCCTTCTGATATCCTCAGGCATATGGCCATAGAGGCGCTTGGAAAGTTTAACTCACAGGCATCAAGGGATTTTCTTACTTCGCATCTTTCTGATATAGGAGTAAACAGGGAGAATGAAGAGGCAATAGCCGCTATAAAGAGTCTCATAGAGATTGGCAGCACCCCTTCTATTCCGGGCGTTTCCGATCTTCTTATAGAGATGTTTACTGAAGGGGACTGGGATAATAAGCTTATTGCACTTAGGGGGCTGGCAGACCTTAGGGAGGGAAGGGCAATCAATCAGATAGTAGATACGGCAGGCTCTCTGGACCCTACAGAGCCTGACAATGAGGATAAATTGTTTTTTATTAAGGAATCACTTAAGAGGCTTGGATGCTCCATGGGCATTGTGAAGACATTGAGTGAGCCGTCTATCGGCTACAGGGGCAAAATGATAGCTATTGAGACAGCCGGCGATATGCAATGCAGAGATGCCGTGCCCGGCCTCTTAGAGCTTCTTAAGACAAACATGAGAGATATAAAGAGGGCAAGTATCCAGAGCCTCGGGAAAATGAGCGAGGAAGGCTCAACGGATGTCTTCATAGAGGCAGCGCATGATGAAGACAGCCATGTAAGGAAGGCTGCGTTGGTTGCGCTTGGAAGAATAAGATCTAAAGAATCTTTTGATACCCTGCTTGACATCCTTGCCGAAGAAAAATACAGCGACGTAAAAGAGGAGGCTGTCAAGGCGCTTATTGCAGTTGACAGTAAGGCGGTCTTCTCCCTTTTGAAAAAATTCAGCGATGACATAAAAGAGATGGCGGCAAGATATTCCGGAGATATTGAGACGCTGCTTAAACTCTCAAAAGATAAAAACGCAGGCGTCAGGGTTTCGGCTATATCCAGCCTTGGCAAGATACAGAATGAGGCAGGCTTTAAGAGGCTTTCCGATGCAATGCATGACAATAATCCTGAAATACGAAGGGCGGCGATTATATCAGCCGGCCAGGAGACTGAGAGATTTTATGATGATATTAAATCAGCCTTAAAGGACAGCGATATGTGGGTAAGGCTTTACGCTGTAAGGTCAATAGGCACCTCTTTCAGGCAGGATATGCTTAAGATACTTATGCCTATGCTTAAGGACAGGGATGTGCCGGTTGTTATTTCTGCGATTGAGGCTATATCAAGAATCGCGGGCGAGGAGCTGCCTGCTGTGCTGAGTCCTCTGTGTAACCATGAGGATGCCATGGTAAGAGAAAAAGTGCAAGAGGTGACAGAGAGGACATGCTAAATGCCGGGATTGGTAATGCTATATTTCTGGAATTACGGAATTTTATATATGACAAATGCGGGATTTTTATACCTGAGACAAAGAAATATTTTATTGAGAACAGGCTTATGAGAAGACTTCAGGATAGAAACCTTAAGAGCTTTGAAGACTACCTCTATTTCCTGAAATACTCAGGCGGCACGGACGAACTTACCCAGCTATTTAACGCCATAACAACGAATGAGACATATTTTTTCAGGGAGCCTGAGCAGTTAAATGTCTTTATGGATTCTATTGTGCCTAAGGTTACCGCAGGGAAACTAACAAGCGGGGTGAAGCTGTGGTGCGCTGCATCATCAACAGGGGAGGAGCCATACACCCTTTCCATGATGTTTAAAGAAAAATATCCTAATACAGCCCTTGATATAACGGCATCGGATATAAGCGATACGGTGCTGGAGTCAGCAAAAAAGGCGGTCTATAACTCTTATTCCATAAGGAATGTGCCTGAGCCGTACATGAAGAAGTATTTTAAAAACAGCGGCGCAAGCTATGAGCTTAACACAGGGGTAAAGGGCTCTGTAAGGTTTATGAATATAAATCTTATTGATGATAAAAAGATAAAAACAATCCGGGGATTTGATGTCATTTTTTGCAGAAATGTCCTTATATACTTTGATGAAAAGGCAAAGCAGAAGGTTGTTTCAAATCTCTATGACAGCCTTGCGCCCGGAGGATTTTTGTTCGTGGGCTCTTCAGAGAGCCTTCATAATGTAACAAGGGCATTTAAACCGAATATTATCAATAAAGTGGTGGTGTATCAGAAGGTATGAAGACGCGAAACAGCAATAAGAAAGTTCTTTCTCAAACTGAGTGGGTAAAGTCCCGCTCCCTTGAGGGGAGGGGAAGTAATTACCCACTTGAAATGAGAAAGAACCATGAGAAAGGCAGTAACGAGGGACAAGTAACGAGTAACGAGTTAAAAGAAAAAGACTTGTCACTTGTCACTCGTTACTTGTCACTGATTAATACTGAGGTTATATCATGAAGATACTTGTAGTTGATGATTGTCAGACAACAAGAAAGCTGCTCGGGCTGTATCTGAAAGGCAAGGGGTTTGAGGTCTCCTTCGCAGAAAACGGCCTGGATGCCATTGAAAAGCTGGGCGCAGGGAGCGTCAATCTTGTAATAACAGACCTCAATATGCCCTATATGGACGGCATTGAGCTAATCAAGAATATACGCGCTAATTCTGACCTCAGCCAGATACCTATCTTAATGGTAACAACAGAGGCAGACCCTGAAGAGCAGCAAAGGGCCTATTCAGCAGGAGCCAACGGATACCTTATTAAACCCGTTACTGCTGAGAAGGTTATAAGCAATATAAAACAGATTATCAAGGATATATTTGTTAATCAAAAGGGAGGTGCTTCAGATGCCTAATTATAACTATAAAATGAAGATACTCGTTGTGGATGACTTTTCAACAATGAGACGAATCGTAAAAAATGTTCTTAAGCAGCTTGGCTTTGAAAATGTTGAAGAGGCAGAAGACGGGGAACAAGCCTATTCAAAGCTTCAAAACGGCTCTTTTGAATTTGTTGTATCAGACTGGAATATGCCGAATACGGACGGTCTTGAGATGTTAAAAAAGATCAGGGCAGACGCCCAGTTAAAGGAGATGCCTGTGCTTATGGTAACAGCAGAGGCGGAAAAGGAAAAGGTTATAGAGGCAATAAAGGCAGGGGTTAATAACTATGTTGTGAAGCCCTTTACTGCAGAAGTATTAAAGGAAAAGATGGATAAGATATTTGATAAGCTTGGGAAGTAGGAGAAGTGAGAAGTGGGAAGTAAGAAGTGAGAGGAATAATAGGAGAAAAGCAAGGATAAGGACAAGGTTGAGGTTAAGGTTAAGAACAGAGATAGAAATTTCCTAATGTCCCCTCTCCCTTGACGGGAGAGGGTTAGGGTGAGGGTGAAGGAATCAATCTCTAAATCTGGATTTGGGCTAAGGTTGAGGTTAAAGATATGGATGAGATGCAGGAGATAATAGCGGATTTTGTTATAGAGGCAGAGGAGTCTCTGGATAAGATTGAGCCCCTCTTTGTTGAGCTTGAGACAAAGGGCTATAACAAAGATATGCTTAATGATATCTTCCGCAGCATGCATACCTTAAAGGGCGCCGCTGGTTTCTTGAGTTTTCAGGATATTGTTGACGTCTCTCACAGGGCAGAGAGCATAATGAAGAAGCTCAGGGATAACGAAGTAGTTCTCTCAAGAGAATTAATAGATGTAATACTTAAAAGCGTTGATACACTCAGGCTCTTAATATCCCACATAAAAGTTAAAGACGGGGTTAAGGAAGACGTGTCTAATTTATTGAAAGAATTAGACTCAGCCCTTGCCTCAGCAGCGCCTGCGGATGCGGAAAGCGGGAAAGGCGAGGTTAAGGCTAAGGTTGAGGATGAAGATAAGGTTAAGGTTAAGGTTGCTCAACCTCAGCCTCAACCTCAACCTTCCTCTCCCCCTCAACCTAAACCTTCATCTTCTGATGAGGCAGTTCCTAACTTAAGGGTAGATGTCCCGAGGATTGACAAGGTAATGGACCTCGCAGGAGAGATAGTGCTGGCAAGAAACAGACTGCTTAATCTTGCAGCCAGGCTTGATGCATCATACTCAGGCAATCCCAACATTGACAGCCTGCTTGAGACAACTGCATTCCTTGACAGGGTTACGTCTGACCTTCAGTTAGCAGTAATGAAGATAAGGATGCAGCCTATACAAAAGGTCTTTGGCAAATTTCCAAGGATGGTAAGGGACATGTCAAAGGCTGTAGGCAAGGATATAGACATAGAAATCTCAGGCGGCGATACAGAGGTTGACAAGACAGTCATAGAGAATATAGGCGATCCCCTTGTGCATATCATAAGAAACTCTATAGACCACGGCATAGAAACCCCTGAAGAGCGGCGGCTGAAGGACAAGCCTGAGAAGGGCAAGATATCGCTTAATGCCTATCAAAAGGGCACGCAGATCGTTATAGAAATATTAGATGACGGAAAGGGAATAGATCTGGATGTTGTAAAGAGGAAGGCAGTAAGTAAGGGTCTTATTTCAATGGAAGATTCACTTAAGATGTCGGAGGAGGCTGCAATTGACCTGATATTTCTGCCGGGCTTTTCCACAAAGGAAGTCTCCACTGAGCTTAGCGGCCGCGGCGTAGGAATGGATGTTGTAAAGACAAATGTGTCAAAACTGAACGGATATGTTGAGGCCGTTACAAGATCTGACGAAGGGACTACTTTTAAAATAAGCCTGCCGCTTACGCTTGCAATAATTCAGGCTATGATGGTGAGGATAGGAGACGAACAGTATGCAATCCCTCAGACAATGATAGAGGAGAGCATTAAGGTTAAGGCCTCTGCTATAAAGGATGTGGCAGGGCAGAGGGTTTTAAACATCAGAGGAAATGTCCTGCCGTTTTTCGGGATGTCAGAGGTTTTGGGAATTAAATCAAATGCAGCAAACAGTTCAAGCGATTTAGATAAATATATTCTTGTTGCAACAGTAGGGGACAGGCGGTTTTGCATATCTGTTGACGACCTCGTGGGGCAGGAAGAGATTGTTATAAAGACTATCAGCGGAATTGAAGCAGACGAATGCGGCATATTAGGCGCAACGATTACCGGCGATGGCAGAGTTGTTTTGATTCTTGATCTTGCAGTGATAGTCAGGTCATAAGTAAAGCCACATAGCTTGTCATTCCCGCAGGCCGTTGAGCGGGAATCCAGACAGCTAAAGAACTGGATGCCCGATTAAGAACTTCGGGCATGACGATTAATTTATGTGTCTTTACTTATGAACTCATTAGTAAGTTAAGGAATTTTAAGTTTTGAGTTGTTAACTAAAAACTTAAAACTCATAACTCAAAACTAAATTAGGGGAGGCTTCATGCAATACATAGGCTTTGTAATGAACAACAGTGAATATACCATACCAATTCTAAAGGTTCAGGAGATTATAAACCTGCCGGTTGTGACAAAGCTTCCGCAGGCTCCGCCTTATATGGAGGGCATTTCCAATCTCAGGGGAAAGATAGTCCCGATAGTCAATCTTAAACGACTTGTTGGGCTTACGGCCACAGAGGCAGGACAAAAGGCAATAATTGTAAGCAGCGGAAGGATAACCTTTGGCGTGCTTGTTGATGATATAACCGGAGTTATCACCATAGATGATTCAGCGATAGAGCCTGCTGAAAGCTTTATGAGCTCGCATATAGAACAGGTTGAAGGCGTTGCAAAGGTGGATGACAAGCTGGTGGTGATCCTTGATACAAAAAAGCTTATCCCTGTAGAAGACGTCAGCATGTTTGAAGATGAAATCTTTGAGGTGAAAGAGCAGGGCGACAAAGTTGAAGTAATAAAAAAGATAGAAGGCATGGGCGGTCAGATGCAGGTAAAGGAGGTAATGGACGCAAAAGAATTCGCTAAAAAAATGGGCATCAATAAAAACGATCCGCGCTATGCGGTTTTTGATGAGCTGGTGGGTTTTATGGACGCCATGGGCAAGCAGGAGTTTGATGCCGCTGATAATATTATGCAGAGCATTATGAATAAGTCGCAGGGAGATCTGTTTAAGGAAGTGGGAAAGGTTACAAGGAAGCTTCATGACGCCATCAAGAGTTTTAAAGACGCCCTTGACCCAAAACTCAAATCAGTGGCATCAGTGGAGATGCCCTCGGCAATAGATAAACTTCAACATGTTATTGAAAAGACGGAAGAGGCGGTAAACAAGACTATGGGCATAGTGGAAAAATATATCATGAGCATAGATACCCTTTCATCTCATATAAAAAATATCAAGGGGCCTGAGGAGTCTGTAAGTTATTTAAGGGAATTTCAAAACTCATTTGAAGATGACATGACAGAGATACTCACAACACAAGCCTTTCAGGACATTACAGGGCAGACGATAAAGAAGGTTATAAGGCTTGTAGGCGATGTAGAAGAAGAGCTTGTAAGGCTTATAAGCACATTCGGCGTGAAATTTGAGCAGGGAGCGCTTGCAGAGGTTGCGGCTGCGGAACAGGTATCGCAATCAGGCGTGGATGATTTGCTGAAGGAATTCGGTTTCTAAAATACAGAGCACAGAACCCAGAGCACAGACAACAGACAAAACAGACAAAACTGGCAAAACAGGCATAATCGACTAAAGCAGATATATATAAATACCGATAAGATTGTGAGTGTCAAAGAAGATACTCAATAAACTTTAAAGGAGTTATTTTTAGGATGAAGGCGTTAACCTTTAAAATAGGGGCTGAACATTTTAGTCTGGACATAGGGTATTTGAAGGAGGTAAAACCTTTTTCAGATCTTAAAAATACCTATGTCCCTAATTCACCCCAGTGGCTAAAGGGGCTTGTAAACCTGAGGGGCAATCTAATCCCTGTAGTAGATCTGGGCACTGCCTTTAACATAAATGAAAAGGCTGATAATGGGCACAAAGTAATAATCCTTTCCATTGGTTACAGAAAGATCGGGGTGCTTGTAGATTCCATAGGCACGATTATAGATATAGACAATAACGAACTGGAAAGACCGCCGTCAACTATTTCAAAGGCAGAGACAAAGTACATTGCAGGCGTAAAACGGCTTGAGAATGCGCTGCTTGTGCATCTTCTGCCTGAAAACCTTATTAACATAGGGGGCGGAGGCAGCAAGGATATTGAAAAGAGGAAGTATCAGAGAAAGACTGTTGATATACTGGCAAGTTATGCAATTGCTTCAGAAGCATTAAAGACAGAATGGAGACCTTGCAGGATAATGGATATATCCATTGGGGGAATAAAAATGCTCTCAAAGGAATTAAATTTAAGGACTCGCCTGAATTGGTTGGCGGAAAGTTAAAGGAGATGATGCATTAGACTTTAGAGAAGTTATGAATTTCGAGTTATGGAAAAATTTATTTTATTCCTTAACTCAAAACTAAGCACTCAAAACTAAAAACTCAAGAAAGGGTTATGGAAGAGAATAAAGCAAGTGAATTTATTGTTGATGTTGCGCTTGAGGAAATTCTAACTGAATTTCTTGCAGAGGCAAAGGAGGGCATTGTCCGCGTTGAGCAGGACTTCCTTACGCTTGAGAAAGACCCTGACAATAAAGATATCCTGAATAATATCTTTCGTACGGTTCATTCAATGAAGGGCGCCTCATCCTTTATCGGCTTTAAGAACCTTGAGGAGGTTTCGCATAAGGCAGAGGATGTGCTTAATAAGCTGAGAAAATCAGAGTTAACCCTCTCTCCATCCATAACAGATACGCTGCTAAGCGCAGTTGATGTAATAGGGATGCTGCTTCAGGACATTGAAGAGCATAAAAAAGACACCAATGTAAATACAGAAGAGATTAAAGTCAGGCTTGCGGGGATAATGCAGGAGTCAGAACCCAGAACCCAGAACACAGAACCCAGAACCCAGAACACAGAACACAGAACCCAGAACACAGAACCCAGAACACAGAACACAGAACACAGAACACAGAACCCGGAACACAGACAACAGACAACAGACTCAATAAACCCAACAAACCCAACAAACTCAATAAACTCAACAGACTCAATAAACTCAATAAACTCAATGCCTCAACAGACCCAACCGGCAAAACCGACTCAACCGACTCAACTATCTTCAAAGTCTGACACCAAGGCTGCAGAAGAGAGCCAGTCAATAAGAATAAATATTGACAAGCTTGATTATCTCTTTAATCTCATAGGCGAGCTTGTCCTTATACGCAACCGAAACATCCAGCTTCACAAGGTGCTCTCTAAGAAGTATCCTGATGACGAGACCATACATCTTGACCTTAACGAAGCAGGAAGCTATCTCAGCCATCTGACATCAGAGATACAGTTGGCTGTTATGAAGGCAAGGATGATACCTGTGTCAACGGTATTTAATAAATTCCGCCGTGTTGTAAGGGATATTGCAAAGAACCTCGGCAAGGAGATTGAGCTTCGCACAGAAGGAGATGATACAGAAATTGACAAAAATATCATTGAGGGCATAGGCGACCCCTTAACACATATAATCAGGAATTCAGCAGACCATGGGATTGAAACATCTGAAGAGAGGGAAAAGGCAGGCAAGAAAAGAACAGGCTATATTGATTTAAAGGCATACTATGAAGGCAATTATGTGGTCATCAGCATTAAAGATGACGGCAAGGGCATTGATGTAAAGGCTGTTAAGCAGAAGGCTATAGAGAAGGGTCTTATTACCAAGGAAGACTCGGTTCATCTTTCAAAGCAGGCTATACTTAATCTCACATTTGCCCCTGGCTTTTCAACTGCAAAGGCAGTGACTTCCACATCAGGCAGGGGTGTCGGCATGGATGTGGTAAAGACAAACATAGAGAGGCTGAGGGGGCAGATTATTCTGGACTCTCAGGCAGGCAGCGGCACAGAGATAAAGCTTAAAATACCGCTGACACTGGCTATACTTGACTGCCTTATAGTTAATGTCTCTGAACATAGATATGCGATTCCGCTTACAAATGTAGTGGAGACATACAGGATAAAGTACGGCAGTATAGATAAAGTAAGAGGGAGCCGGGTCTTTAGAATGCGGGATGAACTCCTGCCTGTTGTTGCTCTTTCAGATGTATTTAATCTCTCCGATAAGGGGTCAAGTGAAGCCGCCTTGAATCCTCGAACCCTTGAATCCTTGAATCCTCAAGATGAAGAGCTTACGATTATTGTGCTCAGGCACGGGATACTGAAGACCGGGCTTCTTGTGGACAACACATCAGGACAGGAAGAGATTGTTATAAAACCACTTGACTGCCTTGACGGTATAACAGAGCCTTACGGCGTATCCGGAGCCACTATCTTAGGAGACGGCGCCATTACATTTATACTTGATGTTGATGTGCTGATAAAATTATCAAGGGCCTCAGACGCTCAGTTAGAAGGCGAAACATCTGATGCCTTGGAAGATCTGCATATTAATGACGGCTCCATAAATGTTGTTCTGGTGGATAATCTTGACACAGAGCAGTATGCCATTGCCGCAAGAAACATTAAAGAGATAGAGCTTATACAAAAAAGAGATATTGAAGAGATTGGCGGCAGGCTGAGGATAAGGTATAAAGGAAAGATAATGCCTTTAAACACCATCCATTCTATTACGAACGTCCCTGTGCAAAGGGAGTTTGACAGCTACTACATGATAATACTGACTGATAAAGGCATGGAGGCCGGTCTTTTAGTAGGAAGACTGCTTGGAATAAGAAGAATAGAAGAGTCATCCATAAGCAGGGATAACGAAGGCATGAATGCAGTGTGCGGCTCTCTTATATTCAATGACAGAATTACTCTATTGATAAATGCAGAAGAGATAATTAGTTCACATAATAATATGAGAATGTAA
>JACQXF010000129.1:4212-7765 GCA_016208855.1 Nitrospirota bacterium | reverse complement strand
AAATCAATGGCAAAAGGGTTAACGCACCTTGTAAACCCTCCCCTCAATCCCCTCCCCTCAAGGGAGGGGAAGTAACTACCCACACAAAATGAGAAAGAACCAGTTTTTAGTTGAAAGACACATATAACAACAAACACAAAAGACATGACTATAAAAACTAAACTTACATTAAATGTCCTTGCTGTCATCGTAGGAATTTGCGCTGTTGCTATAACGAGCGTTGCAGGGATGAAGTTTATCAAGGATAAGCTTGCCTATCTTACAGAGCAGAGCACCCCTTTTCAGACAAAAAGCCTTGAATTTCAGAGGGCGATACAGTCTGCAATAGCCTCTCTTATTAAGGTCAGCGCCTCAAACAGTAAAGAGGAGTATAAGAGCTACCGCTCAGAGGCTGAAGGCTCCATATCTGAGGTTAAAAATGTCCAGGCTGCGCTTGAGACACTCTCCCAGAATGTAAAGACAGAGACATATCAGGAGTTAAATAGAATATCAGGCGTTCTCTTTCAGGCTGTAGAGGCAAGGCTCTCTGCAGAGGCAGAGGCAGTTCATGCAAATAAGGCGATTACCCAGAAACTTCAGGAAACAAAGAACAAACTTAGAGAATTAGAAGTAAAGATACAGGAGCTCCAGCTTAACCGTCAGGCAACCTTGATGGGCGCAATGGAGGAATTGAAGAAGATTTCACTGAAGGCTAAAGATATAGACTCATTGCAAACGGCAATACAGAGTCAGGGTAAGAATCAGGAAGCTGCGGCTACACAGGCTTACCTTGCAAATAACATACTAATAAGCAACAACGAGATTGTTGCTATAGGCCTGACATTAGAGGGTTTATCTACGAGGGTCTTTACCGCTAATTCTCTAAAAGATATAGAGCAAATTGAGGCAGAGATAAAGAAGGGTTTTGAAAAGATTACACAGTCAAAGGGCACTATTGAGAGGCTTCTTAAAAAATTACCTATTGATATTACCGAGGATGTAAAGATACTCAAGTCAGCAGAAGGCCTTTTAGATTCAGTCAAGGAGGCATTGCTCGGGGGCAGCGGCACAATTGCAAAGATACGGCGTCAAATAAGCATGCGCGAGAAGGCGCTGCAGTCAACAGAGCAGTTAAAGCAGATTGTTTTAAAACAGGCAGCCCAGAGCAAGAAGGCCGTTACAATTGCTGCAGGCGAGCAGGAGAAGGCAATCAGCTCAGTAAATAAAATCACTGCTCAGACAAATACAATTACCATTGGATTATCAATCCTTGTATGCGCCCTGATTACAGTCGTTAGTTATCTTCTCATTCAGGGCATTAAACGCTCTCTCTCTATTGCCAATAAGTCAATGCAGAGCATAGCCAACGGAGACCTCACCATAGATATAAAGGCTGAAAACAAAGACGAGATAGGGGTAATCTTGCAGGGCATGGATAAAATGGCTAAATCAGTCAGCGGGATTATAGGCAATATCCTTAAATCGTCCAATGATGTCGCCTTTGTGGTAGACGCCCTCAGAGTAAAATCAGAAGAGACGGTAAACGGAGCAAAGAGACAGTCTGACCATGCAGCCCAGATAGCCACAGCATCTGAAGAGATGTCAGCAACGGTTACAGATATAGCCAAGTCTGCAACCAACGCATCTGAGCTGTCAAGAGAGGTTCATAAAGCGGTCAATGACAGCGCAGATGTTGTAAGAGAGACTTCTTCGGTAGTCTATGCCCAGGGAGAGAAAAGCAAAAAGATAGGCGAGGTAATAAGCTTTATAAATGATATAGCAAATAAGACTGATTTACTCGCTGTAAACGCCGCAATAGAGGCAGCCAATGCAGGAGAGCAAGGGAAGGGCTTTGCAGTGGTGGCTGAGGAGGTAAGAAAGCTTGCAGAGAAGACTACAACAGCGTCTCAGGAGATTACCAAGATAATAGAGGATATACAAAAGGGCTCAAAGATGGCTGTGGCGTCCATGGACAAACTGAATAAATCCTTTGACGGTGTTATGACAAATGTAAGCACAGCAAATGACATGATTACACAGATTGCCACAGCAGTAGAGGAGCAGTCAGCAACCACTGATGAAATCACAAACAACATAGCTGACACATCACATATAGCGAATAATATAATGAACATGTCGCATGACGTATTGAGTGAGATCAGCAGGCTTACAGATATAACGTCAGTACTAAGGGATTCTACAACAAAGTTTAAGGTGAGCGGCAATTGAAATTTTGAATTTTGAGTTTTGAGTTCTTAACTAAAAACTAAAAATTCATAACTCAAAATTAAAAAGGTTTTTTCTCAAACTGAGCGGGTAAAGTCCCCTCAAGGGAGGGGAAGGAACTACTCACACAAAATGAGAAAGAACCACTTAAAACTTAGAAGGAGGGGTTTAAATGAATCTTAACAACATATCCTTAAAATGGAAGACGGCAGTGCCTGTGGTTATATCGCTTCTGCTGCTTCTTGTTATTTCAAACATTGCGGCAGGCACAAACACAACTCGCATAGTGTTTGACCTTGTGACAGCGGTGATTGTGGCAGCAGTTTCAATAGTGTTTAGCGCCATTCTCTTTAAACCCATATCAGAGTTTAATGGAAAAGTCTCCGACATATCCAAAGGCGACCTCAGGGTAAATATAGATTATAAAGGCAAAGACGAAATTGGCATGCTTGCAGAATCCATAAATACTATGGTCTCTGAGTTTAAGAAGTCGCTTGGAAGCATATCCACCGCCGCATCCGGCGTCTCATCGTCTGCAGGCGTACTTTCCGGGGAGATAGAGAAGATAGTAGGAGACATTGGCACACAGGCAGGACAGACCGCAGCAGTTGCCACTGCCGCTGATGAGATGACAGCCACAGTCTCTGACATAGCAAAATCAACCGCCAATGCATCTGAGCTCTCAAAGCAGGTTCATAAGATAGTAAATGACAGTTCGGTGGTTGTTAAGGATACTGTCTCCATAATAAATTCACAGGAACAAAAGAGCAGGAAGATAGGCGAGGTAATCAGCTTTATAAATGACATAGCAAATAAGACAGACCTGCTCGCTGTTAACGCGGCTATAGAGGCAGCCAATGCAGGCGAGCAGGGGAAGGGCTTTGCGGTGGTTGCTGAAGAGGTAAGAAAACTTGCAGAGCGCACAACAAAGGCGTCGGCTGAGATAAGGACAATCATAGAAGACATACTAAGGGGCTCTGAGCAGGCTGTTGTGTCTATGGATAAACTGAACGAGTCCTTTGATAATGTTATATCTAATGTAAACAAGGTTAATGACATGATTGCGCAGATAGCTACCGCAGTGGAAGAGCAGTCAGCTACATCAGATGACATAGCCTCAAATATTCAGGGAGTATCCCAGATTTCAAACAATACATCCTCTGCAGCGCAGGAGACATCAAGGGCTATAGCGCAGATTACGGCAGAGGTGGAGAAGCTCAGGAGTAATGTGGCGGTCTTTAGTTTAAATGGAGCGAAGTAAAGAAAGGGTTCAAGGGGTCGAGGGTTCAAGGGGTCAAGTGAAATGCAAAGACTATCAAGCTGAGAAAGGGTTCGAGGGTTCAAGGGG
>JACQXF010000129.1:0-4207 GCA_016208855.1 Nitrospirota bacterium | reverse complement strand
AGACTATTAAGCTGAGAAAGGGTTCGAGGGTTCAAGGGGTCAAGTGAAATGCAAAGACTATCAAGCTGAGAAAGGGTTCGAGGGTTCAAGGGGTCAAGTGAAATGCAAAGACTATCAAGCTGAGAAAGGGTTCAAGGGTTCAAGGGGTCAAGTGAAATGCTTACGAATTATAAAGAACTAAAAGTCTGGCAAAAATCTTATCAACTATGTTTAGAGGTATATAGAGTAACAAGGGAATTTCCAAATGAAGAAAGATACGGCTTAACATCACAGATAAGAAGGTCAGTATTATCAATTCCATCAAATATAGCAGAAGGATACGGAAGAAAAACAACTCCAGATTATATTCGATTGTTGTATATGGCATACGGTTCAAGTTGTGAATTAGAGACTCAGATATTGTTATCTGGAGATTTAGGATACATTAAAGCAAAAGATTTTAAAAAACTTCAGGATGATATAGGAGAGGTTGAAAGGATGCTCAAAGCGCTTATTAAATCCTTAGAAAATAAACGCTTGAACCCTCGAACCCTTGAATCCTTGAATCCTTGTACCCTTTAAGTAAACTATGAAACCAATAATTTTATTAGTAGACGACTCATTAATGATACACCGTATCGCTGCGCAGATACTTAGTGAGGCAGGCTACAAGGTTCTGAAGGCAGAAAACGGCAAGAAGGGCCATGAAATGGCAAAGACGTGGGGGCCTGCCCTTATCATTATGGATATTGAGATGCCGGTAATGAACGGCTTTGAAGCAACAAGTCTGATAAAGTCCGACCCCTCTACTGCCCGGATCCCCGTGATTATATTTACATCACTTGGAAGCGAAGAAGATATAGAGAGGGCTAAAAATGCAGGCGCAGACGGCTTTATAAATAAGCCTGTGGATAAGGACGAACTGCTTGAGGTTGTGAGGAATGTATTAAAAAACAAGGAATGATGAAGATAAATAAACTGGTTCTTTCTCAAACTGAGTGGGTAAAGTCCCTCTCCCTTAAGGGGAGAGGGTAGGGAGAGGGTTATTAAATCAATGGCAAATACAGGCGGAGTTCTTGAAGTAATAAGGCAGAGGCTTCATAGGACACCCTCCCCTCAATCCCCTCCCCTCAAGGGAGGGGAAGTAACTACCCACACAAAATGAGAAAAAACCACAACTAAAACCATGGCAAATATAACTGACTACATGCCTGATACGGCTTTTTTAGAGCAGATGATTGATTTTCTAAATAAATCTAATGGGATAAGTGCGTGCGTATTGGATAGCGAAGGGAGGACTGTAGAGGTAAATCCTGATTTCGCAGTCCGCAATCCGCAGTTGGCGGTAAAGAAATTTTATCCCTTTGACTTCACAGAAAACATCGGCGGCCTTATGTGCACGGCAGACAGCGAGAAGCTGATTGTTGACGCCGAAGCGCTGATAAGTCTCCAAATTACAGCCATAAATACGCTGCTTCAAAGAGAGATAGAGATAGGACAGATGAGCAGCGAAATAATCGGATTATCAGAGCAGATTAATTTCCTCTCCCAGCTTACAAAAAAGATGAGAGGGATAAATAGCCTCAGAGATTTTTGTGAGCTGACAGTACATGAGATTTCAAAGAAGATCAAGGCTGATTACGGATTTATCAGCGTTAAGCCGTCTGACAGCGATGACCTTACCATAACCTATAATCTTTCAAAGGAAGAGGCACAGAGGATGCTTGCAGAAGATATATTCAGCATAGCGGCCAAAAAAGAAGACAGCGTCCTGAGCACCTTAAAAGACGGTGTCTCTGTGATTGCATCACCTGTAAATGTAAAAGACGGCTCTATCGGCTCTGTTGCCTTTTTCAGGCGGCCTGATAAGAGGTTTTTTACTGCCTACGAAAAGAAGTTTGCAGCCATAATTGACAAGAGCATCTCATCTGCCGTTGAAATATTGAGGCTCTACGATAACCTGAAAGGACTTTATCTGAACACGGTAAAGGCGCTGGCTGCTGCAATAGACGCAAAGGACCCTTACACGCACGGCCATTCATTCAGGGTTGCAAGGTATTCAATGGATATAGCAAAAAAACTGAACCTTCCTGAAGACGCTGTTTCGGATATAGAGATTGCAGCATACCTGCATGATGTAGGAAAGATAGGAATACCAGGAGAGGTTTTGAGAAAAAAAGGAAAGCTGACAGACAGCGAGTACAGCACCATAAAGAAACACCCCCTCTTCACATGGAAGATACTTCAGCCGATAAAGCTGTCTGAATTTATAACGAATGCCGCAGTGCATCATCATGAGAGGCTTGACGGCAAGGGATATCCCTTTGGCCTCTCAGCCGATAAGATATCGGTTCCGGCAAGGATTACTGCCGTGGCTGATGTGTTTGATGCGCTTACATCAGAGCGCCCGTATAGAAAGGCTATGCCCTTAGAAGAGTCGGTGGATATACTTTATACTGACATTGACAAGGCCTTTGACAGAAATGTTGTAAGCGCCTTAATTGATATCTTAAAAGACAGCATTGCGGCAGGGGAGCTGTCAGTTGTTTATCCTGAACTCAGGTTTGAGGATTTGGGCAAGTTAAGCAGGTTTCTTGATGTTATTAAGGAGCAGATTATGCAAAGTCCGTCTGTAGATGTTCGTTAGACAGGATAAGGTTGTAAAAGGATGCAAGACATTGCAAAATGCAAAATTAACAATTAGCATCTTAAATTTATTAGGGTTCTTTCTCAAACTGAGTGGGTAAAGTCCCTCTCCCTTGAGGGGAGAGGGTAGGGAGAGGGTGATTAAATCAATGGCAAAAGGGTTAACGCACCTTGCAAAAGGCCTCAGAAAAAGATCACCCTCCCCTCAATCCCCTCCCCTCAAGGGAGGGGAAGTAACTACCCACACAAAAACATGAAGAACCAAAACTTATGAATAGGGCAAGGTAACATGATAAAAGTTCTTATTGTTGACGACATATAATGGCAAAAAATCCAACCCCTGTTATCATGGTTAGTTCCCTGACTACTGACGGGGCAAAGGCAACGCTTGAAGCCCTTGAGCTTGGCGCAGTTGACTTTATCCCTAAAAACATCTCCGAGCTTTCAGTGAATATCGTTAAGATACGGGATGTGTTAGTTGATAAAATAAAGGCCATAGCAAATAAAGGAAGAATAAAAAGACCGTCCAGAGTCATTACAGGCAAGCCTTATGAGGCCCCAAGGCCTGTTGTGAAGAGGACAACCGGGGAAAGAAGAATAGGTTTAGTATCAATAGGCACATCAACAGGAGGGCCAAAGGCCCTTCAGGATATAATCCCGCTTTTGCCGCAGAATTTCCCTGTGCCGATTGTGATAGCCCAGCACATGCCCCCAAGCTTTACAGGGCCTTTTGCCGCGAGGCTCAATCAGCTTAGCGAGATTACAGTGAAAGAGGCTGAAGAAGGAGAGCTGTTAAAGCCGGGTGTTGTATTTATAGCTCCTGGAAGAGGACATATGCGCCTGAAAAGGCAGCGCGGGCTTGAGACAATTATCACTATTTCAGAGAACAAAGAGGATTTTATCTATCGCCCCTCTGTAGATGCCCTGATGTTGTCTGCAGCGGAAATTTTCCCTGGCAGGGCGCTCGGCGTAATTCTTACCGGAATGGGCAATGATGGGCTAAAAGGGCTTGTATCATTAAAGAATACAGGCGGCAGGATATTTGCACAAAATGAGGAGACCTGTGTTGTCTACGGTATGCCCAAGGCGGTTGTTGACGCAGGCATAGCAGATAAGATTCTGCCGATTGAAGATATCGCAGGGGAGATTGTGAATTCAGTTTAGGAAACGAATTATCCAAAAAGTTTAACTAATGCCGCGATGAGGGCTGCCTGTGCAACTAACATACCCGCAACCCATTTGATAATATCAATCTTAACTTCAGCAAGACGGACGTCAAGGTATTCTTTTGTAACAAGGCGGTCTTCTATTGTATCTTTGATAATTTCGGCGATTTCTTTAGCGGCTTTCTCGGGCAGGTCTGCTGCCTTTAGCCTTTCATATACCTTACTAATGAGTTCATAAGTAAAGACACATAAATTAAACGTCATGCCCGAAGCCTGCCCTCGAATGTCGTAATCGGGGGTTCTTAATCGGGCATCCAGTTCTTTAGCTGTCTGGATTCCCTCCCCCGATTACTAACTTCGAGGGCAGGCTCAACGGACTGCGGGAATAACAGCGCTTATCCACATACTTCCCGGAA
>JACQXF010000128.1 GCA_016208855.1 Nitrospirota bacterium | reverse complement strand
GTTTCTTCAATTACGCTATAGCCGATGGTATTTACAATCTCCTGTTCCCTGACAAGACAGCATTACGAGGATTATCCCCTGCTGGCATCGATGATTTCCAACTCCTCTTTGAGTTTGGATAAAAACTCAGGAAACTCCAAGTATTAATTATATTGACAATTTCCTTATGTAGATATAGAATTTCTAAAAGTGGAGAGAGATTTAAAATGAAAGTACTCCTTGTTTACCCAAAATATCCTGATACGTTCTGGAGCTTTAAGCACGCCATAAAGTTTATCTCCAAGAAGGCAAGCGTTCCTCCGCTTGGGATGCTGACTGTTGCCTCAATGCTTCCCAAGGACTGGCAAAAGAGGCTTATTGATATGAATGTAAGGGAGCTCGAGGACAAAGACCTGAAATGGGCGGATATTGTATTTCTAAGCGCCATGTCTGTGCAGAAAAAATCTGTAAGGGAAGTTATTGACAGATGTAAAATATTAGGCGTAAAGGTTGCTGCAGGCGGGCCCTATTTTACAAGCTGTCATGAGGATTTTCCTGATGTTGACCATTTGGTGCTTAACGAGGCAGAGGTTACCCTTGCTCCTTTCATAGAGGACTTAAAAAACGGCTGTGCAAAGCGTATGTACACGGCAGGAAACAAATGGGCAGATGTAAAGGAAACACCGGCCCCTGACTGGAGCATCCTTGAGATGAAGAAGTACGCTACTGTAAACATACAGTATTCAAGGGGTTGTCCGTTTAACTGTGAGTTCTGCGATATAACTATGCTCTATGGGCATGCCCCGCGCACAAAGACAAAAGAACAGGTGGTAGCTGAGCTTGAGGCAATATATTCGCATGGCTGGCGCGGCGGCGTATTCTTTGTTGATGATAACTTTATTGGGAATAAGAAGAAATTAAAAGAGGAAATTCTTCCCGCAATCATAGAATGGATGGAAAAGAGGAGATACCCGTTCTCGTTTCTTACGCAGGTGTCTATAAATATCTCTGATGATGAAGAACTTATGACGCTTATGGCAAAGGCAGGGTTTGATACAGTCTTTATCGGTATAGAGACTCCAAATGAAGACAGCTTGGCTGAATGCAGCAAGGCTCAAAACAAAAAGAGGGATTTGATAGGCTCTGTAAAGAAGATTCAGCAGTTTGGCTTTGAGGTTCAGGGCGGATTCATTGTAGGCTTTGATAATGACCCGCCGTCAATATTTCAGTCGCAGATTAAGTTCATTCAGGAAAGCGGAATTGTCACTGCAATGGTAGGCTTATTGAATGCGCTTCGCGGCACAAAGCTTTATCATCGCCTTAAGGAGGAAAACAGGCTGGTAAAAGATGTCACCGGGGATAACACAGACTGCTCTATTAACTTTATCCCTAAGATGCACAAAGAGACGCTTGTCAGCGGTTACAAGAAAATCCTTGAAGGTCTTTACTCTCCTAAACAATACTATGCAAGGGTAAGGACATTCCTGAGAGAATACCAGCCCCTGCAGCAAAAAAGGGCGTTTCATTTTAAGTTTATGCACCTTCAGGCTTTTTTTAAGTCTACGGTAATTCTTGGCGTAATAGGGAAAGAGAGATTTCAGTACTGGAAACTGCTCATATGGACTATTTTAAGGCGTCCGAACCTTTTTCCGCTCTCAATAACACTTGCGATTTACGGGTTTCATTTTAGGAAGGTCTTTGAGAGTCACTGGGAAGAGAGTTGATTAAGTATCCAATCTGCGGCATCTTTAAAATTCTCTGCAATAAAATCTGCATCTGACGAGTCGTTAGCCTCGCCTGTTTTAACTAAAATCCCTTTAGCGCCGGTTTGTCTTGCAAGCATAATGTCTATTTCTTTATCTCCTATTACATAGGATATTTTAAGGTTTATGCCATGCTCAAGCCTTGTCTTTCTGAGAAGCAGGGGCTCCGGCTTTCTGCACAGGCAGTTGTCGTCAGGATGGTGAGGGCAGTAGTAAAATGCATCTATGCCGAGAGTCTTTTGAAGGTATGCATTTGATTCTCTAACAAACCCTTCATCTACAATGCCCCTTGCAATGCCTGACTGGTTTGTTATGCCTATGAGCTTAAAGCCTGCTGACTTCAGTCTCTTAATTGCATCTAACACATCAGGGAATATCTTAAGCTTGTCAAATGTATTTAAATATCCTGCATCCTCAATAAGCGTGCCGTCACGGTCTAAAAATACCGCCTTTTCTTTTGGCAGGATATCCCTTAAGGCATTAAAGACATCGTCAGCAGTAATCTCTTCCATACATTTTAGATGCC
Source organism: Nitrospirota bacterium (assembly GCA_016208855.1). Taxonomy (GTDB): domain Bacteria; phylum Nitrospirota; class Thermodesulfovibrionia; order UBA6902; family DSMQ01; genus JACQXF01. The sequence goes on along the minus strand of JACQXF010000128.1, from coordinate 7,234 downwards.
CTTTAGGGCATTCACGCTCAAGGCATGGACTGCAGGAAAGCTGTTTGCATACTATACTGTGGCCTTTCCCGAGTGGGCCTGTCTCATGAGGGTCTGTTGAACCAAATATTGCCACAACAGGAACAGGTAAGGCAGAGGCTATATGCATCGGCCCTGAGTCGTTTGTTATAAATGCGTCGCATTCTGATATCAGAGCTGCAAGCTGCCTCAAGGATGTTTTGCCCACCATATTTAACAAGTGACGAGTAACGAGTGACGAGTGACAAGAAGTAAATTTATTTAAGATATCATCTGCTATCTCAACTTCTGACTTGCTGCCAAAAAGGATAACATTTCCATTCAGTTCTTCAATAATTCTTCTTATTAATTCAGCGAACCTATCCGGTTTCCATCTCTTTGCAGAGCCGTAAGCAGCGCCGGGATTGATAGCGATTAGGAGTTTTGAATTTTGAGTTTTGAATTTTGAATTAAGGAAACCCCTTGCCTCATGAATTTCTTCTTTTTTGAGATGTATTGAAGGCTCTATATCCTCTGCATCTATATTGAAAGCCTCTTTTAATAAGTTTAGATAATAATAAACCTGATGTCTTTTCTGTCTGTGCTCTGAGTTCTGTGCTCTATGTTCTGTGCCTTTTACAGGTATTGCCTTTGTAAGCAGAAAGCCTCTCGCATCCATGCTGTATCCTACTCTCTTAGGTATCCCAGCAAGCCATGCAATGAGCGCAGCGTCAAAGGCATTCTGAAGTAGTATCGCCATGTCAAAGTTCTTTTGGCGTAATATCTGTGCAAGCCTGAATTTTCCGGTAATGGTATTGAACTTGTCTTCATATAGAATAATCTCGTCTATATCAGGACTCCCGTGGAAGAGCTCTGCCACCCACGGTCTTACAAGGATGCTTATATTTGCATCAGGGAATGCTTTTTTTACAGCCTTTATTGCAGGCGTTGTAATTACGGCATCGCCGATCCAGTTTACGCCGCGGATTAAAATTTTTTTAATATTTTCTGCCATGACTCAATTTCCATCTCCTGTGAATCCAGAGCCACTCTGAGGGATTTTCCTTTATGTATTTTTCTACATAGTCAGAGAATGCCTGAGTATTATAGATCAGATCATTCTCCATATCCCCTGTAATTTTTAGCGGTATCTCTTTACCGCACCAGATGCGGTGTTTGCCGTCTCCAATATAGTTAATGAATGCAGGAACTATCGCTGCGCCTGTTTTTATTGAGAGCAGGGCAGGGGTCTTCATGGCATAGACCTTTTCTCCAAAAAACTCTATTACAACAGCCTCATCCTCTAAGACGCTCTGATCAATAAGTATTCCTACAGTGCCATTGTCTTTAATTGTGCCAAGGATTTCCCTGACAGCTCCTTTTTTGTAGATTACCCTGTTTCCAAATCTTGTCCTTAAGCCTTCAATAAACTTATTGATATATGGATTATTTAATTGACGGGCTATAAGGGATACGGGGATGCCTTTCCACGAGGCAGCGAGGGCGAGCAGCTCCCAGTTTCCGCAATGCCCTGTAATAAGTACTGCTCCCTTGTTTTTGTTTTTTGCAGCTTGATAGCGCTCAAGCCCTTCAAAGACAATGTCGTTCATTATAGCGGTCCTGCCGATAGAGAGCATCGAGAGTTCCGAAACAGACCTGCCAAGATTTATAAAATTAAGGCGTACTATATGCTCAGGTTCAGAGGGAAGCTTGAGGCCTCCCTTTTGTGCTATCTCTATATTTTTCAGGGCGATGCCTTTCCTGCTCTTAAGCATTAGAAACATCAGCAATCCGAGGGTCTCGCCTGTCTTAAGGGAGATGCTTCGCGGGAGAATGCCAAGAAGAAGAACTACAAAAAGAAAAAGAAGGGCCTCAATAAGCCTAAGGAATTTTTTCATTATTTATTGTTGTCTTTATTCTTCTCCTCTTCTTTCTTTTCTTTCAGAACCGCTGAGAGTTCTTCCAGTTTTTTAGAGACAATAAAATTGAGCGTGCCTTCGGGATAGGTTCCGTCAGGCTGAAGTTTACCAGCAGGCATTCCTGTAAGTATCTCTATGCCGTCTTCTATATTATCAATGGCATGTATATTGAATTTTTCTTCCCTGATTGCAGCAACTACTTCATTTTTAAGCATCAGGTTCTTGATGTTTCTGCTTGGTATTATTACGCCCTGCGTGCCGTCAAATCCCGATATTTTACAGACCTTGAAAAATCCCTCTATTTTTTCATTAACCCCGCCTATTGGTTGAACCTCGCCGTGCTGATTCATAGAACCTGTTATGGCGATAGACTGTTTTAGTGGCACTTCTGATATACTGCTGAGAAGCGCATATACCTCTGCGCAGGTAGCGCTGTCACCTTCCACTTCTCCGTATAATTGCTCAAATGTCAAAGATGCAGACAGGCTGAGAGTGCGTTTTATGGCGTATTTCCCTCCGAGATAGGCAGTAAGGATAAGTATGGCCTTTTCGTGAATTTTGCCGCTCATCTTTGTCTCTCTTTCTATATTTACAATCCCTGCCTTGCCTGCATAGGTCCTGGCAGTAATCCTTGAAGGCATTCCAAATCTGTAATCTCCGAGGTCAAGCACTGAAAGGCCGTTAATTTGCCCTGCCACAGCGCCTTTGGTATCTACAAGGATTGTCCCTTCCTCTATCGCCTCCTGCATCTTTTCTTCAATCTTGCTATGGCGATAGTCTTTCTCCTCCCAGGCCTTATCAATATGTGCGGATGTCACTACTTTGCTATTGTCCTTCCTTGCCCAGTAATCTGCCTCCCTTAGGATATCGTCAATTTCACTGAATTTTGCAGAAAGCTTTCTCTGGTGTTCCGCAAGCCTTGACCCATACTCTACTACCTTGGCCACCCCGCTTCTGTCAAAAGGCAGCAGTCCTTTGCTTTCGCATATGGTGCGCACAAAGCCTGCATATTTAAGCGTGTTTTCTTTATCCCTCTCCATGCGGCTTTCAAAGTCAGCCTTTACCTTAAAGAGCTCCCTGTATTCTTCATCAAGATTATAAAGCATGTAATAAAGCCACGGATTGCCTACTAATGCGATTTTTACATTAAATGGTATTGCCTCGGGTCTGAGGGTTACTGTTGAGATAAGGCGGTACTGTTCCCATACATCTTCTAATCTGATCTTGTTATCCTTGATTGTCCTCTTTAGTGCGTCGTAGGCAAAGATATTTTTAAGGAGGTCAAGTGCGTCTATTACGAGGTAGCCGCCGGCTGCCTTATGCAGGGAGCCTGCCTTTATCATACTGAAGTCAGTTATCGCCATTCCATACTGAAGCTTGTGTTCAACCCTTCCAAAGAGGTTGTAATATGTGGGATTGCTCTCTATTACAACAGGCGAGCCTTTTGTATCTTTATTGTTTACAAGCACATTAACAGAGTATCTTACGAATGAAGGCTCCTGCTTCATCCCCTTCATAAATGGCAATACCTGAGGCGCCTCTTCCTGCGCCTTAAAGTCTTCAAGGTGTTCAAGGATGTCTTCCTTGACATCCTCAAGATAGGTTGTTATTTTTTGAAACTCTTTATACTTGATTTTAAACTCATCAATTCTATGGCCAATTGCAGAAAGCACAGCCTCTCTTTCGAGCCTGATAATTCTTTCTTTAATATTTTTTTCTTCCTCCCGGATAATCCTTATGACGTCATCAAGTCTTTCCTGAAGCTGTTTGCCTATCTCCTCTATCCTTTTTCTGACCTTAGGGTCAAGACCTTCATACTCTTCTTCGCTTAAAGATTCACCTGTTTTTTTGACAGGAACCAGGGCGAGCCCGCTTACAGTCTTTCTTAGGGAGAAGTCCTTTTCTCTTACCTCCTGCTCGAGGTCTGCAAAAAGGTTTTTTTGCTTGCTCTGAAACTCCTCAAGGGTTTTTGTCTTTTGTCTTTCATACTCTTTTGACTCAAAGACCTTTGGAATTTCCTGCCTGAGAACCGCTATTAACTCATCCATATCCTTCTGAAATGTCACTCCAGTCCCGGGCGGCAGGTTCAGGGCAGCCGGTGCATCAGGATTATCAAAGCTATAGACATAGCACCAATCATCAGGGATAGGCTCATCCATTGCCTTCTTCTCAAGGATAGTTCTGATTGTGGTCATCTTGCCTGTGCCGCTTTCACCAAGTATATAGATATTAAAACCAGACATGTCCATTTCAAGCCCAAAGTCTAAAGACCTCAATGCCCTTTCCTGACCAATAGTTTCCTTTAAAGGGGGGATATCTTCTGTTGTCTTAAATGGAAATTCAGAAGGCTCACAGCAGTGATAAAGATTTTCTATCTCAACCTTTTTCAGCATAAATATCCTCCAAAAGTAATAATTATTAGCTGGTTCTTCTTCCGTTTAGTTACAAAAAGGGTTCGATGATTCAAGGGTTCAAGTGAAAAAGATTCATTCTGCACTTGATCGCTTGAACCCTTTGCCACTTAAACCCTGTCTTTTTCATGTTCACATTATATCCATGATTTGCGTTGTTTACAAGGGGTTTTTGGCGTTATCCGCGCGGATGATATTCTTTATGGACTTTCTTTAGTCTGTCAGGCGTTACTTTTGTATATATTTGGGTTGTTGATATGTCTGAATGCCCAAGCATCTTCTGCAATGCCCTCAGGTCTGCGCCTCCCTCGAGGAGATGACTTGCAAAGCAGTGTCTTAGCGTATGGGGTGAGACGTCTCCCGAAATATCTTTGGCATATAGCTTAATCAACTGCCACAATCTCTGCCTTGTCATTGGCTTTCCGCCTTTTGCAATAAAGAGATAAGGGCTTGTCTTTTTTTTAAGAAACTTAGGCCGTAACTCATCAATATATTTCTTTATTGTTTCTATTGTATTCTCACTAACAGGCACAATTCTTTCCTTAGAGCCTTTGCCGGTAACGCTTATAAAACCAGCCTCAAAGTTTATATCCTCTGTTTTTAAGCTGATAGCCTCGCTTGCCCTTAGCCCTGAGGAGTAGAGAAGTTCAAGCAGCGCCCTGTCGCGAAGCGAGAACTTGCTGCCTGCCGGCTTTTCTATCATGGTGAAGACATCATCCTGCCCCATAACCTTCGGGAGATGCTTCCATCCTTTAGGGGTGCTCAGGTTTTCTATTGGGTCTTCATCTAATATTTTTTCCAGAAGAAAGAACCTGCAAAGCCCCCTGAGGGCAGAGATATTTCTTGCTATCGTAGGGGTCTGATTGCCAAGGTCTCTAAGATGGTTCAGGTATGAGATAATGTCAGCCTTTTTGAAGTTAGGAATCTCCTTGCCCTTTTCTTTAATAAGATATTCCTGGAACTTCTTAATATCGTTTCTATAGGAGGCAAGGGTATTTTGGGAAAGCCCCTTTTCTACTGTAAGATAATTAAAGAATCTTTCTATAAGGTTTACCATTGTAATATATCCTGCAGAGGCGGCAGAGATGCCTGAGAAAACCTACCTTGCAATACCTTTAAAGAACATACTGTATGCGTTTAAACATACAGTACAACACTTTTTAAAGTAAAAAGTCATATAAAATTTATTGCAATTGTAGGGTTTTGAAGGTATCTTTGCCGCCTCTGCTCCTTCATCCTTTTATAACCCCTATGGGCCTTAACTTCGCCACCTTTTTTGATATGCCTGCATTATGCACAACATCAACTACATTTGATATGTCCTTATACGCCTCAGGCATCTCCTCTGCAAGCGTCTCCCTTCCTGCAGACCTTACAATTATGCCCATATCCTCCATCTCCCTGTATATAGCCCTTCCTTTTGCCCTTCTTATTGCCTGATGCCTTGACATCACCCTGCCAGCGCCGTGGCATGTTGAGCCGAAGGTCTCCTGCATCGCCTTCTCTGTGCCAATAAGCACAAATGATGCCCTCCCCATGTCTCCGGGGATTAAGACAGGCTGCCCCAAATCCTTGTATGCCAGAGGAAGCTCAGGATGTCCCGGCGGAAACGCCCTTGTTGCGCCCTTTCTGTGGACTACGAGTTTTCTTTTCCTGCCGTTTATCGTATGCTCCTCTACCTTTGCAATGTTATGTGCTACATCGTATATGAGGCTCATCCCCAATGCCGTTGGAGAGGCATTAAGAGTCTGCATAAATGATTCCTTTACCCAGTGCATAATGCATTGCCTGTTTGCCCATGCATAATTGGCAGCAGCCCTCATTGCCGCAAGATAGTCCTGAGCCTCCGGGCTGTTAAAAGGGGCGCAGGCGAGTTCCTTGTCCGGCAGATCTATCTTATATTTCTGCACAGCTTTTGCCATTACCTCAAGAAAATCTGTACATACCTGATGCCCAAAGCCCCTTGAGCCTGTGTGAATCATTACGGTAATCTGGTCTTTAAATAACCCGAGCCTTGCTGCAATCTTTTCCTCATGAATCTCATCTACATATTGTATCTCTGTAAAGTGATTGCCTGAGCCGAGAGTTCCCTGCTGTGCCCTTCCTCTTTCATAAGCCTTTTTGCTTATCAAGTCAGGGTCTGCGCCTTCAATGCATCCGCCTGATTCTGTATGAAGAAGGTCTTCTTTGTCTCCAAAGCCCTTTTCAACAGCCCAGCGAGCGCCTTTTAGCAATAACTGCCTTTCGTCTTCTGAGCCAAGGCGGAGCTTACCCTTAGAGCCTACGCCTGTCGGGATATTGTTGTATAAGACCTCCACGAGGTCTTTGACTCTAAGGATAATCTCTTGCCTGCGGAGATTGCTCCTCAGAAGGCGTACCCCTCAATTTATATCATATCCTACGCCGCCCGGCGAGATAACGCCGTCATGTATATCAAAGGCAGCGACTCCCCCTATGGTAAATCCATAGCCTGTGTGAATATCTGGCATGGCAAGGGATGAGCCTACGATGCCGGGCAGTGTCGCTACATTTGCAACCTGTTCTATGGCGCCTGTCTCAAGTCCTTTCTCAAGCACTTCATCAACAAATATTATTCCGTTTGTCCTCATCCCTGCCTTGTAGTTTTTGGGAATCTCAAGGCGGTTTGCGTCAATTCTTCTTAGGCCTTCTATTGGCATAAGATACCTCCTGGTATAATCCTCACCCATAGGAATGGGTAAAGAAGTTTATAATCGTTAGTACGAGTCTTTAAGCAGGAAAGACAGTCTTGTGTCCTCCTTATGGGTCTCTCTTTTGAGAGGCACCATTTGCAAAAGACTACTGCTTCCTGTCTGTCTGACTGGGAAATATTCATTAAGGATGCTATGGCCTCCGGTTGATACCGAAGGACCATTTATCTCCCAGGCT
>JACQXF010000014.1 GCA_016208855.1 Nitrospirota bacterium | reverse complement strand
GGACTTTATATCTCTTTGTAAAACCCTCTGCCAAATCGTTCTTATGTTCATAAACACGTTTGATCAAGTCTGATGTAACCCCTATGTATAATGTGCCGTTTCGTTTACTGCAAAGGATATAGACAAAAAATCTTTTCATATAAATAAACTGGATTCCCGCTCAAAGGACTGCGGGAATGACGGTGCTCGCTCACACAATTCCCGGAAGCACCTGAATTCTGGATTCCCGCCCCCGATTACTAACTTCGAGGGCAGGCTTAACGGACTGCGGGAATGACAGCGCTTATCCACACACTTCACGGAAGAACCTTAAAAGAATTATTTAAGGATTAGGCTTAAGATTGCCTTGCAACTACAGAAAACTTCCTTGCGCATCTTATAATCCCTTTTGCCCATTCCTTTACTCCATGGGCATGAAGGTGGGTATAAGTTGCAAGGACATTTTTATAGCAAATGCCGTCCATGCCGTCCATTATTCCTTTGCCCCTTTTCATTTTGAAGGCAAAACGAATAGGGGGATTAGGCATTAGGGGTTGGGGGTTGAAAAGGCGGGGGTTGGGGATTGGGGATCGGGGATTAGTAGAAGAAATTACATGTGAATAATGAAATTCGTGTCCCTTAAGGACAGCGCCTTTTCTGAAGTATGAATTTTCTCTCTCAACCTTAACAATTGTGTATCCATGCGCCTGCGGCTTTTTCTCTACGGCAAAAACTAAAGGCAATGCGCCGACCATTGGATAAGTCTTATTATTTAAAATCAGGCTCTCTCCAAGATACATTAAGCCGCCGCATTCAGCATACACAGAAAGCCCGCGCTCAACCGCCTCATGCAGATCTTTTCTAAGGCTTCTGTTTTGAGCAAGCTCCTTTGCATGAGTCTCTGGAAACCCGCCGCCTATATAAAGGGCGTCTATTTTCGGTAGTCTTTTATCCTTGAGGGCATTTATAGTTATAAGCTCTGCACCGCCTCTTTTAAGCTCTTCAAGATTTTCAGGGTAGTAGAATTGGAACGCTGAATCTATGATGACGCCAACTTTAAGCGGCGAGTCCAGTTTTAAATTTTGGGTTTTGAGTTTTGAGTTTTGAGGCTCGCAACTCGTTCCTCGCAACTCGTTGCTGTCTTCTAAAGGCGGCGCTGATTTTGCAATCTTCCAGATAGCCTTAAGGTCAAGATACTTCTCCCCCATTTCAATAATCGTTGAAAGCGCCTTTTCAACCTCACGATGTTCCTGAGAAGGCGTAAGCCCCATGTGTCTTTCAGGAAAGAGATCTTTCTTTAATACAGGGAAAGCCCCCACCACAGGAAGCCCGCAGTTTCTCTTTATTGCCCTGCGTATAACTGACTCCTGCCTTGGGTTGGCAACATTATTGAGGACAACGCCTTTGATAGAAACCTCAGGGTCTAACTTCTGACATCCCAAAATCATGGCAGAGAGCGTAGTTGTGACCTTTGAGCAGTCCACTACAATTATCACAGGCGCTTTAAGCAGTTTTGCAAGACGGGCTGTGCTGTATGCGCCTTTAGGGTCAATGCTGTCATAGAGCCCGCGGTTGCCTTCTATTACTGCGATATTAGCAGGTTGCTTCGTCCCCCTCCCCCTAACCCTCTCCCGCAAGGGGAGAGGGAACTTTATATTATCTACATCGCATGGATATGATCGATTCCATTCCCCTCCCCTCCCTTGACGGGAGGGGATTAAGGGGAGGGTAATATTTTCATCTTCGTTTGTAAATCCAAGGCTTATAGGAGTTTGGGTATGAGAAATAAAGGAATGCAATACTTCTTGGGGCTTCATCATGAAGAGATCAAGATTAAAGCAAGGCCCGCCGGCCGCCCTACTTAGCCAGCCGGCGTCAATATAATCTGGGCCCTTTTTAAATGGTGTTACATGTAAGCCCTGCTCACGCCACAATGAAACAAGGCTTAAGGAAAGGAGAGTTTTACCACTGCTCCCGCGAAGTGCGGATATAACTACACGGGGGATTTTATGATTTAACAATTGATTTTCTAAGTCATTCCAACAAAATATAGAATACAGAAGTCAGAATTCAGAATAGAGGAAAGCGTCTTTTCTTATATATTCTGAATTCTGTATTCTGAATACTGTCTTACTTTACTTATTTAATAAGTCCTTTTTCTCTCAGATACTCTTCAGAAGGGATTTCAACAGAGCTTGAACCTCCGCCGTAAGAATACATAAGCCTGCCAACATCTATCATTTCCCTAAGGGCCTTTTTAGCTTCATCTGCAGGCACGCCTGTCTCTTCTGCAATTCCCTTTATAACATCCTTTTCCTTTAGCTTCTTTTTGCCCTTATATTTTTCCATAAAGGCAAAAATCTTATCTTTTAATTCGTCCCTCTCCATAGCTCCGCCCCTCCTTAAAAGTAAAGGGTTTTGGGGTCAAGGATTGCCTTTACTAATCCCTAACCCCTAATCCCTGTTTTTAGTTTACCATTTAAATGACGGTGATGTCCTTAGTGTCTCCCTCATGAATGTAAAGTCATCAATTGACTGCCATGTAAAGTCTATGCCGGTGAGTTTAAAGAACCTCTCCCATCCAATTCTTTCTACCCATTCTCCGACTCTCTCATGCTTTCTTGCGTTCTGTGCATATACTTCAACTATATGCTTTATCGCAGCAACGGCCTTAGGCCATCTTGGCGGTTCATTGGAAATAAACGGAATTACAAGTTTTGAGAACTTTGGATTGCTCCTGAGACTTCCGACCTTTCCTCCAACCACTATTGCTACGCCGTCTCTCTCAGGGTCCTTTATATCCAGAGCCGGGCATACTGTAAAGCAGTTGCCGCAGTACATACACTTATCAGCATTAATCTTAACGCTCTTTTTTGCCGGGTCAGGACTAATTGCCCTTGTAGGACAGGAGGCTATAACTGTCGGCGTTTCACATATCTTAAACACCCTGTCATGGTCAATATTGGGTATCCTTGTGTGCATTGCAACTATTGCTATATCAGAGCAGTGAACAGCTCCGCACATATTAACGCAGCATGCCACTGCAAGCCTTACCTTATTGGGAAGCTCTTTTGTTGTAAAGTAATCGTAAAGCTCATCCATCATAGCCTTAACAAGCCCTGATGCGTCTGTTGCGGCAGAATGACAGTGAACCCATCCCTGCGTATGAACAACATTGCTTATTCTTGGGCCTATTCCTCCAACGGTGTAGCCTCTATCCTTAAGTTCTTTCTTAAGAGGGTCCACTTTGCTTTTGTCTGATACGAGGAACTCCACATTGTTTCTTGATGTAAACCTGAGATAGCCGTCGCAGTATTTATCAGCGATATCGCTATACTCACGGATTGTATCTGTGCTTATGAGCCTTGCTGTTGCAGCCCTTACAGTATATATCTCATCCCCGCTCTCTGCCCTGTGAACCATTGTACCTGCGTCAAGCTCCTCATGGGCAACCCATTTGCCGTAGTTTTTCTGTATAACAGGGGGTAAAAACTGTTTAAAATGCGGCGGCCCTATATCGGTTTGTCTTTGTGGTAATGACATCTGCTAATCCTCCTTATATCAATTTTGAATTTTGAGTTTTAAGTTTTGCCTAAAATTTCCACTTTCCAGTTTTCTTCTCTTCAGCCTCTTTATCTTTGATATTCTGTATATCATCAGGCCCAAAGAAAACAAACGGGTCTCTCCTTGGTTCTTTAATCTGCTGGGGCACAGGCGCTACGCCAATTGCCTCAAGGAATGACCTCATGCCCTTTGCCTCAATAACTTCCCCTATTCTTTCACGCGGCTTTGCATGCTCATCCCACCATTCCCATACCTTGCGGACAAACTCCTTAAACTCAGTAAATGGCGGCTCCATCTTCATAAAGGGAACTACAACCGCTGAAAGCATTGAGCCGACAACAATCGGGGCCTTGCTGCCAATAAGTATAGTCGCTCCTCTTTCACCGCTCGGCTTTAACGCCTTGTTCATCTTTGCTATACAGTGCATGCATCTGTTGCACTCAGAATTGTCAATCTTTAACTCCTTGCCATCATAGGTCATGCAGTTTGTCGGACACATGTTAATAATCTCTGCATTGATATTCATTCCATTCTTTTCATATGCCTTCACAGCAGCCTGATCTACAAGGATAGGACCCTTCCATGTGCCTATTACTGACATGTCAGCGCGGGCGATGGAGGCAACACAGTCACAGGCGCACCCTGAGAATTTAATCTTAAATTTATATGCAAAAGCCGGTCTGTGAAGCTCGTCCTGAAACTCCTGAGTAGCCTGATAGCATGCCTCAAGGGTGTCATAATTTGTATAGTCGCAACGGCCCGGCCCTACACAACAGCTTGGAGTCCTCATGGCTGAACCAGAACCGCCCAAGTCCCATCCGCGGGAAGAGTATTCAGCAAAAATAGCCTCAAGATTTTCGGTCTTTGTGCCAAGAAGGATTATATCGCCTGTTGAGCCGTGCATATTTGTTAAACCGCTTCCGTATTTATCCCATATATCGCAAATCTCTCTTAATGCCTTTGAGGTGTAGAACCAGCCGCTTGGCTGATTTATTCTTACAGTGTGAAAGTGGGCTACGCCGGGGAACTGCTCGGGAAGGTCAGAGTACCTGCCGATAACGCCTGAGCCATATCCAAGCACTCCAACGATGCCTCCGTGCTTCCAATACCCCACCTTGGTCTTGTAAGAGTGTTCAAGCTGCCCAAGCTCATCATTGGCTATTTCGCTCTTTATCGCAGCCTTCTTCATTTCTGTGACAAAGCTCGGCCATGGGCCTTTTTCCAGCTCATCTAACAACGGTGTCTCATACTTTTTCATCTACTACCTCCTTGATGTTGATTAGGGACGAGAGAAGATTTGTAATTATACAACAGAACCAGCCGCTTTTACTATATTTCTTATAGAGTAAAAGTAAAATAAGTTACTAAATCAATTATTATCCCGTCAAATAAAAAAAACTTATTGAATTATTATATGCCCTAAAAAAACAAACTTCATGCTGAAAATCAGCCTTGCCATTGCAGGATAAAAAACATCCTAATCTGTTATAATTTTTGAGGAGACAAAGACCGTCTAACCAAATGACAGAAAAGACAATAACAGCAAGACCTACCTTTAGCGAAGTCCTCCTTGGCTGGAAGCTGATAAACGAGGAGAAACTTGACATAGCATTAAAAGAGCAGTCCTCCGGAGGGCAAGGCCTCAGGCCTCTTGGAGAAGTCCTTGTAAGCCTGGGGTTTATATCAGAGCTGGACATGCTCAATGCGCTCAGCTACTCCCTGGGGGTAAAGCACCTTACATTTTCTGAGTTCCCAAAGGTAGTTCCTGAAGATAACTACCCAACGGTAAAGTTCATGAGGCAGTACAAGGTTGTTCCCCTTGGAAGCGAAGGAAATCGCATGAGGTTTGCGATGGCAAACCCCCTTGATGAATATGCGCTAAACGCACTCAGCGTCTTTACATCCAAAGAACTGGAGATTTACATTAGCAGTGAGAAGGATATAATGGAGGCGATTGAGCAATATTTTGGCAATACTGTCCAGATGACAACAATAATGGAAGATATGAGGGGTGAAGAAGGAGAATCCGCGGGGGTTGAGTTTGAGGAAGATGTTCATCATCTAAGGGACATGGCTCTTGAGGCGCCTATTGTTAAACTCGTCAATATGCTTCTCACGAGGGCTGTTGAAGGAAGGGCAAGCGATATACATGTAGAGCCGTTTGAAAGCAATATAAAAGTCCGCTACAGGATTGACGGCGCTTTGAATGAAATAGAGTCCCTCCCAAAGAGGCTGCAGTCTGCCGTCATATCAAGGATTAAGATAATGTCAAAGATGAATATAGCGGAGAGGCGGCTCCCCCAGGATGGAAGAATAAAGCTAAGGGTCTCAGGGAAGGATATCGATATAAGAGTTTCAACCATTCCTACCATCTTTGGCGAAAGCGTTGTAATGAGAATACTGGATAAAGGCAGCACCCTTGTTGAGCTGGAGCCTCTCGGATTTCCGGAAGAAACACTAAGGGAATATAGCTCATTAATTACCATGCCTTACGGAATGATCCTTGTAACAGGCCCGACCGGAAGCGGCAAGACCACAACGCTTTACGCATCGCTAAGCAAGATAAACTCTGCTGATAAAAAGATAATAACAATAGAAGACCCCATAGAGTATCAGATAGAGGGGATAAACCAGATACAGGTAAAGCCCAAAATAGGCCTTACCTTTGCAAACGGCCTCCGGCACATTGTCCGTCAGGACCCTGATGTAATAATGGTTGGAGAGATAAGAGATACTGAGACAGCAGAGATATCAATTCACTCAGCCCTTACCGGACACCTTGTCTTCAGCACCCTTCATACAAATGACGCCCCGGGCGCTGTAACGAGGCTTATAGATATGGGTATAGAAAGCTTCCTCGTCTCATCATCACTGATAGGGGTATTAGCCCAGCGGCTTGTGAGGGTAATTTGTCCAAACTGCAAGGAACCTTTTACCCCTAAGCAGGATTTGCTTGAGAAGATAGGGAAGAATATTTCAGGGTTTACTGTTTATCACGGGGGCGGCTGTGAAAACTGCAGATACACCGGCTACAAAGGAAGGACCGGAATCTTTGAATTAATGGCTATGACTGAAGAGATAAGAGGGCTCATCCTTGAGAAGACCTCTGCAGATGTTATAAGGCAGAAGGCATTATCAGGGGGAATGCAGGCTCTCAGGGATTGCGGATGGCAGAAGGTACGCGACGGGGTAACTACTGTTGAGGAAGTCTTAAGGGCAACGCAGGAGTAAAATAAAACCAAGTGATGAAATCTGAAATCCCAAACAAATTCATTTTAAAATTAACATTTATCATTTGAGGCTCTTGCAAAAGTCTTTATTCGTCATTCCCGCATCCTTAAGCCTGCCCTCGAATGTCGTAATCGGGGGCGGGTATGACGGCGGAAACGATTTCCTTGATACTTTTGCAAGAGGCTCATTTTGCAATGATAAATTTAAAATTTCCACTGTTTAGAATTTAGATATTAGAATTTAGAATTTGGAGTCTCAATATTATGGATACCTATTACTACGAGGCAACCACAAGAGACGGAAATGTTATAACCGGCACTATAGAGGCGGCAAACGAGCGTCTTGCTGTTGACCGCATACAGGAGTTAGGATATTTCCCGTTAAATGTAAACCGTTCTGCTGAACAAAAAGGCACGGCGTTTTCTTACTTCTCTTTATCAAAGATAACAGGAAAGGTAAGAGGGCAGGACATAATCAACTTTACATATCAGCTTGGAGTGCTTCTGGACGCAGGCTTCCCTCTGGACAGGGCGCTTTCAATACTCTTAGAACTCACTGATAAAAAATCACTTAAAGGGCTTATCAAGGAAATACTCTCAGGGGTAAGAGGCGGCAAGTCTTTTTCAGAGGCCCTTTCAAAGTTCCCTTCTGCCTTTCCGCCATATTATATAAACATGATAAAGGCTGCTGAAGCAGGCGGTTTTCTTGAGGAGACAATATCAAGGCTCACTGCATATATGGAAAGTTCGCAGAAACTAAAGGAAGATATTCGTTCAGCCCTTGTTTATCCGGCAGTGCTCGGCATAGTCGGAAGCGCTGCAGTTGTGGTGCTTCTTACCTTTGTTGTTCCAAAATTTGCAAGGATATTCTCAGACATCGGGGAAGCGCTTCCTTTGCCAACGATGATACTGCTCTCTGTGAGTTCAGGGCTAAGGGATTATTGGTGGATAGGTTTAATATTTATTGCCGGAGCCGCACTCTTTATACGCAACTATCTCAAAGGCGCAGCAGGAAGGCAGCTATGGGATGAGATGAAATTTAAACTTCCGCTTTTTGGAAAGCTCTACAGGGAAAGCATTGTATCAAGCTTCTCAAGAACGCTCGGCACGCTCCTTGGAAGCGGTGTATCATTACTTAACGCCCTCCAGATAGTTGAAGGTGCGTTTAGCAGCGACAAAATGGTGCGGGTAACTGCCTCAATCAGGGAAAATGCAAGAAAAGGCAGAGGCATTGCCGAGCCGCTTAAGGGCAGCGACATCTTCCCTCCAATAGCCCAGCATATGATAGCTGTTGGCGAAGAAACCGGAAAGCTTGAAGAAATGCTTATTAAGATTGCTGACCGTTTTGACTCAGAGATAAGGACTACTGTAAAGCGGCTTCTCTCCCTTCTTGAGCCTGCGTTAATTCTTTTCATGGGCTTAGTGGTAGGATTTATTGTTATAGCAATGCTTATGGCGATATTCAGCATCAATGAACTGCCATTTTAATAAAGTTTTGAATTTTGAGTTTTGAGTTTTGGTGCTTCCGGGAATTGTGTGAGCGAGCACCGTCATTCCCGCAGTCCTTTGAGCGGGAATCCAGTTTATTTAAA
This sequence comes from Nitrospirota bacterium, assembly GCA_016208855.1. Taxonomy (GTDB): domain Bacteria; phylum Nitrospirota; class Thermodesulfovibrionia; order UBA6902; family DSMQ01; genus JACQXF01. The sequence goes on along the minus strand of JACQXF010000014.1, from coordinate 66 downwards.
TGAAAAGATTTTTTGTCTATATTCTTTGCAGTAAACGAAATGGCACCTTATACACAGGAATTACAT
>JACQXF010000132.1 GCA_016208855.1 Nitrospirota bacterium | reverse complement strand
TTTCCGAAGAAGCGGCCTTGTCGGGCTAACCGATGTTTACAGTTGTTCTTTATAACTATACGAACCGCCGTATGCCGAACGGCACGTACGGTGGTGTGAGAGGACGGTAGGTGAAATAATCACCTACCTCCTACTCGATTACGGTGCTAAGATACCACTGTTACAGTGCTTGCCTGAGGCCCCTTCTCTCCCTTTTCTTCTACAAAACGTACACTCATACCTACTTTCAGGCTCTTAAAATCATAATTTACTACACTGTGCTTATGGAAATAGACTTCCCTTCCATCAGGCGTGGCAAGGAAACCAAACCCCTTATCTGCAGACAATGAGCTTATACGCGCTTGAGGCATCTCTTCATGATGTTTTACATGGCCTCGCTGGCGTCTTGTATAATCTTCAAGTTTACGGCGTGCAGCGTCAAACGCATCCCTTATTGCCGCATTTATATCTTCGTGAGGCTGCCTCCTTATGACAATCTCAGAGCCGGGGACGGTCATATCAATACGCACATCATACCTTATCCCTTCACGAGAATGGCGGTGGGGCACATCAACGACAACCCTGCAGTGGTTAATCCTATCGCAAAATTCAGATAGTTTTTCTGCCTTACTGCGAATATCTTCCCTGAACTCATCACTAAGCTCAAGGTTGTGAACAGTCAGATGAAATTCCATTTTATCCCCCTTAGTTTTTATTAAGACTGCAATATTATAACCCATTCACCAGCTTTACAGCTTTCTCGTCTGGTTGGCTTGCTTTCTGTTTTAGATAGACATGATATTTTTTATAAAACAGATAGTAATATCAAGAAAATTTTATTACAATATTAGAAACTATGCAAATAAAAAAGCCAGGCCTTCTTTTTATTATAATATCATTCGCCATCCTCAATATCTCAGGCTGCGGCTCTATGCTTCCCAGCGCAAACAAGACAACAATCTCTCAATGGGATAACTTTGATACTGCTAAGGCAACTTTTGACCTGATAATTCCAGGGAAGACAAATATTGAAGACCTCAAGAATCTTGGCTTTAACCCCTTTTCAACGCCAAATGTAAAAATTCTAAACTATATTGATATTATTCAGCTTTTCATGGCAAACCCTTCAATAAAAAAAGAAGAACTTGATGAAGGCATACGTACATGTATTGACGCAAAGAGCAAATGCCGCGCCTATGAGATTGAGCCAAAAATCATAAAAAGCAAACGGCAGGGAAACTTCTGGCTTGATCTCTTTAACTTCAAAAGACATACAAGAGAATCCGGATGGAGCTTCAAAGCCCTAATCGTGACAGTAGATGATATTGTAATTTACAAGCTCTGGGGAGGAAGCCCGGTAATTGATGAAGAGAAGGTGATAAAAAACCCCTTAGGCCCGCTGCAAAACGGAGAAAGCTTGATCAGGGATGTAACCACAAAGTCAATTAATCCGTAAAGGCATTATGCTTACTCTTAAAGACATTGAAGATGCCTCAAAGAAGATTAAGCCCTATATCCACAGAACCCCTCTGATTTATTCCAACTCCTTTAGCAGGCTTACAGGCGCTAATGTTTACCTCAAGACAGAAAATCTCCAGAAGACAGGTTCATTTAAGGTAAGAGGCGCATTTAATAAGATGATAAGCATAAACGATAAAGAGGTAATCGCTGCCTCTATGGGCAATCATGCGCAGGCTGTTGCATATGCAGCAGGCATGCTTGGGATACATGCAAAGATAGTCATGCCTAAAACAGTCCCGATAATCAAAGAAGAAGCCACAAGAAGCTACGGGGCAGATGTTGCACTTTACGGGGAGAGTTTTAATGACGCCCTGAACTATGCACTGTCACAGAAGGGCTGTTATTTTATACATGCATTTGATGACAATGACATCATTGCAGGACAGGGGACTATAGCGCTTGAAGTTTTAGAAGAGATAAAAGATATAGATGCTGTATTTGTGCCTGTTGGAGGCGGGGGTATCATTTCCGGAATCTCGGTTGCCTTTAAAGCGATATCGCCAAAGACAGAGATTATCGGCGTTCAAACCAAATCCGCTCCGTCAGCCTATGTCTCTTTTATGGATAAGAAAATATCCGCCGTGCCGCCTTCCCCGACCATCGCCGACGGAATAGCGGTCGGCCTCATCGGCGAGAAAACATTTGATATTATCAGCAAGTATGTGGATGAGATAATGTTGGTCAGCGAGGACTCTATAGCCATGGCAGTGCTTCTTTTCCTTGAAAGAAAAAAAATTGTTGTTGAAGGGGCCGGGGCAACAACGCTTGCGGCCCTGATAGAGAATAAAGAAAGATTCAGAGATAAAAATGTCGTCCTTGTGGTAAGCGGCGGCAATATTGACTTTACCCTTATTGACAGGATAATCCATAAAGGCCTCGTGACAAGCAAAAGAATAGGGGTGCTTAAAATAACAGTTGATGATATCCCCGGAAGGCTTCATGCACTGACAGGCGTTATCGCCTCCCACAGGGGTAATATCCTCAATGTCCAGCATGACAGGCTTTCAGGAGATTTGCCTGTTGGAAAAACACGGGTAATCTTCACTATAGAGGTACGCGGAGAAACACATCTTGCAGATATTCTTACTGACCTCTTAAGGGAAGGCTTTGATGTCAGCAAGATATAATCTAAGCGCCTTCACCTCCCTGAATGCCTGCCATTCCTGTCCTTAGTCCAATGGAGTTATTTATTTGCCTTTTTTGGTCTTTTTGGTCGCCTTCTTTGTCTTCTTAGGTGCGCATGTTCCACAACCCATTTGCCTCACCTCCTCCCTAATATTAGATTAATTATAATATATATACCCTCTATTTTCTACTGAATTTCATCTTCTTACGAAGCTTCTTGTGCTTGTGCTTGCTCATCTTCTTCTTGCGCCACTTAACAACGCTGCCCATTCATCCACCCCCCTCTCTACTTTTGTTATATTCTTTTGCCTGATGCATAAATGCCTCAAGCTGTATCTCAGAGCACGTTGCCTCTACACCGTCATAAGAAACACTGAGGCAGGCTACCCCGGTATCATGCTTAACGCCTTTCAGGAGGGCGCCCACAATAGTGCCGGGCATACACCCAAAAGGCATGACACTAATTATACCTGATATACCATGTTTTATGAAATCCATCGCCTTCCCAATACTTAAGACTGCCTCACCCTCAAAGGACCTGTGCAGATAAGGCGAGGCATTCCTCATTATCTCCCCTGTATCGGGCTCCTTGAGTGTTTTAAGAAAACCCTTAAACGGTTTTGAAAACTTGTGCTCAATCTTCTTTTGAATAAATCCGGTAGCAAGTATATTGAGCATATCAGATGCCTTATCCAGAGAAGGGTTATTACGCAGTGATATCTTTGCCTTTTGAAGCGCCGTTGAATTTATATAATAAATCCATTCCTCAAACGGGGCAAGCCATACCTCCCCGCCAAGCGTCTCTATCTTTTTTATAATATCTTCATTTGAAAAAGCATTATGCCTCACAAATATTTCGCCGACAATACCAACAAGCGGCTTCCTGCCGTTATTTGTCCTCTTTACTGCTGAGAAATCATCTTTCATATGCCTAAGCACATTCTCCATAGAGCCGTTGCCATTGGTGCTTTTTAAAGTTCTGTTAATCCTTGTAAGATACTCATTATAAATCCATTCACTGTCACCTTTATTTACCTCATAAGGTCTTGTCTCATGAAGACACTTAATCAGGAGTTCTGTTGCTATAATGCCCTTCCATGCATGCCGCGTGAAATCGCTGCCAACAACACCAAGTTCTTTGTATAGAGAAACATCCTGATTCGGTGAAAATATGGGCACATCGGGGAATCCTATTTCCCTCAGAACGAGCCTGTGATATACATTGTACTGACCAAACCTGCAAGGCCCTGAGCCTGAGGCCATTAAGAAGGCGGACTTCTCAGGATTGAAATCCGTAGAGGAGGCCTTCTTTACCATGTCGCCAGTAGTAACAACACAGGGGTAGCATTCCTTGCCTGATACAAAACGCCTGCCTATCTTTACAGTCTCAGCATCAGGGGTATCCAGCACCTCTGCCCCTACCCCGCATGCCTCAAATGCAGAGGCTAACGCAAAGGCATGGTCTGACATGCGCGGGATAAAGACAGTCCGTCTATTAAGAGAAAGTGGCTTAGGGGTTGGGGATTGGGGGTTGGTTTTAATATCTTCTTTCTTTTCCCAAATCCCAAATCCCAAATCCCTAACCCCAGATTGCTGCTGTTCTATGCTGTCAAGGAATGCCTCAGCCCTTGTTATAACCCCAGCGTCTGCGCTGTGCTCATCAATTTCAATATGAAGGAACGGCTTCCCTTCCATTGCCTCTTTAAAATACCTGTGTATAAACGAATCAGGGCCGCAGGAAAAGTTACCTATATAAAAGGCAAAAAGGTTAGGGTTGCTCCTTATAATCTCTGCTGCCCTCAATATATTCTGGCCTGACCTCCAATACATGTTATGCCACTTCTCTGTTATGTCAATCAGCTCGATGGGTAAAAAATCCATTGGAATGGGAAGTACCCCTATCTCAGACAGCTTCTTTGGGATTTCAAGATTTATACCCGAATCAGAAGCATTATAAGAACGCCCAACAACAACAATTGCCCTCTCGGCAAGGCTCCCTAATATCTCCCTTCCCCGGGCTTTAATTGCCTTTGTAAATTCCTTCTGAGCCTTCTCTGCATTTATAACTGCCTCTTTAAGCCTTCTCACGGATATGCCATAGGGTTTAAGCGCATCATGTATCTCTTTTAGAAAATAATTCTTGCCATACTCCGTGTTAATCAAAGGACTAAGGAACTTTATCCCTGCATGGCTTCTTGCATTTTTTCCAAAAACCTGTTTGGCTATATATGGGATTGTTTGAACATAGGGGCAGGCAAAGCTCCTTGTTTTGGAGTTTGCCGGGTTAAAGTTTATAAAGCTTGGAAGCAGTATAGCATCAACCTTTTTATCAATTAAGTCCTTTATATGCCCATGTGCAACCTTATGCGGAAAGCAGCTCTCAGATAAAATGCTTTCAAGTCCTTTCTGTATTATGTTTCTGTTTGTCCTTTCAGAGAGTTCAACATCAAAGCCAAGCTCCCATAAAAGCGTGCTCCAGAACGGCAGAAAATCATGAAAGAAAAATATCCTTGGAATCCCTACGCGAGCTTTGAGTTTTGAGTTCTGAGTTCTGAGTTTTTCTTTACATTCCATGTGAGCTTTTGTAAGCATCTCTTCTCTTTCCGCAAACAGATCAGGCATCTCCTGCGCAGAAGCGTATTTCTTCTTTCGTTTCACATCATATTTTTCGCATCTGCTTCCATAGAAAAGCGGCTCCTTCTCCCCCTCAATCCTCACTGTGTTTATCTCGCAGAGGTTTTCACAGCTATGACAGGCAAAAGACTTTATCTCGTATTTTCTTCTGGAGAGGTCAAAACCCTTAAAGGCCGTTAGACGTGAGACGTGAGGCGTAAGACATGGGTTCTCTGAGTTCTGTTTTTCTAACTCCTCACGTCTTACGTCTAACGTCTTACCGTCTTTCATACGCCTCATGGCTATAAGCGCCATGCCTATAGCGCCTGTTACATCATGGTTTGGCGGAATCATAATCTTCTTATTCAGGTATTTCTCAAAGGCAGCGATAACCGCCTTGTTAAATGCAACACCTCCCTGAAAAAAAATCCTCTCTCCTATCTTTCTGTCTCCAACTACCTTATTGATATAGTTTTGCACTATGGAATATGCAAGCCCTGCTACAAGGTCTTCCTTAGGGGCGCCCCTCTGCTGCCTTGATACCATGGAATTCTCCATAAACACTGTGCATCTCTCTCCAAGGCAGCTCGGGCATTGAGACTTAAAGGCCCTCTCGCTGAATTCCTCTTTTATTGATATGCTCAATTTTTCTGCCTGTTCCTCAAGGAAAGACCCTGTCCCTGCTGCACAGGACTTGTTCATCTCAAAATCAACAATTATTCCGTCTCCTATAGAGATATATTTTGAATCCTGACCGCCGATTTCAAAGATAGTATCAACCCGAGGGTCTATAAATATTGCCGCAGTAGCCTGAGCCGTAATCTCGTTCTTAACAATATCAGCTCCCACAAAATCAGCAATCATATACCTTCCGGAACCTGTAGTTCCGACACCCATAATCTGAACCTTGCCGCCTATCTCCTGCCCTACCTCCTCAAGCCCCTGCCTTACTGCCTCGATCGGCCTTCCTGCAGTCATAAGGTATCTTTTGGACAGAAGCCTCCCCTCTTCATCCACAACAGCAAGGTTAGTGCTTATTGAACCAATGTCTATGCCTAAATACGCCCTTAAAGGCAGTGACGAATTTAATTTTGAATTTTGAATTTTGAATTTTGAGTTCCTTAACTCGTTACTCGTAACTCGTAACTCGTAACTGCCTTTAAGAGGTTCATGGCCTTTCTCTCCGTTTCTTCCGGACTCAATAAAGAGCCTGAGTTTTTCAATGTCATAATCCCTTTTATTGCCTTCCTCTATATTTTTAAGCGCAGCGCCTATTGCAGGCATAATGGCAAAATGCTCAGGAATGATAAGGTTATCTATGCCAAAGACCTCTTTAAATGCCCTTACAACGCCCCTGTTTGCAGCCACGCCTCCCTGAAAACTGACAGGCTCTCTGGGCTCAGTATTTTTACATATGCTGCCTTTAAAATTTCTTGCCACGGCAAAACAAAGCCCGGCAACAATATCTTCAACCGGGGTGGCAATCTGCTGGAGATGTATCATGTCAGACTTTGCAAAGACGCTGCAGCGTCCTGCAATACGCGGAGGATTTTGAGACCTCAATGCCATTTCGCCGAATTCCTCAATGCTAAGCCTCAGCCTCTCTGCCTGCTGATCAAGAAAAGAACCTGTGCCGGCAGCACAGGCCGAATTCATGGAAAACTCTTTTATCTTGCCATTTTCAAGAAGAATCAGCTTTGAGTCCTCACCGCCCATCTCAAAAACTGTATTAACGTGAGGATAAAACCTTGATGTTGAGTAACTCTGCGCTACTACCTCATTTACAGGCTCAAGGCCTAAAACATCCGCGATAATACGCCCTGCAGAGCCCGTGATACTTAGAGCATGTGGAGAGTCAATGCTTCGGAGGAGGTCATATGCTGCAGCAAGCGGCCGTCCCTTATGTCTGATATAGTCTGTTTTAAGGATATTTCCTTTAGCATCCAAAAGCGCTATTTTTACACTTACAGAACCTGCATCAAGCCCGGCAAATATCATCATTGATATTGCTCCTTTTGTTTGTTGAAATTTTGTTATATTGTATTCAAAGACAAGAACCCTTACTGAAGGGCTGATTTCAGCAAGGGTTTCTTAAAGAGTATCATCTCTTTTTTTAGGAGTTATCTGCTATCAGTTGTTATTTAGACAGCCTTCCCTTCTCCTTCTCATAAGCCTCTTTGCCTGCATCTATTGCAGAGGCAATCAAAGACTTCTTCTCGTCAACAAATTCCTTGCCGTGGGAGACTGCTGATGTCACTTTTTCCCTTGCCTGCCCAAAATAATCTGATGCCTTATCCTTTGCATCACCGGCCAGTTCTTTGATCTTCTCCCTTGTTTCCTTGCCTGACTGAGGAGCCATGAGCAGCGCAACCCCCGCTCCTACAACGCCGCCAATGACAAATGCCAGCAACATATCCGTTGTCTTAAATCCCCTTTCTTCACTCATCCTTCTCACCTCCTTTTTTAATTAGGCCTTTAGCCAAAACACTAATGGCAGTTTTTACCCCAACGCCGATGCTTGCTGTCTTAACAGCACATGACAACCCTGTCTGCCTCAGCAGATTATTTACCTCTTCAACAAGCGCCCCTGTCTCTCCTACTGATTTTGTAAGCCTTTGAACATTCCTTACTGATTCCTCAACGCCTTCTGCCGCCCTGTTTGTCTTTTCTATAGTTTGCCTAAGCTCTGACAATAATGGGTTTAAAGATTCCTGCGTTGCCTTCATAAAATCCTCAGCCGATTTTGCGGTCTTTTTTATCTGCAATATGGCAGGTATCAGAAAAGCCGTTAATACTGCAATAATCAGCACAATTATAAGAACTAATTGTTCTACTGACAATTTTAGTCTCCTTTCTCTTTTGCTGCCGCCTTTTCGGCAACAATTTTCTGAGCGATGTAGGACGGAACCTCTTCGTAATGGGAAAACTCCACTGTGTACATGCCCCGTCCGCTAGTCAGGGAATTAAGCTGGTTTGCATAAGTAAGCATCTCAGCCATCGGGACAAGCGCTGATATCTTCTGATTGCCGCCGGCCTGCGGCTCAACACCCTGAACCTTGCCGCGCTTGCTGTTAAGGTCTCCTATTACATTTCCAAGAAACTCATCAGGCGCTACCACCTCTGCCTTCAGCATTGGCTCCAGCAGGACAAGCTTTGCGCTTTCCGCAGCCTTTTTAATAGCCAAAGACCCTGCTATCTTAAATGCCATCTCAGATGAATCAACTGTATGATATGAGCCGTCATAGACTGTTGCCCTCAGATCTATAACAGGATAACCTGCCAGTATGCCCTCATGCATTGCCTCAACAATCCCCTTTTCAATAGCTGGAATATACTGCCGCGGAACAACACCGCCCACTATCTCATCAACAAACTCAAAACCCTTGCCCTTTGGCAGAGGTTCTATCTCTATCCAGCAGTCGCCGAACTGCCCCCTTCCGCCGGACTGCCTTTTATATCTTCCCTGGGCCTTTGCAGAAGTCCTTATTGTCTCCCTGTAAGGGATCTTTGGGGTCTTCATCAAGACTTCAACTCCAAACTTCCTTTTTAATTTCTCAAGTGTAATCTCAAGGTGCATCTGCCCCATGCCTGATAGGATCATTTCCCTTGTGTCATTATCACGATGGAATTTAAGCGAAGGGTCTTCTTCAAGCATCCTGTGAAACCCAAGGCTCACCTTATCCTCGTCTCCCTTGCTTTTAGGGGCAATTGCATAGGAGATCATAGGGTCGGCAAACTGTATAGGCTCAAACAGTATTGGCTTATCGTGGTCTGTAAGCGTATCTCCGGTTAAGGTGTCCTTTAGTTTCGTTACTGCCACTATTTCCCCTGCGCCTGCCTTACTGACAGGCACGTGCTTTTTACCCATCAGATAAAATATCTGGCCTATCTTTTCTTTTGTATCGCGGGTGGAATTATACACAGTTGAGTCTGCCTTTAAGACCCCTGAAAATATCCTAAAGAGCGTGAGTTTCCCTGCAAATGGGTCGGCCACTGTTTTAAATACCTGGGCAGAAAGAGGCTCTGCGTCCAGCGGCTTTCTTGTAATCTCTTCTTTTTTCCCCCTTGGATCTGTCCCTTTTACAGGGGTTATATTAGCCTTTTCAGCCGGTGAAGGAAGGCAAAGGAGCATGGCGTTAAGAAGATGGGAGATGCCTATGTTTCTTGTTGCAGAGCCGCATACAACGGGGATGAAGCGCCTTGTCATTGAGCCAAGCCTTATGCTATTTCTGATCTCTTCTGTAGTCAGCTCTGTTCCCTCAAGATATTTTTCAAGCAGGTTATCGTCAGATTCAGCTATCTTCTCAACAAGCATTTTCCTGTAATCTTCTGCCTCAGGCATTAATTCAGACGGGATATCTGATTCTACAGATTTTCCATTTCCAAATCTTACTGCCTTCATGGTGACTAAATCTATAATCCCTTCAAAACCCTCTCCTGCGCCTATCGGTATATTCAAGGGTATTCCGGAAGAGCCAAATGATTTTTCAAGCTCTCCAAGCGCCACGCTAAAATTGGCGCTTTCCCTGTCCATTTTATTAATAAATACTATCCTCGGCAGCTCTGACCTGCAGGCATACTGCCAGATCTTTTCTGTTTCGGCTTTTACACCGGAAAGGGCGCTGACAATAACCACTGCTCCATCTGCTGCGGAAAGAGATGCCTTTGTATCTTCCAAGAAATTAAGATAGCCCGGGGTATCTATAACATTGACCCTGTAGCTGTTCCAGTCAAAAAATGCCACTGCGGATGATATTGAGAACTTTCTGTGGATCTCTTCAGGCTCATAATCAGTTACCGTATTGCCGTCCTCAACCCTTCCAAGCCTGTCGGTTGCATTTGAATCAAAGAGCATTGCCTCAACCATCGACGTCTTGCCAGCTCCGGCATGGGCTATGACAACAACATTTCTGATTTTCTCAGGGTCAAAATTTGCCATGCAGCCTCCCAATCTAAAAATAGTAGTTAGTGAATAGTTTAGAGTATGAATACAGGAGTCAGAATACAGAATACAGCAAAAATACCTTCTTCTGTCTACTGAATTCTGTATTCTATTTACTCTCGTATAATTTCCTCAATAACCGGGCTATACTCTGCCTTTGTCTCAATACCCCTGCTCCAAATTTTTATAATTATAAGGCTTATAAGCAAGGAAATAAATCCTAAAATTGCGGCTGCAATATCAGAATTGTATTCTTTAAAATACGCCTCGCCTATGTTTTTTCCAAGGATTGCGCCTGCAATCAGCGCTATAAGCGGAATGGCATAAACAATCATAGTGCCGCGAAGGTAGACTCCGGGCTTCATTGATACCTTTACCTTATCTCCTACACTGGCGTGCACGGGATTTAAGGCCTCTATCTGCATGCTCCCCTGGGCAGGTTCGCATACGCCTGCAGATGCACAGGCTTCGCAGTCGCTCTTTCTCTGGACAAGAACCTTCGCCTTGTCACCTTCTGTATGAGTAACTACGCCTGTCTCTTCTATCATGGTTAGTTATATTATAGTAGTCATATTGCAACTGGTCAATAAAATATAGGTGCTTCCGGGAATTGTGTGAGCGAGCACCGTCATTCCCGCGAAGGCGGGAATCCAGAAACATCAGGAAAATACTGGATTCCGGTTCAAGCCCGGAATGACGACTATGAGGCTTTGTTATGTTAGTTCTTAGTAAGTGTGCTTTTCACAGGAAAGCCTGAAGAACCAAAATATAAGGGAATAACTTGCTACTGTCTAAGATAATAAAAAAACAGGATAGGCTGTGGGAAAATCAGTCATTTTACAAATGCTCCGGCATATATCGCTAAAAGCTTGACATCCTCAGCAATATAATGATTATATAAGCACAAAAAAGCCATGCAGCAACAAAGATAATTCGCCGCAGAGGCTCATAATTTGTTAATAAAACAGAATATCCTGCTCGTATAGCAACGCTGCCGGCAGGGGAAAGAGGAGCCAAAATGAAAAGAAGGAATTTTTTTAGCATCTTTAGGACAGTGTTGGTTTATGCAGCTATTCTGCTTGCTGCTTCTGCATCTGAAGGTGTGGATATGCAGGAGGGCGAATGGGAATACACATCTGAGGTAGTTATGGAAGGAATGCCTTTTGCAATACCGCCAACAAAGACGCGTCAATGTCTCACAAAGAAAGACATTGTGCCGGAACCAGAAAGTGAAAAGGATAAGGACTGCATTGTTAAAGACCAGCAGATAAGCGGCAATACCGTCAAATGGACAGTTATCTGCAAGGACAAGGATGGAACCAGTGAAGGTAAAGGGGTAATCACTTACAGCGGAAGCAGTTATAAGGGCACAATGAAAATGACGATGACAGACAAAAAGGGCTCTACTGAGCAGATGACAATAAAGATGTCAGGCAAACATCTCGGCCCCTGCACCAAGGAAACCATAGCGGCTAAAAAGGAAATGGAGAAGCAACTAACTGAGGGTAAAAATAAAAGCGAACAGGCGCTCAAGCAGTTTGAGGAAGATAAGGCTAAAAGAAAAAAGGAGGCTGAGGCAATAATAGCAAGGGTGAAGGTGCCTGATGAAGACAAAAATGCCTGTGTCTTTGATACAGAATCACAGGAGAAAAACAAAGGATGTGAAAGCTCCGTAGGAATATTGAACATAAAAGATGGTTGGTGGGAAGTTAAAAAGGAATTGGCTACAGTAAGTGGTAGCGAGGGCCAAAAGTTCTATTCCTCGGGTCAGCAAGAAAACAAAGGAATAATCCTGACACAGGAGCGGCCTTTTGATATGCACATCGGAGACGGATGCGGAGGCGAAAAAATCGTTGTAAAACGAAGCGGGAATAAACTTACATGGAGGCACAAGTGCGATTATCCGGGCGGCGGAAAATATACAACAACAAAAGAATTAAAAGGCGGGATTACATTCAGCGGAGAAAGCTATGACGGCGGTATCATAGAAAAGTTGTATTCCAACGGAAAAGAGCAGAGTACAACATACACAAAACTTACAGGCAACTACTTGAGAGGCAGGGCTTATACTGCCCAAAAACGGGCATACACCTCATCTGACAGGCAGGAAACAATTTCAGACAAGACAAAAGATGCGGTAGGCAATCCTGTAAAATCCATAAAAAAACTGTTCGGGTGGTAAGCATTTGTGAAGGCAATCAGTCGCCTGCAATACATTGTGTATTCTCAGACAGCGCTGATTGCCTTCCTTGCGATGTGCGCCCATGCAGTAAGCGATCCGTTCCCCGGCGCTGCAAAGGCATATGCCTTATATGTAAACGAGAAATTATTATGGGCGCATGAACCGGAATTAATTCTACCTCCTGCAAGCCTGACAAAGATTATGACAGCCCTCATCGTACTTGAACAGACGAGGCTGAATGATATTGTCACTGTAAGCATGACAGCAGAAAGAGAGACAGGAACAAAGCTAAATTTAAAGGCAGGAGAGAAATATCATGTCATAGACCTTCTGGCAGCGGTATTAATCCACTCAGCCAATGATGCCTGCCTGACGCTTACAGAACATATAAGCGGAAGCGAGAGAGAATTTGTAAAGGCAATGAACAGGCGCAGCCTGGAACTTGGCCTTAAAAGAACAAAATTCAGAAACGCCTGCGGGCATGACATGCAAGGACACTATTCTACGGCAAATGACATCTCAAAGATTGCCTTTACTGCACTCAGAAACAAGACCTTTGCAAAGATGGTGAGTCTTGTATATGGAACTATAAGCACTGTAGATGGAAAAAGAGAAATCCATCTTGAAAACAAAAATGAACTTATAGGCAGGTATAACGGGGCAATTGGAGTTAAAACAGGTTTTACACTAAAGGCAGGCCAGTGCCTTATTGCACTTGCAGAGCGGGACGGAACAAAGGTGTTGCTGGTTCTTCTCAATGCGCCTGACCGATGGTGGAAGGCAGTCGCCATGCTTGACAATGCCTTTACGTCTGCAAATAAAATAGATATAAGACAGTGAGACAGAAACACCATTTGTCCTTGCTCATCCTTGCCGTATCAATAGCATACTTCAATTCTTTCCGGGGCGTATTTCAGTTTGACGATTACAATGTCATAGTAGACAACAGGACAGTCCATTCATGGCAAACATGGTTTTCCGGCTTAAGAGAGGGGATAAGGCCTCTTCTAAAGTTCACTTATACGCTCAATTGGACTTCAGGCGCTGGTTTATTTGGATTTCATCTCGTAAATATATCCATACATGCAGTAAATGTCATAATGTTTTATTTCCTCTCATTGAAAATCATATCCTCAGTTATGAGTAAAGAAAACGCAGGTAGGGCAGCGCTTTTTGCCTCTTTGCTTTTTGCGCTCCATCCTGTTCAGACAGAGGCAGTGACTTATATCAGCGGGCGGTCTGTTTCATTGATGTCTACGCTCTATCTTGCATCTATCCTTCTTTACCTGAGAGGTGTTGGCTGTGAGAAGATGTATGTTAGCATTATCTTGCTTTATCTTCTTTCCCCGTTGCTCTTTGTCATGGCAGCCCTGACAAAGGAGACTGCTGTGACCCTGCCATTAGCGCTCTTACTAATAGAAAGAACCCTTCAACATGAAAAAACATGGGGTGATGTTATAAAGAAACAGGCGGTTCACTGGGTACTTTTCATCGGCATCTTGCTTGCCCTTATCGCCCATCCTAAACACGGAGGTCTCCTTGAATACAGTTTTGATATACGAAGCATGGGGAATAATATCCTGACGCAGATAAATGGAGTCTCTTACCTGATCTCGCGGCTCATCGTCTTGAATGGAATGAATATAGACCCTGATTTACCTGTCATTACCGCATGGTCCAAGCCACTTTTTATAAAGACAGCCTTTCTCATAATATTGCTTGCTCTGGGCATAATTACATTCCGCTTCAAGCCACTCTGTGGCTTTGGCATTTTATGGTTTTTTCTTCATCTCACCCCTACCAACTCCGTCGTGCCGAGGCTTGATGCAGCAAACGACCGTCAGTTATATCTTGCCTCCTTCGGTATATTCCTAACTATTGCAGCAGAGGCTGAAATGTTCCTGCATCTCACCAAAAATATTGGGATGCAACGGCGTACTGTTAGTGTCGCAGCCATTCTATTTTTTGTCCTGCTCGGCGCTTTCACTATTGCCCGTAACCATGACTACCAAAGTGAGATTGCATTGTGGGAGGATACAGCAGCCAAGTCACCGTTGAAGGCGCGTGTCTATAACAATCTCGGATATGCCTATTTTCTTGCCGGCAGAATTGATGACGCAAAAAAGGCTTATCTCACAGCGCTTGGGATACAGCCTGATTATGAAATTGCCAGCAATAATCTTAGGCTAATTGAAAAATAAAGTTCAGCCCCTCAGCAATTTATACTCAATACTGTCCACCAGCGCCTGCCATGAGGCTTCTATGATGTTCTCTGACACGCCGACCGTGCCCCATTTATGAGTGTCATCGCCTGATTCTATCAGGACCCTGACTTTAGCGGAAGTCCCCTTGCCTGCTGTAAGGACCCTGACTTTATAATCTATAAGCTCAACCTTTTTAAGTTTAGGGTAGAACTTCTCAAGCGCCTTTCTTAAGGCATTATCTATTGCATTGACAGGGCCGTTGCCTGTTGCGGCAGTATGCTCCAGTTTTCCGTCAACATTAACCATAATAGTAGCCTCGCTTATGGGGACCTCTCCTTCTTTCCTCTTCTCAACTATCACCCTTAAGCCTATTAGATCAAAAAACTTCCTGTGCAGCCCCATAGCCTTTTTCATTAAAAGTTCAAAAGACGCCTCTGCGCCTTCAAACTGAAAGCCCTGGTTTTCAAGGTCTTTTATCTGGCTTATTATCTCCGCTATCTTTGGCGACTCAGGGTCTATCCTTAAATTAAACTCCTTTGCCTTTCTAAGGATATTGCTCTTTCCGCTGAGGTCAGATACAAGCACCCTTTGATAGTTCCCTACAAGCTCAGGCCTTACATGTTCGTAAGTTGCCGGGTGCTTAAGTATTGCACTGACATGAATACCTGCCTTATGGGCAAACGCGCTGTCTCCAACATAAGGCTGCCGCTTAAAATGCCTGAGATTGGCGATCTCTGTAACAAACCTTGATACTTCTTTTAATTTTGTTAATTTTTCATTGGTTATACAGTCAAGCTTCAACTTTAGCTTTAAGTTAGGGATAATAGAGACAAGGTTTGCATTACCGCACCTCTCGCCTAATCCGTTTATTGTACCCTGAACCTGTGATGCGCCAAGCTCTGCAGCGATAATAGAGTTTGCAACTGCACATTCAGCATCATTGTGAGCATGAATTCCAATTTGGGATTTGGGATTTGGAATTTGGAATTTTACCTCTTTAATGATTCTTTCCACTTCGTGAGGAAGCGTTCCGCCATTTGTATCACAAAGAACAAGGCAATCTGCGCCTGCTGATTGGGCAGCCTCCAAAACCTTCAAGGCATACTCAGGGTTTGCCTTATATCCATCAAAAAAATGCTCTGAGTCAAAAAACACCTTCTTCACCCTCTTCTTAAGATAGGCTATAGTGTCATGTATAAGTTCCAGATTTTGAGACAAGGGAATCCTCAGTGCCTCTTTTACATGAAAGTCCCATGTCTTGCCAAAGATTGTTATAGCCGGCGTTGCCGCTTCAAGAAGCGCCTTTATATTAGGGTCGCTGTGAACCTTATGCGCAGCCCTGTGGGTAGAGCCAAAGGCAACAACCGTGGAAGACAG
This sequence comes from Nitrospirota bacterium, assembly GCA_016208855.1. GTDB lineage: Bacteria > Nitrospirota > Thermodesulfovibrionia > UBA6902 > DSMQ01 > JACQXF01. Next base: position 578 of record JACQXF010000132.1, on the reverse strand, counting down.
CTTTAGCTTTTTTACCTTCTTGAAAAACTCAGCATCCCTTGGATTTGAGCCCGGCCATCCGCCTTCAATATAGTGAATGCCGAGTTCGCCGAGCTTCTCTGTAACGCGCAGTTTATCCTCAACAGAGAAAGAGATATCCTCTGACTGAGCGCCGTCACGAAGCGTTGTATCGTATATCTCAATTTTTAGCATGGCATTATTTTAACATAAATAAATGAAGATTCTTTCAACGATATCAAGAGCGCCTCCTATCCTTGTCCCGTGAATAAAACCGAAAAATAGAGATAGAACTTCACAGAAGTTTCCCCTCCCTTGAGGGGAGGGGATTTGAGAGGAATAACAATGTTCCATGTCTATTTTAGGGAATAAAACAAGTCCCTCGATTTCTGCATAATGTTTGTAATTTCTTGTGATAAGCGGTAATTTCTTTACAATAGCAGACGGCTATAAGGATGTCTGTTTATTTTTTAGGTTCTTCCGGGAAGTGTGTGGATAAGCGCTGTCATTCCCGCAGTCCGTTGAGCGGGAATCCAGAATTCAAAGGATATAGATTCCTGATAAAAACCTCGGGAATGACA
>JACQXF010000013.1 GCA_016208855.1 Nitrospirota bacterium | reverse complement strand
CTAGAATTTTTTTATACCATCTCAGATATTCGCTGAATAGTTACCTAAAAAGTAAGAATGTGGTAATATGTTCCAAGCGAATAGCTGAAAGAAATATCCGAGTTATTTTTGAAACCCCACAGGCAATTATCCATAAAACAAACACCAATATGATATTTTGAACTGTCCACGCAATAAACGCTAATGACAATTCAGGAAGAATATCTTGAAACCGCATATAATATGAAAAGCCATCCCAATAGAAGAGAAATGTTTTAAGGAATAAAATAGACGACATTACATAGATAGTCCGTAAAAATATATAAAAAGATTTCCTATTTTTCACTGGTTTTTCACCTCCTCTTTCCTTCATCTGCCAGAAGGATCAGCTTTAGGACAAAGCTTCCTCCACTGTCCTGAAAAGATCAGGATAGCTGTCTATTACTGCTAACAGCGGTCATTCAGTCCCCTATTTATCAACTTACATGTATCCCAAATCGACAAGATGTCTCTTTGTCTCTTCTGTCACGTCGATTCTCGCTTCTTCACCTAAATTAAAATTCGTCTTTGAAGCAACCTCATAAATAGCTTCCTCACGCTTCTTCTGTTCGATAGGACTGAGGGGCAAAGGTTTCCGCTCTTCATAGTCGTTTTCTATGTTATACACAACAATTCCATTATGTGAGTCCCAACATATTTTCTCCAACAGCCCGTTGTCATTATACTGGAATAAAGATAGCTTTCGAGAAGCCAATGCAGAAGTATCCTCATTAATTGACGAATTACGGTTTATTACCCCTTTAATCCACAGAGGATATATTAATTGAGATATGGCTTTTTTTCTTCTGTCTGTAAATATGTTTATTCCCATTTTACCATCTGAGTTTTTGAATTCATCGTATGCACCGAATACATCTTCCATAAGAGTCTGATAAAGATCATGTAGTTGAACAAGGTCATCTTTTTGGCCTACGCCGAGATAGTCGGGATGATAAATTATGAGCGGAACATGCAATAGTTCATTATACATGGAAAAGAAATGTGTATAGTGTCCGTGCTCTCCAATATGCTCTCCATGGTCGCTTGTCACAATAACAATCGTATTATCTAAATATTTTCTTTTTTTCATCCACTCTATCAGTTTACCGATTTTTTCATCAGCATAGTGGATTTCACCTTCATACAGTGATTGCATAACCTTAGTAGTTATTGCGTCTATCTCATGTTTCCCAGCATAATATCCTAATATATCAGGCCAACTGATCGCTTCATATTCATATCCCAGATTCTTCACAAACCTTCGAGGAGGATTATATCTTTCATGTGGCTGCATGATATTTACAAAAATAAACTTACGTGTTCCTCTGTTCGAGCTAAAGACTCTTTTTACAAACCGTATCGCCCTATTTGTTGAGTAGGTTGCATTTTGATTTACGCCAAATCTTTTCTTGAAGTGTGCATTTATCCCTTCCTTGGATAAAATAAATCTAATATGTTGGGTAAACGATCGTTTAATAACCTGTGGTTTTGATAAATCGAGCCCCTGCTCAAGGGGCATCTCCTTAAAAGGAGTCCATGGGTCAAGAAAAACATCGAACCCCTTATGAAAACCGTTCAAAGAAGAAACCAGCCTGTTTGCAGATATACCAAATGTTTTGTATCCATTCCTCTTAAATTTCATAGCAAGGTTATCTGGCGCGTTAAATGATATGTTTCTTCCATGAGTCCCATGTTCTGATGGATATTTTCCGGTAAAAATAGAAGCATGACTTGGGACAGTCCAAGGCGCAGGTGAGAAGCAACGAGTAAAAAACATTCCTTGTTTTCCAAATGCATCCAAAGCTGGTGTTGTGTTAGTCTTATTACCTAAAGAAGAGAAACTCTTAGCCCTTGCACCCGATTAATTTCTTTGTGTAAAACAGTTGTAACACGTTCTGTAACATTATGGTGATAGCGGCAACCCACGCTACTCCTTCTTTGCCATAAGAGTTAACAACTATTAAGTAGCTGGCCGTTCCAAACAATGCAACAAATGTTGTTATGTACATCAATGTCTTATGATAGCCGGTCATTTGCAACAACAAGCCGCTCGATCCTGTTGAAGTGTGGATTAATTTGCCAAATGCCAAAATAGAAAGCACTGACGAGGCGCCGGTAAATTTGGTGCCATAAACAAAACTTAATATTTCATTGGACCAGACTACAAGAATCAACGAGAGGGGTGCACAAACTATAAATCCCAACGTTGCTGTATACCGTAATACATGTTCAAGTTTAGCAATGTTCTTTTTATAGTACAAGTCAACAATTATCGGCGGCAAGATTGCCTTCATTATCAATAAAATTAAAGCTATCATATTTGATAGTCTGCTGGCCGCTCCGTAATACCCAACTTCTGCGTTTGTCACAAAAATACCAAGAATAAAAATATCTGATTGAGTTAATAAAAACGCAGCTCCAGAGCTGACAGATATTGGTAACGCAATGGAAAACAGCGTTCTTACGCCCTCCCTGTTTATCGTTGCAGAATAATTGGATAACATACGCATTAATATTACAATTGATATAGCTGCACTTATAAAGAATGAAAGCACATTGAAAATAATAACGATATCCAGACTTGCCGTTATGGAGTTTGCCCAAAGTAATAACAACACAAGCAAGAAAATTACTGAACTAATTACACCCTGAAAATAACTTGCCAGCCCAAACGCTTGAAGTCCCCTAAACGATTCACCAATTACATACTGAAGGCCCTGTAATAATACAACGGTACACCCAACACTTATTGCTCCAGCAAGCATGGAAGATCCAAACCAATTTTCACCGATTTGATCTGAGAAAAACCATAGAAAAAAAGAAACGATAGAACCGGAAGCGAATACCGCTATTACACACGTTCTTGTCAAACCTTTTATTGTGTTCCATTCTCCTTTTCCTTTAGCTTCTGCAACAAGCCTAAGAGTCGCAGTGTCAATGCCTGTCTTTGCAATTAGTACACACACGCTGACTATATTTAAAAAAAGAAAATATACCCCAAGCTGTTCAGGACCAAGTAAACGAGCCAATAACATTTGAGCGCCAAATCCCGCTAACAAGGTTATAACCTTTGCCGATGATTCAAACGCACCACCTTTCAAGAGATATTTTTTTATACTAAAGGAGGAATCCATTGATGAATTGGGCAATCTTGCAGAACTTCTTGCTACCTACAACTACAAGCAGCATAGCCTCTTAAAACTTTATTTTTTTCTATGAGGTAACGTTTCTCAATATAGGCGTGGCAGACTTAAGTCGCTGGTGTAACCCAGACAATATACCTCCTAAGAAGAAGCAAACAGCATTTGGGAAAATGGCAGCCTGAATCTCTCTCCCCATCATACTGACTGTAAACATCACAAAAACAGCTCCAGAGATTACTGCTAATCCTTTTCCAAAGAATCCCTCCATAGGGAGTAAGCGGTACAGTTTAAAACTAATAATTAGTGTATAACCTATTATCAGTATAAAGAGGGTCAGCCCTATTAGTCCCTCCTCAGCCCAAACAAGCAAAAAGGCATTGTGCGTAGCAATCCCTTCTCTTATATTGTAAGGTATCCCTTTAATTTTCTGAAAATATTTCGGACTAATTTTCTTAAATGTATTAAATCCATATCCCCAAATAGGGTTGTCATTGATCATCCTCCATGTAGCCGTCTGAACATTAATACGAGAATACACAGAATCTTTTGACGTAAATCTTTGCTTAACCGCATCGGCTATGTCTGCTTGTTCTTGTAAGTAGCCTGATTTTTCTTGTTCGTTACTAACCCCGGATACCCGAATAGAATATAATAAAGTTAACGCAACAACGCCGATCGCCAGATAGCCTGTTACAAATACCTTTCTTGATGAAGGGAAAAAGATTGGAACCAGCAATGACGAAGCGAGTAGACTTATCCAAGTTCCACGGCTATAAGTTAATAAAATACCGATAAGTATAAAAATAACTGCACAACCAAATAAGAAACGACCCTTCTTGCCATAGCTACATGCAAAAAGATAATATGCCATGTAGAAAAAGAACGCCATTGATAATCCATTTAACCCGGCCTGTACAAATGGTCCTCTTGCCTGTCCCCAGTGAATACCTATGCCACGATTCATAATGTAAGACGGGAACACCAAATAATCCAGACGAAAATGTTCAAATATGGCTGTAATACCCAAATACAGCCCTATGATAGTGAAAAAGACAAAAACTTTCCTAGCCTTTTGTTCATCATCAACTATATTTCTGGCAAGAAAGTAGAAGGAGAAAGGTATAAAATAATTCAATAAAGTGCTTAGCACCAGTCCCTGCCCTTTAATATAAACTGAACCAGCAACAATCCCGGAGAATAAGGCATACGCACAAAACAATAACATCACTATCTCTTCTTTACCAATCGTTAACTTTCTCCTCCCAATGCCTACATCTAAGAAGAATACAAAAAAGATACACACCCACATTATTCTCTGAGGCGGCATATCTGGGATAAGTGGAAGGTTCCACCACCACAGACGTGCAAACAGGGTAAAAATAAACCATAAGAGCAACCCATTCAAGAGATTTTTTCTTAACACAAAGAAAATTAGCGGAAACAGAAGAAGAATTGCATATAACGTAATGAGAGGAATTGGCGGAATCCCTATATAAGTACCTATAACACTTATAAAAACAATAAATAAGAGAACAAGAGCTTTCATGAAATTCAATAGCTACATAGAGGTTACAAATTGTTGTTTCTCTATAATTGGCAGTGATTTTTTTCTCTTATAAGCTATTATGATTGTTCTGTTATTAGATATATAATCGGAAACATTTTCTACTGAATACGGATCTCCATCACCATATGCTGCTGCTTTTATTGCTTCGTCAATAAATACAGATGGATTAATCTCAACGGTTTGTTCATATCCACTACTTCTTAGGAAATTAAACACACTTTCCCGCGTAGGCCTCCACTTCCTTAGTATGCCCTCTGATGTATTTATAACTGTCCTGTTGCTTGTCTTGTCGTACCAGTAATCATCATCATCAAACCACCTGGAATCTATTATCAAGCATTCATTATTTATCCGAGAAATCGTTTTAAATAATTTTTCATAATCCATCTGCTCAGGTAAGTGGTAGAGAATACTCAATAAAAATACTATGTCATATTTTTCTTTGTTTTCATTATATAGAAAATGAAAGATATCCACCTTTTTAAATTGAAAACTAGGAAACCCATAGACAGCTTTAAGAAAATTCGCACGAGCAATTTCTCCCTCTCCGGCATCTACCCCAATTAGGTTCTTTATGCCAAAACGTCCAAATCTAAAACTCCAAAATCCATCATTGCATGCAATATCTAAACAAGATTTATCTCTAAAGTTAACAAATAAAGGAATAGCTCTCAAAAGCATCTCTTCTCTGTATATGCTTCTTTTTTTAGAAGGACCGCTTATAAATTCACCTATAGAAATTAAATGCAAGCCTCTTCTCCCCCAGATATTCATAACTATTTTTACTATATGCCAGTAAACAAAGTTTATCAAACTAAAGGCTGAAAATATAATTCTCAGTACGCTTTTTTTTATAATTTTTTTTATCAACATAACGTTTGCTCCTCAAAAGAATAATTAAGACCCTCTGAATTATCAAAACTGTTTCTTAAGATCTCTGATTTATAATAAGTTCTCTTCATTTTAGCCTTTTTTTTAGGCACTGCTCCGCCCTCTAGGTCACATCTGTGTAACCTAATGGAATACAATAAAAGAGTACGCGTATAAGAAAACAGCATCAGCCTAATTAGCTGTAATTTCTCTTTTATAAGACAGAATTAAGATACAGACTTAAAATATACAAGAGTTTTTTCCAACCCTTCATCAAGCGAAACTATTGGCTCCCACTTCAATATCTTTTTTGCCTGCGTGAAATCAATCACGCTTCGCAGTTGTTCTCCTTCTTTTGCAACGCCGTGTTTCTCTTCAATAGATGGGGCAACAGACTCTCTAATACGAATAAACAATTGGGTTACCGTTGTTTCTATGCCTGTGCCAATATTAAATACGTTCTCAGAGCTATTATTTCTAATAGCTAATATATTTGCCCTTGCCACATCGTCAACATATACAAAGTCCCTTGTCTGCTCGCCATCTCCATTAATTATGGGCTGCTCGCCATTGAGCATTTTCTGAATGAAAATAGCTACAACTCCAGCCTCGCCATGCGGATCCTGCCGTGGACCATAAACATTTGCATATCTCAAGGACACATAATCTAAACCATAAATAGTCTTATAGTAATAAAGATAATGCTCGGCAACCAGCTTGGCTACTCCATAAGGACTAATTGGCCTGGTAGGATGGGTTTCAGGAACTGGAAAAACTTCCTGTTCGCCATAGATTGCTCCGCCTGTGGAAGCAAAAACCACTTTTTTTACATTATATTTAATACAATTCTGAAGAAGATTGAGAGTTCCGAGTATATTTATTCTGGCATCATATATCGGGTCAGAGACGGAGATACGAACATCTTTTTGTGCGGCTTGATGACAGACATAATCAGGGTGTTCTTTCTCAAAAATGGATTCCAGTTCAGGAGACTGAATGTCTATCTTATAGAATTTAGCCTTTCCATTGATATTCTCTTGTCGTCCAGTAGATAAGTCATCTACTATAACAACTTCATCGCCGTTGTTAATTAGTTTGTCTGTTATGTGCGAGCCTATAAAGCCTGCGCCGCCCGTTACCACCACTTTCATATAACTCCTTTAATATCCGGTGTCCACTTAAAGATGACATATTGGCTGAAAATATTTTAAGTCTATAACATGTGCTGATGTCATTTTGTGTTATGCTTTCAATAAGATATATGCTGTAATGTTAAAAACTGTCGGACACTACTGTTATTTTATGTAAGATTATAAACTATCTTTGGTATAACATACTTATGATTGCTTAAGATTGCACCAACTATATTAACATTCTTCTGTCTCAAAGAATTGATTGAATTTTCTACAATATGTCGGCGAACTTTCCCCTCGTTTATCACAAGAGCAGTTCCATCAGTAATCGTGGAAAGCATAAATGCATCCGTATAACTCCGTAGGTCTGGACAGTTAATGAAAATAAATTCATATTCTTTTTTAGCCTGAACAATTACATTGTACATAGAAGAAGAATTTAGCAAAGTGATAGGATTTAATGCTGTCTCGCCAGAAGGCAAAATATATAAGTCGTCATTTAGATTTTTAACCGTATCTGTAAAAAATGACTTTCCTTCAAGAATACTGGCAAGACCATTTTTATCTAAGTTATTAAATAGCTTAGATACCGAAGAATGTCTTAAATCGGCATCTATAATTAAAGTTTTATATCCTGCTTTGCGAGATAGGTATATACCTATATTAGCACTAATAGCGCATGTTTCTACTGAGCCTTCGCAGTCAGTTATTAAGAGGGTTCTTAAGCTTTTATCTCGCATCAACAAAGATAGTTGTTCAGATAAATTTTGATATGATATCGAGTAGCCTGTAGTCTTCGGGTTCATATCACTTATAAGCAATTTATCACGTAATTTCCTCTGTGGAATAGATCCTAAAACTGGGGTTTTCAGAAAAGTTTCTACCTCATATGGGCTCTTAATTCTTAGGTCAAGATAGTCAATGATAAAGACAAGAATAATTGAAAAAACGATACTCGCTATAAAAGAAAGAACTAAAAAGGGACCCTTGGCAATTCCCATGAACGATTCCCCTGGTTCTGCCTGTTGAACTATCTTTACACTGGCAGGTCCTATTGCTTCTATATCAGAGAGTGGTCTTCCATCAAGAGTTACTTTAACCTCTTCTATATAATTGTTTAGTTTTTCTATGCCTAAATACATTTTGCCATACTGCAATTGCAACTCCGCAATTTGCTGTTCAAGATCAAAAATAACATATGAGCGGGCAATAGAATTTGCTATTATTACTGCCATATCAGGGTTAAAGTCTCTAACTGTTATGGTAAAAAAGGCTGTGTCTCTAACAGGCTGTGCACTAACGCTGCCTCTCAACCTGCCTACAGCCATTTGAAATAGAAACTTCTGTTGTTGTTCCTCTGTCATTTTTAACAGATTCTCCTTAATTTTTTCAACATTTCGGCTTATCAAAGTTCTCTTTAACCTTGTAGCGAATCTCTTCTCATAATCAATAGGGATTTGATACAACTTGAGGGCACTAACAACTCGCTCAAGAACTATATTAGATGTTACCATCTCTGCATGTTCTTCTATTAGAGTGTGCGACGGCAATGCTTCATAATAGTCTACCCCTATCTCTTTCTGTGCCTTGACATACATTTTGACTGTTGCCACATGAGCTGGCGTACGGAATTCAAAGGAAATATACACAGGAATCAATACAGTAAGGGGGAAAACAAAAAATACTATCTTATGCCTAAAAATAATTCTTAAATAATCTCGCAATGTCGTTTCTCTACCTATATAGTTATACAAAACTCTATTTTCCACTTAAAAAACTCCAGATGAGACTATAATAAAATCGTCATATTCAAGCTTAATATCTTTAGATGTATTGCCTTTTATAATATCATTAATGTTTACCTTTATGCTGCCAGTCTCTTTTCCTGTGCTTCTTATAACTTTAATACGACTTTCAGCTCCCCACTTAGTAAGTCCTCCAGCAATAGCTATCGCCTTAAAAACAGTCATATCATCTTGCAATACATACTCTCCAGGCTTATTTACTTCACCATAAATAAAAAATGTCTTATTCCTCCCGACTATTATTATGTCATTGGGTTGTAATAAGATATCACTACTCACGCCCTTTTCTATAATCCCTTTGATATCTATCTCTATATCCTTATATCCTTGGACAGCTTCATCCTGCTTCCGTCTTACTTTTACTTTCCCATATAATCCATCAGAACTTCTTCTTCCTGCTATTGACAATGCCTTTATTACGCTCATATCTTTTTCAAGTACATACTCACCTGGTGACGTAACTTCTCCGTGGACAAAAAATGTTTTACTGCGTTCCACTATTACTATATCATCTAGATGAAGAAGCTCCTCACCTCCTCGTGCTGCATCTATTACCCCTTTGTTAATACTTACCTCTGTTATATTTTTATATACAAGCTCTCCTTTTTCTTTTCTCTTTACTATTACCTTGCCGTACAATCCGTGCTGTGTTACCCCGCCTGCTACAGCTATAGCTTTTGTAATAGTCATGCCATTTTCAAGTACATATTCACCCGGCCGTGATACTTCTCCCTGGATATAAAATATTTTACTGCGCTCCACTATCAATATGTCATCTGACTGAAGCAACATTTCGCCATTCTCATCTGCATCTATCGCCCCTTTATTAAGAGCCACTTCTGCTATATCCTTATACGCCGTTCCTTCTGTGCGCTTTACACTTACTTTACCGTATAGCCCATTCTCCATTATACCGCCCGCAGTAGATATTGCCTTGGCAAGTGTCATATCCTTCTCTAGTGGATATTCCCCTGGCCTAATAATTGCACCCTGGATATAAAATTTCTTATTTCTCTCAACAATCAAAATATCATCAGGCTGTAAAAGCATATCTCCTTCCCCGTTGCCTTCAACCACTCTTTTTAAATCTATCTCTATATCCCTATACTCTCCTTTCCCTTTTTGTTTGCGTCTTATTTTTACCTTGCCGAATATGCCATTTGGGTTTAAACCGCCAGCTAATGATAATGCCTTTACAACTGTCATATTTTCTTCAAAAAGTATTTCTCCCCTACCACTAACTTCTCCATAGACAAATATCTTCTTCAAAGACCTTACTAATGATACCGAAACCATAGGGTACTTTATATAGCTCTCTTTTAACCTCCTATTTATCTCCTCTGTAATGTCTGAAAGCCTCTTACCTTTTACCTGTACCCCTCCTATATGAGGTAAAGTTATTGTACCATCTGTCCCTACTAGTACTTGGCCGCTTAATTCAGGATGATCAAACACTCTTACTTCAAGTATGTCATTTACACCAACCCTATATGAATCCGTAGGGGAATCAGGTTCAGCGGCAAATGCAAGATTAAACAAGAACAGAGATGCAATTATTATCAAAACTAACCGTCTCAATTTAATCCTCCTTGACTAAACACTACTTGCTTATTAAGGCTGTTACATATACTTATCGGCTTAATTTATATAACTTTAAACCGAGCCTCTTGCAAAAGTCTTTATTCGTCATTCCCGAGGTCTTTATCGGAAATCCAGTATTCTTTAAACCCAGAGACTTCTGGATACCCGCCTTCGCGGGTATGACGGCACAAGTCATTTTGCAGGGACTTTTGCAAGAGCCTCAACCTATAATTTCTTATACTTTAATTAATAAACATTATTATTGTCAATTCAACTTACCGTTATGTAACATAATTGAACATATGTCTTTTGCGCTGAGTCATTGAGTTAAGGATAAGTATGGATGAACTTCGAGGCATTAATCTATCGGCCTGCTTATCAATACAATAAGCAAAGTTACGAAACGGCTGCATACCACATCTTAGGTATATTAGTATTGCCAGTTTAAAAAAACCTACCATATGCTTGGTGATTTAATATACCATTTATGTTCAAAATAATACAACCATTCTGGAATGAAAATCCTAAAACATGCTATTATTTCTGCATGGCATATAAAAACCTGCGGGAATTTTTAAAGATTCTTGAAGAAAAAAATATTCTTACGCGCATAAAGGCAGAGGTTGACCCTATCCTTGAGATTGCAGAGATTACAGATAGAGCATGCAAAAAGACTGACGGCGGCAAGGCGCTGTTTTTTGAAAATGTAAAGGGCTCAAAATTTCCTGTTGTTACAAATGCATTCGGCTCTTTTGAAAGAATGGCGCTTGCACTTGAGGTTAATCACATAGATGATATAGCAAGGCGCATAGAGGAATTGCTAAATCAGGCGCCGCCAAAAACACTAATAGAAAAGCTTGCAATGCTTCCAAAACTTTTTGAATTCTCAAGATATCTTCCCAAACATGTTAAAAGCGCTCCATGCCAGGAGATTATTGAAAAAGATAATCCTGATTTAAGCAAATTCCCGATTTTAAAGTGCTGGCCTCATGACGGACAGCCTTCTGACGAGGGAAGGTTTATTACCCTGCCTATGGTATTCACAAAAGACCCTGAGACAGGAAGGCCAAACTGCGGAATGTACCGGATACATATATATGATAAGACTACGACAGGCATGCATTGGCATATTCATAAAGATGGCGCGCGGCATTACGAGAAATATAAGGCGCTTGGCAGGAAAATGCCTGCTGCCATTGCAGTTGGAGGAGACCCTGCGGTGATATATTCCGCTACCGCGCCGCTTCCTGAGTCTATTGATGAGATGCTTTTTGCAGGGTTCTTAAGGAAAGAGCCCGTAGACATGGTAAAGTGTGTCACATGTGACATTGATGTGCCAGCAAACAGCGAACTTGTCATTGAAGGTTATCTTGAGCCCGGGGAAGAGCGCATAGAAGGCCCATTTGGAGACCATACAGGATTTTATTCATCGGCAGATTATTACCCAGTATTTCACGTAACATGCATAACGCACAGAAAGGATATGATTTATCCTGCAACGCTTGTAGGCAAGCCTCCCATGGAGGACTGCTATATTGGCAAGGCAACGGAGAGGATATTTCTGCCTCTTTTAAGGCTTGATTTCCCCGAGATTAAGGATATGAATCTGCCAATGGAGGGCGTATTTCATAATGCTGCCCTGATTTCCATAAAGAAAAGCTACCCCGGACATGCAAAGAAGATTATTCACGGCTTATGGGGCAAGGGGCAGATGATGTTTTCAAAGTTACTAATTGTTGTTGATGAGGATGTGGATGTTCAGAATATCTCTTACACGGCATGGCGCGTGCTTAACAACGTGGACTGGCGAAGGGATGTTGTCATATCTGAAGGCCCTGTTGATGACCTTGACCATTCAGCAAGCTTGCGAAGATACGGCTCCAAGATGGGCATTGACGCCACAAGAAAGAGCCGTGAAGAAGGGATGACAAGAGACTGGCCTGAGGAAATCTTCATGTCTAATGATATTAAAGAGCTTGTCAGTAAAAGATGGAAAGAGTACGGCATTGAATAATACCATGTCTTTTCCCTCACTCTTTACAGATTTAGATATCTATCTAATAGGAGAAGGCAACCACCACAAAATCTACGAAAAGCTCGGCGCTCATCTAACTGACTTTGACGGCATTAAAGGCGTTAACTTTGCTGTCTGGGCGCCAAATGCGCAGGCAGTAAGCGTTATCGGAAACTTTAACCACTGGAATAAAAAAAGCCATCCGATGCATCAAAGGGGCTCCTCAGGAATATGGGAGCTTTTCATCCCGGGGATTACAGAAGAAGAAGTCTATAAGTATTATGTAAAATCAAAAGTTAGAGATTATAAAGAAGAAAAGGCAGACCCCTTTGGATTTTATTTTGAGGTAAGGCCAAAAAGCGCATCCATAGTCTATGACATAAATAAATTCAAATGGAGCGATGATGAATGGATGTCAATCCGTACTCAAAAAAACTATCTTGAATCCCCTATGTCAATCTATGAAGTCCATCTCGGCTCATGGAAAAGGGTTCCTGAAGAGGGCAATCGCTTTCTGACTTACAGGGAGCTCGCACATACGCTTATCCCTTATGTCAAAGATATAGGATACACGCATATTGAGCTTCTGCCCATAATGGAGCATCCGCTTGATGAGTCATGGGGCTATCAGGTTATCGGCTACTATGCCCCTACAAGCCGCTTTGGAAGCCCTGAAGACTTTATGTACTTCATAAATCAATGCCATTTAAACAATATAGGCGTCATCCTTGACTGGGTGCCTGCGCACTTTCCAAAAGACCCGCACGGCCTTGTATCCTTTGACGGCACATGCCTTTATGAGCATGAAGACCCGAGAAAAGGAGAGCACAGAGACTGGGGGACCCAGATATTTAACTATGGAAGACATGAGGTCAGCAACTTTCTGCTCGGAAACGTCCTCTTCTGGCTCGATAAGTACCATATAGACGGTTTAAGGATCGATGCAGTGGCATCAATGCTTTATCTGAATTACTCAAGGGAACCAGGAGACTGGATACCAAATATATACGGAGGGAATGAAAACCTTGAGGCAGTCGCATTCCTTAAAAAGTTTAACGAGGTCGTTCATCAATATTATCCCGGCGTGCTTACCATCGCAGAGGAGTCAACCGCATGGCCTATGGTGTCACGGCCTACATATCTTGGAGGGCTTGGTTTTAGCATGAAGTGGAACATGGGCTGGATGCATGATATGCTTGAGTATTTCTCAAAAGACCCTATCCACAGAAAACATCACCATACCAATCTTACATTCAGCCTCCTCTACGCATTTACAGAGAACTTTACCCTCGTGCTTTCACATGATGAGGTCGTACACGGAAAACATTCCATGATTGATAAAATGCCGGGAGACTTTTGGCAGAGATTTGCAAATCTGAGGCTCCTTTATGGATTTATGTATACACATCCCGGCAAAAAACTCCTCTTTATGGGGGGCGAGATAGGGCAATGGATAGAATGGCGCTCTAATGAGTCTATTGAATGGCACCTGCTTCAATATGACCCACATAATAAATTGCAAAGATATATTAAAGACCTTAATAACCTCTACACACTGGAGCCAGCGCTTTATGAGATAGATTTTCACCATACAGGTTTTGAATGGATAGATTTTGGCGACTGGGAGGAAAGCATTGTATCTTTTGTAAGAAGAGGCAAAAACACAGGGGATTTTCTTATAGTAGTGCTTAATTTCACGCCTGTGGCAAGAACCGGCTATCGCTTAGGGGTTCCAGAAAGCGGCTTTTACAAAGAGATTATTAACAGCGATTCAAGTATATACTGGGGAAGCAATATGGGAAACGCAGGCGGTGTTTATGCAGAGCCCCTCTCATGGCATGGAAGACCATGCTCTATCAGCATTACGCTTCCGCCTTTAGGGATGGTTGTTTTTAAAAGGCTGCAACATTGACACCCATCTTTTGTATGTGATACGCTTGTTATTAAACGGCATTTATGCCTTTCCCAAATACATTTTTTGGTGTTATATCTATGATTGACAAAATTTTAGTTACAAAAAAAGCCCAGGAGTATACTGCTAAAGGCGAGATAGACAAGGCTATCGCTGAATGGCAAAAGCTCCTCTCAGACGGAAAAGACGGCAGCATCCACAATATAATAGGCGACCTGCACCTGAGAATTCAGGAAAAAGGAAGGGCTATTGACGCCTTTAAAAAGGCTGCAGACGCCTTCAGAAAAGACGGATTTTACCTTAAGGCCATTGCCATATATAAAAAGATACTGAATATAGACCCCTTAGACACAATAAGCCTTATATCCTTAGGCGAGCTAAATTCAGAAAAGGGTTTAACAGGCAATGCCAATGAAAACTTCCGGGCAGCTATTGACATATTCGTAAAAGCAAATGAGACAGTAAAGGCTTTGGATATATACAAAAAAATGCTAAAACTCTCTCCAAACGCCATCTCACTTATAAGAGAGGTTGCAGAATTCTCCCATAAGGCAGGGCTCACAGCCGATGCAGTTAATGAATATCTTAAAATTGCCGAATATTATATAGAAAGAGGAGAATATAACGAAGCAGAGAGGTTTTACTCAATAGTGACTAACCTCACTTCTCAGAGCAGTAAGGCTTTTATAGGCTTAAGCAGGATAGCAGGCCTGCAGGACAATCCTAAAGAGGCATTTGGGTATCTAAAGGATGCCCTGTCCATAGAGCCTGATAATAATGATATCCTGCTGGACTATGCGCGGCTTGCTATTGAGCTTGGAGATATAGCGGCAGTTAGAGAAGCGCTTTCAACATTAGATAGGTTAGAGCTGTCTGAACCCCTTAAAGAAAAGGTAGCCGAAATGAAAGGCCTTATCGGTGAAGAGCCGACTTTTACTAAAGAAGACAACGCTCCTGCGGCAGGGGAGGGAATATATGAGCCAGCCAACGAAGGCATAGAAGATAAGGCGGGCTCCATTGAGGAAGAGCCTGCTGAAGCCATAGGAGCACTGCATGAAACACCATCTACCACAGAAGCTCATTTTATACCCTCCGGAACGCTGGAGGAGAGCCTGTCAGAGGCTGAGTTTTATATGCAGCAGGGGTTAAAAGAGGAGGCCATAAAGGTGTTTGAGAGACTCCTCTCAATATTCCCTGATAATGAGGAGATATCAAAAAAACTTATCGCGCTTAGATATACGTCAGATGCCCCCGTGGCAAAAGAGGCTGCCTCTAAGATAGAGGCTGTCATACAAACAGAGGACAAACCAAAACCCAAAAAAGGCAGGATATCATACATATAATTTACAATTCAGGATCATGGACTATTTAGATTTTTACAATTTAAAACAGCACCCCTTTTCTAACACCGTAGAGAATAAATTTTACTATAACAGCCAGCAGCATGCCGAGGCCATGGTGCGGTTAAAATACGCCATTGATACCATGAAAGGGCTTGCCGTTGTAGTAGGTGACATAGGCACAGGCAAGACAACGCTCGCGAGGAAGATGCTTGATGAGCTGGATGAAACCAGATATGAGGCAGCCCTCCTTGTTGTAATCCATTCATCCGTCACAACTGACTGGCTTATGAGAAAAATCGCCATACAGATTGGCGTAAGGAGTCCGGCAAGCTCAAAATTAGAGCTCCTCGGGCAGATATATGAGAGGTTAAGCGAGATTTATGAGTCAGGGCTTAAGCCTGTTATCCTTATAGACGAAGTCCAGATGCTTCATTCAAGGGAGATTATGGAGGAGTTCAGAGGCCTGCTTAATATGGAGGTACCTGAAGGCAAACTCGTTACCTTCATCTTCTTTGGCCTTCCCGACTTGGAGCAGCTTCTTTCCCTGGATGAACCTCTCCGGCAGCGGGTTGCAGTGAAATGTAAATTAAAGGCGTATAGCGAGGATATTACAGGAGATTATATAAAGCATAGGCTCAGGGTAGCAGGAGCTGAATACAATATCTTCACAGAAGAGGCTATAAAGGCAATACACCTTTACTCTAACGGTCTGCCAAGACTGATAAATACTGTATGTGACAACGCCCTGCTTGAAGGATTTCTGCTTAAGAAAAATGAGGTGACAAGAGACATTGTAGAGTTTGTAGCTGTCACACTGGGGCTTAAAACTGAGGGCTTTTCCGTAAGAAGAGATGTCGTATAAAAGATAAGCCCTACTCCTTAAAATCGCTCTCTTCAAGCTGGGGATTAACAATCAGTCTTTTTACCTCAACAAGAAACCTGTAGCTGCCTGCCTCAACTTTAATTATGGATGGATACCAGAAGCCTCCCTCTGTCGTCTGCGGGTCTTCATAAGAAATATTCACCTTTTTATTATTAACCGTAATCTCCTGACTCTGCGGCAAGAGGGTTGTATTATCAATACGAATTACCCTGTTCTCCGTCTTTATGACATATTCCGCCTCAAGCCGCTGCATAAGAGCGCTCTTAAGCCCGTCCCACCAAAATATTGAACGATAGAGTTCTCCAGCAAATTCCTTTATCTTACTGCCCCCCCTGCCAGCGCTATGGACTTCATGATTTTTTATAATATAATTTCCAACAGGCAGCCCAAGGCTGTACAGCCTTACCTGCAGCCAATCAGGGGTCTTCAGCAAAACAGATGCATCAATAGAAGAAGACGGGTTGTCATATCTCTCTACGGTTATACTTGTTATCAGTTTCATCGTCTCAATATCTTTCTTCGCTATTGAGACGATATCCTGAAGGGTAAGCTCAAAGTCTTTATACTGAGGCGGAGGCGCGGTCTTAGGGACACAGCCTGAGACAGTAAGAAGTAAGAAGTAAGAAGTAAGAAGTAAAATACTAAAAAAACAATATCTCAAGCGCTTCCTGAACATTTTTCACACCTATTATATCAATGTCATGCCCTTTAGCATTGGCGGCATTGCTTAAAGGCACTATGCCCCGTTTAAAGCCGAGTTTTGCTGCCTCTTTTATTCTTGTCTAGAAGGCTCTATCGCCTTATTTTTTAAAGAAGACGCCATGGCAGCAATAATTGCCATATCAACCGCTGTCTCATCTATCTTTAGTCCGCCTACGACATTTACAAACACATCCATGCCTCCAAGATGCATGCCGAGGCGTTTGTCCAGCACTGCAACAAGCAGATTCACCCTGTTATAATCAACGCCAAGCGTAGTCCTTCTGGGAACCCCAAGGTTTGATACTGAAGTAAGGGCCTGAATCTCTACAAGCAAAGGCCTTGTACCTTCAAGGCTTGCCGTAACAACAGAGCCTGAAACATTAAGAGGTCTCTCAGACAGAAAAAGCTCTGATGGATTATCCACTTCCCTTAATCCCAACTCTGTCATCTCAAAGACACCTATTTCGTTTGTAGAGCCGAACCTGTTTTTTACTGCCCTTATGATTCTGAATGGGCCTCCCTTGTCTCCTTCAAAATAAAGCACTGTATCAACAATATGCTCAAGTACCTTAGGCCCTGCAATTGCGCCCTCTTTTGTAACATGCCCTATTATAAAAACAGGCACTCCCTGCTTCTTTGCAAAAAACATGAGCTTTGTAGAACACTCCCTTATCTGGCTTACAGAGCCCGGGGCAGAAGTAAGTTCAAGGGAAAATATTGTCTGAATAGAATCTACAACAATTATCTTTGGCTTTAAATCCTCTGCTACAGATATTATGCCCTCAAGAGAGGTCTCAGGAAGCAGCACTATCTCATCTGACTTAACGCCAAGCCGCTCTGCCCTGATCTTTATCTGTTCAGGCGATTCCTCTGCTGATACATAAAGAGTCCTGCCTGTTTTTGTCAGCCCCTTAAGCGTCTGAAGCAGAAGCGTTGACTTGCCTATACCGGGGTCTCCGCCTATAAGCACCACAGAGCCTGGCACTACGCCTCCGCCGAGGGTCCTGTCAAGTTCCTTTATTTCAGTTGAATATCTTATGCCGCTATGGTGGGAAACATTAGAGAGCAAAATAGGCTCTGCAGTATCGCCTTTTTTAAGCCTGCTGATTCTTTCTTCTTCTGTGAAACTGTCCCATGCGCCGCAGTCAGGACACTTTCCGAGCCACTTAGGCGCCGTATACCCGCAGCTCTGGCATTGGTAGGTGATTTTAGAACGGGACATTATGCCTTTGCTGCTACTGATTTGTTCACAAAATACTGCTGGGCAATGCCAAGGATATTATTCATAAGCCAGTAAATAACAAGGCCTGAAGGGAAGTTTAAAAACATAAATGTAAAAACTATCGGAAGAAACATCATTATCTTTGCCTGCGTAGGATCCATAGTTGACGGCGTCATCTTCTGCTGAATAACCATTGTTATGCCCATAGCAATCGGCAGTGCGTAGTAAGGGTCTTTTGCCGCAAGGTCGGTTATCCAGAATGCAAACGGCGCGCCCCTAAGTTCAATTGCCTTCAAGAGCACGTTATAAAGCGCAATAAACACTGGTATCTGAAGAAGCATTGGCAGACATCCCCCCATAGGGTTTACCTTGTTTTTTTTATAAAGCTCCATCAGCTCTTTTTGCATCTTCTGCGGGTCTTTTTTGTATTTTTCTCTTATCTCAGCCATCCTCGGCTGCAGCTCCTGCATCTTCTTCATCGTCTTCTGGCTCTTGTGCATGAGCGGGATAAAAGGTATCCTGATAATTACCGTCACGAGTATTATTACCCATCCGTAATTGCCGATGAATTTATACATGAGTTTCAACGCCCAGAAAAGAGGCATCGCCACAATTGAAAACCAGCCAAAGTCAATTATATGCTCAAGCTTGAGATTCAAGGCTTTAAGCCTGTCAAACTCCTTCGGCCCGGCATATAAGAGAATATCCTGCTTTTGCTGATTTGGCTTAATTGATATCTGCGGTACGTCCCCCTCTTTCCATACGCTTGCACCTAATGGCAGAGCGCGCGGAACAAGGGCTGCTGTAAAATATTTATCTTC
Organism: Nitrospirota bacterium; assembly: GCA_016208855.1. Classification (GTDB taxonomy): domain Bacteria; phylum Nitrospirota; class Thermodesulfovibrionia; order UBA6902; family DSMQ01; genus JACQXF01. Next base: position 13,236 of record JACQXF010000013.1, on the reverse strand, counting down.
CTGTGCTATCCAATAGATATTGCCTGTAAAGTTTTTACTCTCCTTTAGTTTTTCGTCAAATTCGCTCCTGTCAGAATCTATAAGAACTACAGGCCCTTTATGGACATTCTCTTCCTTATCAAAAACACCAAAATCTGTCCCAACAGCAAGCAAGTATGCCGGCACATTTACTGTATTTAAAGACAGGTCAACCTTGTAGTCATTATTATAAAAGACAAGTTTCTTGCTTATGAGCATTCCCTCCTGCTCATATAGAAATGTAAGCTCCCCCTTTGCGTCCCCCTTCCCTGCCAAGAGGAGGTTGTTTGAATCTGCGCGATAGATTAATTTCTGAGGCAGATCGCGGTCTTTGCCTTCAAGCAGAATCGCAAGCGGAGGAATACCCTTTGACTGAGACAGAAGGCTTACAGGCATTCCGTTTTTATTCTTATATTTTTTAAGCTCCCATGATTTTATGACCGCCCCCTCTGTTGTAAATACTGCCTTGTAGAGGTCTGTTTCTATAATTATGTCCTGTCCTTTTGTCTCCGCAGGCACAGGCAGCTGCACACTCGGGAGGGCCTGTTTTGCCTCCTGAGGTTTTATTTCTGATGCTGCCTGCTTTGCAAGCGTAGGCGCAGCCTGTTTCTGAACAGGACTTGGCTGAAAAAAATAAGAATAAGCCACAAGCACAAGAATTGACAGGGCAATTGCTAATAGGGTGCGTTTTTCCATTTTAGTTTATCCGTTCCGGTTTTGCCGGAACAGGGTCATATCCGCCGGCATGAAAAGGATGGCACTTTAAGAGCCTCCCTGAAGAGAGCTTAACCCCTTTAAAGATGCCATATCCCTCTATTGCCTCAATGCTGTAGCTTGAGCATGACGGAGTAAACCTGCACGAGTGCGGAAAAAAAGGTGATATGTATTTCTTATACATCCTGATGGCAGAAATTACAAATATCTTCAAGCTCATCTCAGACAGTCAGTTTCTTGCGCCCTTTTGCACGCCTTCTCTTTAAGATATTGCGGCCGCCCTTTGTACTCATTAAATTCTCCTTTATTCTTTCTTAAGTTTCTGCCTGCGAGTTCAATATTCTAATTTAGATAGGGTAAAAAAATCAAATATATATAGAAGCGCTATAAAAATATATTGCTTCTAACTGCCTTATAGGTTTATAATTTTTAAACATTTATTGATTTTCTTGATTCTAAGGTAAAAAACATCCTGCATATGAACTTTGTCACACGAGAGAAGATTAGAGACATCAAGGCGCTTGAGGGCATTGCCAGAGAAATACGTATCAGTATCCTCAAAATGCTGACAGAGTCCGGTTCAGGCCATACAGGGGGTTCCCTATCAGCCGCTGACATAGCAACAGCAATCTATTTTGCAAAGATGTCTTTTAACCCTGAAGACCCAAAATGGAGGGATAGAGACAGGTTTATCCTCTCAAAGGGGCATGCTGCCCCGCTTCTATACGCAGTCCTTGCAAAGGCAGGTTATTTTCATGAAGAGCTACTCAGCACCCTAAGAAAAATCCAGAGCCCGCTTCAGGGGCATCCATGCTGTAAGTCAGTGCCCGGGGTAGAGGTCTCAACAGGTTCACTCGGGCAGGGCTTGTCAATGGCAAACGGTATGGCCCTTGGATTAAGGCTTGATAGAATTCCTGCCAGGGTTTACAAAAGGCAAAGGCGTCTCATTTTTTGAGGGTAAAGCAGAATACCACGGCATAACACCGACAAAGGAAGAACTCGTAAAGGCGCTAAAGGAGCTTGGATAAATGGGAGAAAGGCCCCAAGATACAGGAGTCAGAACACAGAGCACAGAGAAAAAAATGATTGCAACGAGAGACGCTTATGGAGACGCCCTCCTTGAGCTTGGCAAAAGAGATGATAATATTGTAGCACTTGATGCAGACCTCTCAGGTTCAACAAAAACAGCAAAATTTGCAAAGGCCTTCCCCAAAAGATTTTTTAACTTGGGCATTTCAGAGCAGGACATGGTATGCACTGCAGCAGGCCTCGCCCTGACAGGGAAGATCCCCTTTGCCTCAACATTTGCAATTTTTGAGACAGGAAGGGCATGGGATCAGATAAGGCAGGCTGTCTGCTATTCAAGGACAAATGTGAAGCTCGTTGCAACTCACGGAGGCATAACCGTTGGAGAAGACGGGGCAACGCATCAGGCCATTGAGGATATCGCATTAATGAGGGTGCTGCCGAATATGACAGTAATTGTGCCTGCTGATGCAACAGAGACCACATCCGTAATTAATACAATAGCCGAACATACAGGCCCTGTTTATGTAAGACTTGGCCGTGCAAAAGTGCCATGCATCATGCCTGACTCCTACAGGTTCAGGCTCGGCAAAGCCCATGTATTTGGCGTAGGGAAGGATGTTAATATTATAGCAGCCGGCATTATGGCAGAGATTGCGCTTAGGGCTGTTAAGATACTATCAAATGAAGGGATTGACGCAGGCGTTATCAATATGTCAACGATAAAGCCCCTTGATACGGAAGCCGTTTTGCTCGCAGCACAAGCCTCAAAGCTTATAATAACCGCTGAAGAGCACTCAATAATAGGCGGTCTTGGAGGGGCGGTATGCGAGTTCCTCTCAGAAAATTACCCTGTGCCTGTAAAAAGAGTGGGCATGAGAGATGTCTTTGGCTGCTCCGGAAGCCCGGATGAATTATTAAAACTCTACAGGCTTACGCCTGAAGACATAGCAGCTACTGCAAAAGAGGCGCTTAAGGGATGATCCAGTTTACAGGCGTTTCAAAGTCTTTTGATAATGAATATGCCCTGAGAGATGTAAACCTCAAAATTGACAAAGGGGAGATCGTCTATATAACCGGACCAAGCGGGGCGGGCAAAACAACGCTTCTTAAGCTTATCTATATGTCAGAGCGTCCTGATGAAGGCAATATAATAGTCGGCGGCTGGGATATTGATAAGCTGAAGCAAAGCACCATCCCTTTTCTTAGAAGAAGCATCGGCATAGTCTTTCAGGACTTCAGGCTTCTGCCAAACAAGACCGTCTTTGACAATATAGCATTAGCGCTGCGTATTCACGGCATCCATCCTAATGAGATAAAAGAGACTGTAAATGAACTTCTTGGCGATATAGGTTTAAGGCACAAGGCAAATGACTTCCCGCAGCATCTCTCAGGAGGACAGCAGCAAATGGCTGCAATAGCAAGGGCGGTTGTTTCAAAGCCAATGATACTGATTGCTGACGAGCCCACAGGCAACCTTGACCCTGACGCCTCTACCATGATAATGAAGCTCTTTAAAGAAATAAACTTAAAAGGCACAACTGTAGTTATAGCAACCCACCATAAAGACCTTTTTACAGGAACAGGCAGAAAGGTAATCTGCCTGAGAGACGGCGGGATTGAAAAGGAGGTGGCAGGGTGAAAACGCTCTCATATTTATTTCAGACAGCAGTCCAAAATTTCTTGCGTGAAAAATGGATAAATGCCCTTACAATCCTTACAGTCACTATTGGTTTATTAATACTCAGTGTATTTACGGTTATAACATTAAACATGGACTTAGCCCTCAAGCGGTGGGCTAAGGGTTTTGGAATCGTTGTATACCTTAAGGACAATATTACACTTGAAGAGATGGAATTATTGAAAGGCTCCTTTAAAAAAGACCCTGATATCATTGCAGTAAACCACATATCAAAAGACAAAGCAATTGAAGAGCTGAAGCAGATAATCGGAAATTCAAATCCTCTCCTTGAAGGATTTGAAGAGAATCCCCTGCCAGCATCCTTTGAACTTAAATTAAAAAGGGAGTCACTGGAGCCGTCTTATATAAGAAGCAAGGCAGCAAATATAAGGCAGCTTACAGGCGTGGAAGATGTGCAGTACGGGGAAAAATGGCTCTCATCCCTCAACTCTCTTTCACAGGGGATGAAGATTATGGCAATAATACTTGGCAGCATTATATTTATTGCCACGGCTTTCGTTACTTACAGCACAATTAAAATACTCTTTTACAGAAGGCAGGAAGAGATTGAGACGCTGAAATTACTTGGTGCAACAAAGAGCTTTATCAGGATGCCATTTCTGATGGAGGGTATATTTATCGGACTGTCAGGAGGCGTGATAGGGCTTCTTGCGCTCATAGGGCTTTATGTATTTTCAACCTCCAAAATAATAGCGTTTATTCCCTCAATGGGAGGGGAGATGTTCAGTCTTCATCCTTATACCTATCCAATCCTTCCTCTTGTGGGGACAATAATGAGCCTCACAGGGAGCATATTTGCTGTCGGCAGAATAAAGTATTAAAATGGGCAATAGAAGATATCGTTTATTGTTTTGTCTCCTTACCTTTGCACTCTTCACCTTTCACTTTTCACTTCTGAATGCTGCCGACCCGCGTGAAGAACTCAAGGAGATTCAGAAAAAGATCGGCAAGGAGAAACAAAAGGTTACTCAGGCTATAAAGAAAGAAAGGTCCATACTCTCCGAGCTGGAAGAGATAGACAAGACACTGCAAAAAAAGAAGGAAGAGCTGGAGCTCTATGATAACCGCCTGACACAGACACTCTCAAAAATCCGCTCGCTTGAAGGAGAGATTGCCGGCATTAACAGGAAACTTGAACATAGAAGAAGATTCCTGAAGGAGAGACTTATAAGTCTTTATAAACATAGGCAAGGCAGCTCTGCAGTTATACTGATTTCAGCAAAAGACTATAATGACCTGCTTAAGAAAAGCAGATATATCAGCTTTATTGCCTACTATGACCGTAAAATGGTGGAGGCCTACAGCAAGGAGATACACGACCTGAAGATGAAGATGCAAAGAATGGCAGTGCTTAAGAAAGAACTTGAAATAAACAAGCAGTCTGTCAAGACAGCCACAGATGAGATGGAGGCAGAAAAGCAAAAGAAAGATAGCCTGCTTGCCTCTGTAAAGCGGGAGAGGCATTCTTACGAAAAGATGGTCAGGGAGCTTGAAGACTCTTCAAAAAGGCTACTTGATATGATCAAGGAGCTGAATGAAAAAGAGCTTTCTCCTCCTGTAGTTGCCGGCAAGGGGTTTACAAACCTAAAAGGGAAACTTCCCTGGCCCATAGACGGCAAGATACTGGTTCCGTTTGGCAGATATACAGACCCACAGTTCAATATTGCCGTCTTTAAAAACGGCATAGAGATTCAGGCAGGCAAGAGCGAGGCTGCAAGGGCAGTGTTGGCCGGAAAAGTAGTTTACGCAGACTGGTTTAAGGGCTACGGACAGCTTTTAATAATTAACCATGGAGAAGGCTACCACACCCTTTACGCTAACCTCTCCGAGATATTTCATAAAGTTGGTGATACAATAAAAGAATACCAGCCAATAGGAAGGGCTGGGGTATCAGGGATACTAAATGTGCCAAGCCTTTATTTTGAGATAAGACATAAAGGCAAGCCGGTTAATCCGCTGTATTGGCTAATAAAAAAATAGTAAACGGAGGACAGGATGTTTAGCAAGAAAACAGTTGTCTCTTGGACGCTCATTTTAACGGTCATCTTTACAGGGGTTATTGTAGGGCAGTGGGGACTGGCAAAGGTAACCGGAGAGGAACATTACGAAAGATTAAAGACCTTCACCGAGGTGCTCACTTTAATAAAGAAAAACTATGTTGAAGAGGTAAAGGATAAGGAGCTTATATACGGCGCAATAAAAGGGATGCTTAACTCCTTAGATCCCCACTCTTCCTTTATGACGCCAGAGGTATTCAAAGAGATGCAGGTTGAAACAAAAGGCGAGTTCGGCGGACTGGGAATCCAGATAGGCGTAAAAGACAACATGCTCACTGTCATTGCGCCCATTGACGACACACCAGCTTATAAGGCAGGCGTAAAAGCCGGCGACAAGATTATAAAGATCAATGCAGAGTCAACAAAAGATATGAGCCTGCAAGATGCCGTGAGCAAGCTGAGGGGGCCTAAAGGGACAACAGTCACCATAACCCTTATGCGCAAAGGATGGACCGAGCCAAAGGATATGGCAATCGTAAGGGATATAATAAAGATTCACAGCATAAAGAGCAAAGCACTTGAGGATGGAATAGGGTATGTAAAGATTACACAGTTTCAGGAACAGACATCAGAAGACCTTGCCAGCGCCTTAAAAAATCTTGAGAAGGAGAAGATAACATCTCTTGTCCTTGACTTGAGAAACAATCCAGGCGGGCTGCTGGAGTCCTCTGTAGATATAGCAAGCCAGTTCCTCCCCTCAGGCAAGCTGATTGTGTATATAAAGGGGCGTGAAGGAGACAAGAAAGACTATCATACAAGAGAGGAGAAGGCGCATTACAGCTACCCAATGGTAGTTTTAGTAAATGAGGGAAGCGCCAGCGCCTCAGAGATTGTAGCAGGGGCTCTAAAAGACCATTCAAGGGCAATAGTAATAGGGACAAAGACCTTTGGGAAGGGCTCTGTTCAGACAGTAATCCCGCTAACTGACGGCTCAGGGCTGAGGCTGACAACAGCCAAATATTATACGCCTAAAGGCACATCTATTCAGGCAACCGGAATCACCCCTGATATTATTGTTAAGCCCAAAACCAAGAAAGGGACTAAGCATGCTGTCATAAGGGAGAAGGATCTTGAAAATCACCTCGGCAATGACAGTATGAAGGATAAAAAGCCTGAGGATAAAGAGCAGGAAGAAGATGCAGAAGCCGCTGAAGATATGTCAGAGGAAGAAGACGTGCAGCTACAGCGTGCAATAGATGTGCTTAAGACATGGAAGGTATTTAAAGGGCTGCAAAAGGCAGGTTAAGGGTAAGTGCCCCTGGACGGAGTCGAACCGCCGACACAAGGTTTAGGAAACCTCTGCTCTTCCTTTCTGAGCTACAGGGGCAAGTCTTAAAAAAATCGGGGCGAAAGGATTTGAACCTTCGACCCTACGGTCCCGAACCGTATGCGCTACCAGGCTGCGCTACGCCCCGTGCAGAGATAATAACATATTTCTTAGAAAATTCTAAATATCATGAAAAACAAATATTGTGTTGTCAAATACAACCATCTAATATATACTTCAGACGGTAATCATCTTTAAATAGAAAGGAGACAGTAATGCATAAGACATTAGTAGTATTAACTTTTGTTTTTCTTCTAATTGGTCACAGTTTTGCAAAAGCTGAGCCAGTGATGTTTATAGGTATGGCTTACACCTATGGCGCTAACGGAGGGCCAGGCATATCGCACAAGCTACTCTCCACAAACAGGGAAAACCGTGCAGCAGTGGGTGCCGGACTTACCTATTACCTTTTTGCTAACGACAATAAGGTCGGCTTGGATGTTATATTGGGTTATATACTCCCCGCCAATGCAGCAGCCACTGTTGGATGGGATTTTCTATTACATGGTCTCCAAATAGGTATCGGCTATGTGGATAGCGAGGATGATGAACCAACTACTACAGGTGGCGGTGGCGGTGGAGGCACTGGAGGCGAAGAATGAGCCTGATTAAATGACTCGTATCTTTGTAACTTAGCCAGTTACCACAGTCTGCTCCCCTTAACTAAAGCTTCTGGGGGGCAGATTGAATTCAGTGCATTATGCTTTAGAATTTACCCATCACCTCCTTTATAGTCCATTCTGTTATCTGAATGAGCATTTTTAATTCAGACACCGAGATGCTTAGAGGCGGCATAAGGACAATAACATTGCCAAGCGGCCTTATGAGAAGCCCTTTCTCCCTTGCCTTACAACAAACTCTCCAGCCAATTTTTTCTTCAAGCGGATACTGCGCCTTTGTCTTTCGGTCTTTTACAAGCTCAATGCCAACCATAAAACCCTTCTGCCTTATATCGCCAACATTTGGCAGCTCTGCTATCCTTGAGAGCCCTTTCTTAAGGATTTCAATCTTTTTCTGCATCTTCCTTAGGGTCTTATCTTTCTTAAACAACTCCAGATTAGCAATTGCCGCAGCGCATGCAAGCGGGTTTCCTGTGTAAGTATGACCATGAAAAAACGTCTTTAAGTCTTTATACTCTCCAAGGAACGCCTTATAAATTTCCTCTGTTGTAATAGTTGCCGCAAGCGGAAGATAGCCTCCCGTAATCCCCTTAGCAACACACAATATATCAGGCACAACATCTTCATGCTCACAAGCAAACATCCTGCCTGTTCTGCCAAAACCTGTTGCCACTTCGTCCGCAATCATCAGGATATTGTATTTATTGCATAGCCTTCTTACGCCTTTTAAGTATCCATGAGGAGAGACAATCATCCCGCCTGCGCCCTGCACAAGAGGCTCAATAATTAAGGCTGCTATCTCTTTATGGTGCTTCTTCATTATATTTTCCACTGTGTTAAGGCAAGATAGCTTGCATGACGGATATTTTTTGCCAAGCTCGCATCGGTAGCAGTAAGGTGAAGGCGCTTTGTATGTCTTAAAAAGCAGAGGGGAAAATATTTCATGAAAGATATCAATGCCGCCTGCGCTTACTGCGCCGATAGTGTCTCCGTGATAGGCATTGTTAAGGGATAGAAATTTTTTTTTGCTTTTAGCGCCAGTTAGCTGCCAATACTGAAATGCCATCTTAAGCCCTATCTCTGTGGCAGTTGAACCGTTGTCAGAGTAAAAGACCCTGCTTAGTTTAGGGGGTTGGGGTTCGGAGTTTACAATTTTAATAAGTTTTTCTGCCAACTCTATGGCAGGAGAATGGGTAAGTCCAAGCAATGTGCAATGGCTGATTTTATCAATCTGCCCCTTTATCGCATCGTCTATCTCTTTTTTTCTGTGCCCATGCACTGTCACCCATAGCGATGACACGCCGTCAAGATACCATCTGCCTGTTATGTCTTTAAGAAAAGAGCCTCTGCCTTCCGAGACAATGACCGGCGTCTCCTTCTGCCAATCCTTCATCTGCGTAAATGGATGCCAGAGATATTTTTTATCTGATTTTTCAAGCCTTCTTTTTAGCGTCATAATGTCCATGAGGGCAATTATATGTAAGGGGCTTTGGAATTGTCAATTCACTGCATTGCTCCAGCATAATTATCAATTGACAGTATACATATAATCTGATAGTATAAATGCATCTAATAAGGCATAATGGAGGCATACAATGAGGACAACTTTAGATATACCAGAGGATTTAATAAAAGAGGCGATGAAGCTCTCTAAGAGCAAGACAAAAAAAGACAGCATAATTATCGCCATTGAGGACTTTATCAAGAAAAAGAGAGTTGAGAAGGCGATAAGTATGGAGGGCAGGCTGAAGTTTAAAAAAGAGTGGGAAAGACTGCGGCATGAACGATAAGATACTGGTAGATACATCAGTTTGGATAGAATTTTTCAGAAAAAAAGACAGCAAGGTATCAGGAGCATTGAAAGAGCTTTTGATTAAAGAAATGGCCGCTGTCGCAGGGGCAATCTTTATAGAGCTGTATAGAGGTGCATACAGCGAAAAGGAGATAGAGTTTTTAGATGACTTTCTCCTGTCTGTTCATTACATTCCGACTACAGAAGGCTTATACAAGAAGGCGGGTTTATTAGGTTATAACCTTTCAAAAAAGGGGGCACACATAGGAACCGTAGACCTCCTGATTGCGCAAACTGCTATGGAGAATAACATCCCCTTATACACTCAAGATAATCACTTTAAAGAGATTGCAAAACACTCATCATTAGTGTTGTATCCTTAACGCCTCTGAAGATCAGTTTCATATAAGATCAAGTTTTTGCCTTATCCTCAAGCACCTTTAGTTTAGATATCTCTCCAAGGGCTATAAGCGTATCTCCTACTTCTACATTAGTTCTAAAAGTCGGATTAAATTTCATATCGCCTGTTGCCTTTTTTATTGCAACAACAATAATCCCCAAGTCCCTTCCTATGCCGCATTCATCAAGCGTAAGTCCAACGAGCTTGGAGTTAGTATTAACGGGTATCTCTTCCATCTGAAGGTCAATGTTGCCGCTTTTTGTGGCAAACTCTATGAAATCCACAACAGCAGGCTTAAGCACTGTATGGGCAATCCTCAATCCTCCAATGTGATATGGAGAGACAACCCTGTTGGCCCCTGCCCGAAGGAGCTTCTGCTCTGAGCCTTCCTCGCCTGCCCTCGCAACGATAAAGAGTCCGGGGTTTAACTCCCTTGCTGTCAATACAACAAAAAGATTTTCTGCATCCGTGGGAAGCACTGATATCAGCCCCCTTGCCTTTTCTATACCCACTTCCCTTAAGACCTCATCCTTTGTGGCATCGCCTTCAAATATAATTACGTCTTCCTTTTCACCAATAAAGTCAGGGGTTTTCTCAACTACCACAAACCTGAAATTCTTCTCCCTTAATTCCTTGCATATTATCTTCCCCATCCTGCCGTGTCCGCAGATAATATAGTGATCGCTTAACTCTTTAATCTTCTTTTCCAATCTCTTCCTCCCAAATATTTCTTGCAGTTCTCCCTCTAAAACAACCTTTGCGCCTGCTGTAAGCGCAAAGGTTAGGGTACCAACTCCGCTTACTATAAGTATAATAGTAAATATCCTGCCATTTAATGACAAGTCATGAATTTCCTTATAGCCTACACTCGCAAGAGTTATTATGGTCATATAAAGTGAATCTAAAAGATTCCATCCCTCTATAGCCATATATCCTGCAGTTCCAAAGAATACAATAAAAGTCAAAAGCGCCACTGCAAGCATTAATCTTTTTCTTACATCTTTAAGCATGCTAATCTCCCGTGAAATTTTGTATTATTTTAGCATTAATTCAGCCAAAATAATTAAAACCGAAGGCTGGATGCAGGATTTCTTAATTAGATGCGGCTGGCTGCTGTTTCCTTTTGATGAGAAGCAAAACTGTCAAGGAATTCTATGTATTTAACTGCGGACTTAATTATAAAGATACGTTCGTTATTAGACTGCCGGTCAGCAGGGGTCATAAAAAAACCATTTGGCTTTGATGAATAACACAGAGAATACCCTATTACTGTTTCATCATCATAAAACTTTATCCCTATCCTCTGCCCTCCCCCAGGAATTATATCCTCATAGCGATCTTTATGATTCTTATTGCCTTCAAAGCTCCTGACAATAAATATTGCCTTCAGTTGTTCTATGCTTATATTTATCTTTTCCCCATTCAAAGTCATTATGGAGAATGATGTTTTTTGGGGTGAGAAGTCGTAGGATTTACCTTTTAGAAGAGACCCGTCTTTAAACCTTGCAACTACTTTAGTTAATTGCATTATCTCCTCCAAGGCTAAATATCGTCAAATTTATTTACACTCCATAATAAATATTTACACCAATATTTACTCTTTGTCAATAGAAAAAATAAAGTTAGGTAATCCTTTAGTATAAATACCTAATAAAATCAATGAACTATGTAGTGAACCTGATTAGCAATATGCCTAAATATATGAAGGACTAAAAGGGGAAGGTATCTTTTTTTATTGCTCAAGCCTCTGTGCTTTTACTGAGAGGTAATAAGCAGACATTAGTATTATAATCACAACAGCGCTTAGCCCTATCTCATATAATTTCTCAACTGGAGCATGCTCCATAAAGGAGGTCTGTGCCTCTATAAGGAGTATCCTTCTTACTGCGGCTATTATGCCAATAGCAAGAAAAGGGGCAAGCATAAACTTCTGCTTCTTAAGAAATCTTATAACAGTCCACAATAGCTCAAGAATTATCAGCGCTAAAAGCACATCATTTACAAGATGAATAATGGAATCAAGGGAGGGATGAAGCAGATTAAGCATTGCATAGTACAGTATAAAGCCGCATGCCAAAAGCAGCAGCATTGCAGCTACAATGTGAAAAACTACATCTGCCTTTACAAGCCATCGGCGCAATAGCTCAGAGGGCCCTATCTTTTCCTGTTCTTCCATTAACTTGAATTATATCATATAAGACAAGGCGGGACTAAAATATTTTCACTTACCCTTATAGATAAAGAAGAAAAAAAGAATTGAAGAGAACATTGCCATTGCTGCCCCATAATAAAATAACGCCTGAGGGCCTATATGTTGCCATAGGGCTCCGGCAATAATGCTTGACGGCAGAGCTGAAAGGCCAATTACTGTATGGTATATTCCATAACCAGTTGCCTTAACTTCTGGGTTTATCAGTGTTGCCACATATGCCCGCTGCACACCTTCATTAATCGCAACAAAGACGCCATAGGCCATAAATAAAAGCCATGCATGAATAGGGGCTGCCGCGACGGCAAACCCTGTAAAGATCAAAGAGAAGAGAAGATAGCTTAAAACAATTACCCTGCGCTTGCCTGCCTTATCAGCCCAGATACCGGCCGGGGTTGAAAGCATAGCGGAGACCATGTTAAATGCAAGATAAAGCAGCGGTATGGCAGCAGTTTTAACTCCAAGGTCCTGAACCCTGAGGATAAGAAATACATCAGATGTCCTGCCGAGGGTAAAAACAGATGCGATAAAGAGAAAAAACTTAAATCTATTATCAAGCCCTTTAAGGCTTATCTTAACAGGGTCGGTTCCTTCAGGCCTCTTCTTCTCCTTCACAAAGAGAAAAATAGTAAGAACCGCAAGGAACCCGGGTATGATAGACAGCCAGAATACCCAGCGGAGATTATTATTAAACAAGCCAAGGATGGCAAAGGCGATAGTCGGCCCGAGTATTGCGCCTACTGTGTCCATTGAGCGGTGAAAACCAAAGGCCTTCCCAAGAACTTTAGGATCAGTTGAGTCTGCTATTATTGCGTCCCTCGGCGCTGTCCTGACCCCCTTCCCAAACCTATCAGTAAATCTATACACAAGGACATGTATCCACGAAGAGGCATTGGCAAGCAGCGGCCTGCTAAGGACTGATATCCCGTACCCCCATAATATAATGGACTTGCGCTTCCCAAGCCTGTCTGAGAGCCATCCTGAAAAGACTTTAAGTATGCTCGCCGTGCTTTCTGCTATGCCCTCTATAATTCCGATAGAGGTCTTTGATGTATGCAAGACATCGCTAAGAAATATCGGGATCAGAGGGTATATCATCTCTGAGCTAATATCCATAAAAAGACTCACTAAGCCGAGAACAAATACGTTTTGCGGGAAGCCAAGAACATTCTTCATGGAGGGATATTATAAATTAATGCGGAGGCTTAAGAAAAGCTGCGCGGGACAAACTAAAATCGAGTAGGAGGTAGGTGATTATTTCACCTACCGTCCTCTCACACCACCGTACGTGCCGTTCGGCATACGGCGGTTCGTATAGTTATAAAGAACAACTGTAAACATCGGTTAGCCCGACAAGGCCGCTTCTTCGGA
>JACQXF010000034.1 GCA_016208855.1 Nitrospirota bacterium | reverse complement strand
ATGTAATTCCTGTGTATAAGGTGCCATTTCGTTTACTGCAAAGAATATAGACAAAAAATCTTTTCATTTAAATAAACTGGATTCCCGCTCAAAGGACTGCGGGAATGACGGTGCTCGCTCACACAATTCCCGGAAGCACCTCTATTTTAGCACTAAATGTATCGTTGCCATAATCAGCGATGTAGCAAGCCCCACTATGCCAAGAAAGTATAGGTTTGTTACATATCTTTTTAATTCCCCTTCTGCCTCTTTATCCATTCCCATTACATTAAGCAAAAATGCCCACATTGGAGAGAATGTGCCTATGATAAAAAATGCCGTCATAAGCGCGGTATCAGGCACATACTGCCACATGCAGTAAATGCAGTGATGATAGGGAAGGCCCATTGCCTTTGGCGCAATAATCTCAAACATGGCAAATACCGTAACCACTGCATTTATTATAGTCAGCGCCGCTCCGGCTGCTGTGATGCTTAAGGCAGGGCTGCTCCTGAGTTTACGGTATGAAACGCCCATGAATGCAAGCGCCAATACATTAAATGTGTAATAAGACGCAAGCAGGTATCTCTCATATTCTCTTCCAAGGATAGAGGTGGGAAGCACTGCGGTTACCCTCTCCGGCAGGTCAAAAAAAGTAGTGCAGCAGGCAACGGTTTCTCCTGTATCAATGCCTGTAAAATATATGAGGTCAACGACGCTGTCTGCAAAAACCGCAATGCTTACAAAAAAAAGAAACAGGAACTTTCTGCTGAAAAGCGGCGATGTCTCTGTTTTTTTATCAAGATGGTTAAGTATGAGCCATCCGCCGATTAAAAAGAAAACTACAGGCTTAAAGATCTGCACAAAACTGCTCATGGATGGATTAAACTGCGTAACCCCGAAGATACACATTGCCCCCCTCACATGCGGGACATAGCTTTGAAGAGTCACATAAAAAAATGGCCAGGAGAGAAGTTTTACAAGAAGAATAACCACAGCCATAAGCAGCAAGAGATATGACCTGTCCACTATCTCTGCCTTCTCCTCCGTAAGATTAGCGCTTCTCCATCTGCGCGATATCTTAAGAGAAAATATTCCAAGAGGAACTGTAAGGACAGCCGTAAGCAGGGCTATAAAGAGCATTATTATAGTAAAGGTATTTAGAATCATAGGGAAAGCTGCCCGCGCTTTAATTCAAAGACCTTATCAGCGCTTGAAAACAAAATATTATCATGCGTTGATACAATAATCGTCCTGCCTTCTGCCTTTAATGTCTTGAGGGTTTCTATAAGTGTATGGACTGCATCTAAGTCTATATTTGACGTCGGCTCATCCAGTATGAGGATCTCAGGGTTATTTATCAATGCCCTTGCTATGGCAACACGCTGCTGCTCCCCTCCGCTTAGCTCCTCCGGCGAGTGTCCCGCCCTCTTTAGGAGTCCAAGCTTCCCAAGCAGCGCTTCTGCCCTTTGCCTTCTCTCTTTTTCATTTATGCCCTGAGGCACAAGCGATATGGAGACATTCTCCCATGCAGAGAGCCCGGAAATAAGGTTAAAGTTCTGAAATACAAAGCCTATGCTCTTTTTTCTTAGTTCTGAAAGCGCTACATCAGAGAGCCGGGTTATGTCATTTCCGCTTAGAAACGCCTTGCCCCTGCTGGGCCTGTCCATAGTCCCAAGGATGCTGATAATTGTTGTCTTTCCTGAGCCTGAAGGGCCGTTAAATATAACAAAAGAGCCTCTGTCTATTGTCAGACTAACATCTGAAAGGGCTTTGACTTCATAGGGCTTGCCCTCATTATAAATCTTCCATACGCCTTCACACCGTATAAAGTCTGTGTTCTGTGTTCTGTGTTCTGTGTTCTTCATTTTAAAGCCTCGGCAGGCGGCACAATAGCAGCCCTCCATGTGGAGTATATGCTTCCAACCATTGTAAGAACCAAGGCAAAGAAGAATGACAATACAAAAGGCAAAGGCATAAACACTGCAGGCACCTGAAACGGAGCCATGCTCTGAATACCGGAAATAAACAACTGCGCAATAAACGGAGCATTCAGAACCTTTACCCATGCAAATGAGATTATAAAGGCACAAGGAGCGCTTATAAGCGCAAGCATAATGCTTTCAAAGAATATCATCTCTAATACCTCATGCGTATGCCAGCCTGTGGCTTTTAATACTCCTATCTCTTTTCTTCTCTCCGAAAGCCCAAACCCCGAGGTTACAAGTATGGCAGGAATCGCAAGCGCAAACGCAAGCATATAAAGCATTGCAAAAATGCCGCCCTTTGCATTAAAACCCTTTTCAACATATGTCTTCACAAGCCCCTTTGTCTGTATCCTGAAGAATGAATTCATCTTCTGCAGGCTTTCGCTTACTGACACTTCATATCCCGGCCTTACATAAACGGCAATGTCTGTTGCAAAATCCTCCATCTCAAACATTGATGCAGCCTCGTCAATATTCATCATGACAAGGTTAGACGCCCAGATGCCTGACTGCGAATCAAAGACTCCCGAAACACGATACATTTTTCTCATTATAAACGGGTCATGGTCAATGATTGCGGCTATCCTTACGCCAAGGCTTAACTCTTTGCCTACGTCAAGCTTCAGATAATCTGCAAGCTTTCTGCCAATGACTACCTCTCCGTCTTTAGGCAGAGAGCCTCTTATGAAATTTACAGAAGAAGGTTTTTCATCACCCGTAATGCCAAGCACGGTAGAGAGCTTGCCGCTTATATAAATCCTGCCTATAATGCGGGGGGCTACCCTTATAACGCCGTCTATCTTTTTTATCTCGTCTGCAATCTGTATTGGAATGATGCCGTTTCTTCCAAACATATCCATGGTGAGATATATATCAGCTCCTTCACTAACAGATACGCGTGACTGTGCCTTCACACCCTCCAGAATTGCTATGGCTGATATAAACGGCGTAACTACTGCTACAATGCATAAGATGACAACAATATTTCTCAGCTTATGCCTTGCGCCGTTTCTTATGGCTATATATAAAAGATTAAGATGTTTCATTGCTCTCCCAAATACTTAGGACAGGTAGCCCCGAATAGTCGGGACAAATAAAGTCAATTAGCGACCTCTTATCCTTGATTAGTTCCTGTCTGACACGCTAACAGGCTTGTTAGCGTGTCAGCTTAATGCTTATGCTCGTGATGTCTATGGCCGTGGACATCCTTTTCTGCCTCGGATAAGGCGTCAGAAAAGCTTCCGACTGTGCCGCCGTATTTGGCAGAGAACTTCTCTGCCTCTTCTTTTGAAGGAAATGCTATCTTGCTCTTTGCAGTCATTGTGCCAGGCGCAGTAGAGCCGATAACATAAAACGCAGTGTCTGCATCAAACATCTTTTCAGGATTAAGATACTCTGCAGCCTTCACACTCTTAGGCGTATCAGCAAGCTTCATCTTCATAACAGCAACGCAGTGTATTGAGCAGGTATGAAACTTCCCCTTTGATGTTTCAAACTCATATCGTGTCCTTGCCCACTTATTTCTGTCCATACCGCAGTTATCGCATCTTTCTTTGTCTGTGTACTTTGGCGGGTTTTTTATAGGGTGCTCAATATTAAACTTTTCAGCAGTAAAAATTGTTCCTGCAAATACAGCAATCGCAAGCAGAGCTAAGGATATAAGTGTAGCCTCTCTTCTCATTCACCCTCCTGATTCTTTATAAAATATTAGCCGTCATGCCCGAAGCCTGCCCTCGAATGTCATAATCGGGGGTTCTTAATCGGGCATCCAGTTCCTTTTTAATTGTCTGGATTCCCGCTTACTGATTGCGGGAATGACAAACACTACTTTTAAAAGTAGCCAATGCATTATTATACAGCATCAAAGGGGCGTCTTTCCCTCTGTGTTAAAATAACTTCATGCGAAAAATAACTTATACTGCCGAGCCTGAAACAGATTCAGAAAGGCTTGACTCATACATCTCCTCAAAAAGCGGCCTTTCAAGGGCTTATGTGCAAAGGCTTATAAAAGAAGATATGGTAACTGTCAATTATCATCATGAAAAGGCAAGCTACAGGATAAGGCATGGCGACAAGATAGAGGTTACAACGCCTGAGGAGACCGCCGTGACGCTTACCCCTGAGGATATCCCTCTAAATGTCCTCTATGAGGATGAGTATATAATAGTTGTGAATAAGCCCCACGGCATGGTCGTATATCCTGCGCCGGGACACAGCGGGGGCACACTCCTTAACGCGGTTATCTCAAGATGCAAAAAACTCGCTTCACATGGAGGCCCTCTGAGGCCTGGCATTGTCCATCGCCTTGATAAAGACACCTCAGGGGTTATGGTTATCGCAAAGAATGATATGGCATATCTAAACCTTTGCAGGCAGTTTAAAGACAGGTCTGTTGAAAAGCACTATCTCTCTCTTGTTTATGGAAACCTTAAAAGGGAGCACGGAGAGATAAGAAGCCTTATAGGAAGGTCCTCTTCAGACAGAAAGAAGATGTCAACAAGGACAGGCAAAGGCAAAGAGGCGATTACAGAGTTTAAGGTAATTAAAAGACTTAAGTCAGCAGATCTTGTTGATGTAAAAATACTAACCGGCAGGACTCACCAGATAAGGGTTCATTTTGCATCTCTTGGGCACCCTGTGTTAGGGGATAAAATTTATGGGAGCAAGACTTCTATAAGACTGGGACAGAGGGTTATAAATTTTTCACGCCAGATGCTTCACGCACACAGCTTAAAATTCTCTCATCCAGCAGACGGAAGGCCGCTGGAATTCATGGCATCCATGCCAGAGGATATGGAGAGCGCAGCCAGAGAGCTTACCTTTTGATAATTTTGCCTGCTTGACAGAGACCCTAAAAGGTAGTATATAGATTATATAAAGCAATAAATTGTCCAAAGTTGGACAGCAGCGAAATTAACCTTTATTTATATTAAGGAAAGGAGGCTTTATGGCTGCCTATATTGCATTAAGCAATCTTACGGATGAGGGAAGAAAGACCTTAAAACAGAAGCCTAACAGGATTAAAGAAGTAAACAAAGAGATAGAGGCTATGGGGATTAAGATAATAGGCCAGTATGCTGTGCTTGGCCCATACGATTTTGTTACCATACTTGACGCGCCAAATAATGAGGCGGTTTTAAAGATGTCAGTAGAGCTTGGCTCAAGGGGAAGCATACAGCTTGTTACACTTCCTGCTATCTCTGTAGAGGACTTTATAAAGAGCCTTAAGTAAAAGGGCTAAAGCGGGCTGTGTTTTTACATTAAGCATCTCTTAAAAAAACAACTCTTTATTAAGACCTAAATTGAGCGGTTTTTGTTGCAAAATGCTCATGAGGCATTGAAAACAAATGTTATACAAAAAATCTCTTTATCACCTATCAGGTAGAAATAGTTTGTCATTCCCGCAGTCCTTTGAGCCTGCCCTCGAAGTTAGTAATCGGGGGCGGGAATCCAGACCATCTGTTTTCTGGATTCCTGCTTTCGCAGGAATGACGATAAGACCAAAGAATCGCTCAATTTAGGTAAGAGTCACTTTTTGTGTTAGTTTTAATCCATGAATAAAAGGACCACGTTAGCCATAATTATAATTCTTATCTCCGTTGCATTATCTTTTCTTACAGTCTTCTACAATAAGCAGAATACCCCTGTATGCAGTTACGACGGCACGAGGATTGAGCCAATTTATGAGGTTGATATAAAGCAGAAAGACGGGAGGCTCTTAAGATTTTGCTCTGTTTACTGTGCAAAAGGATGGTTTAAAGAAAAGCCCGGGGAGGTTGATTCAGTAATTGTCACAGATGAGATTACAGGCGAGAAGATAGATGCCGCCATTGCCTTTTTTGTTGAAAGCGAAGTAGTTGCCATAGAGGCTACGCAGAACAGGATACACGCCTTTAAGAATAAAGAGTATGCAGTTAATCACGCAAGGCAGTATAAAGGGAAGATTATAGATAACCCGTTTAGCCTTAAAGAGCGCTAAAACTTATCTGCTGCCTCTTGAAGCACACGAAGAGGAATGACATATTTATTATCTTTAACGCTGCCTCCAATTGCAATAGGATGACAGCTTCCGAAGCCCTTTTCAATATCCTCCATTGGCACCCTAACGCTGCAGGCGCGGCAGACAAAGTAGCCATCCTCAAATGCATATCCCTTCTTTGCATGATAACAGCTCATGCAGGCATCAAGAAATGAGAGCGCCTTGCCGTTAGTTTTTATAACAAAGAAGCTTATCTTTTTATCAAGGTAGCGGTATGTATAAAATTTTGGGATATCAGGCCTAAGCGCGCTTATATCCACTACCACATCAGAATCTGTAACAATAGGCTCCTCATAGGCCGGCTGTTTTGAACATGCCGTAAGATACAAAATAACAAAAATAATCCCAAGATAAGTTCGCAATGAAAGATGAAAGGATGATAAGGTCAAAAGACTATAATCCCCCATGGCAGGCCGAAGTAAGAACTGTCCGGCGTACCGCTGAGTTTTATTGTATCCACTACTTTGTGGCTTGCGGTATCAATCACAGAGACCGTGCTGTCAACATAATTGGCTGTGTATGCCCTGTTAGCCTTAGGGTTAATGGTTATGCCGATAGGCTCTTTACCTACATTTATTGTATCCACAACCGTATTGCTCTTGACGTCAATCACAGAAACTGAGTTTCCTTTCCTATTAGTCACAAACATCTTTTGGTTGGTATTGTCATAAACTATATCCCATGGCTTTTTACCAACGGGGATAGTGGCTATTGCCTTTTCAGTTGCGGTATCAATGACAGTGACGGAACCCTCAGCAAGATTTGTCACATATGCCGTTTTATTGGGATGAGCAATGGCGATGCCAAGAGGGGTGCTGCCTGTCTTTATTGTATTTATAACCTTCTCTGTGGCAATATCAATTACAGAGACCGTATTGTCGCCTGAGTTAGTCACAAAAATTTTCTTGTCAAAGATCTCAATATCAAACGCCCCAAGCCCTGTCGGTACTGTGCTTACAACCTTGCTTGATGCGGTATCAATAGCAGAGGAGTCTGCTGAAATATTTTTTGTTGACGTTTTTATAGTGCCGATAACTTTGTGAGTAGATATATCAATAATTGAGATATCATTGCTTATAGAGTTTGTTACATATAGCTTCTTTGCAGCATGGTTAATCGCTATGGATGTCGGCTCTTTGCCAACCTTTATCTTTTCAAGTATAGAATTGTCTGCGATATTCATGACTGATACGGTATTGTCTCCGGGGTGCGAGTTCGCAATATATAGCTTGCCGGCTGTGGTGTCTGCTGCTAACCCTGTTGGAAACAGGCCTACTCTCATGGTCATTATTACTTCATTTTTTGCAGTGTCAATTATTGAGACAGTGCTATTGCCTGCGTTTGTTACATAGGCACGGTTGGTAATGCTCTCTGCTGAGACAACTACCGGAGTCAATACAAAAATCACTAACAACAGCAACAGGATGGGCTTTAGTCTCATTCTAATCAATCTCCTTTTATGGTAAATTTTTTTAACAATTATTCATTAAACCTTTGTACAATGTCAAGGTCTCTTATGCATTATTAGTTAAGTCTATAAACTACAGGGATTATTATCTCTGCCCTCACAGGCGGTATCGGCAGAGGCAGTATCTTTTTTATGGTTTCAACGGCATTTTTATCAAGTATGCCAATGCTCGAACTTTCTACTATTTTTATATTTTCTACACTGCCGTTTTCGCAGACGATAAATGATAAAGTTACCTTCCCTGACCATCCCATCTTTTTTGCCATGAGGGGATATGAGAGGCTATTCATTATTTTATCCCTTATATAAGCGAAATGCTCTTTCTGGTATCTTGCTTTTGCCTTCTCTAAAGAATCTACGGCGCTGTCGCCTGACACATTGCTAATCTCTTTTGCATTGCCTGAGACACGGTCTGAGCCTCCATGCACCTGAGGATTTATATGTGCTGCCTCTTTATACCCTGTATCCTTTGCAGAGACAGTCGGTGTGAGAGGCGCTTGATTTTCAGATACAGCCTCCTGAAGAGGCGGTGTTTCGTATGTTTTTTCTTCATGCTTTATTGCATCTTGTTTATTTATCGCCTGAGACGGCGCTGTCTTTCTATAGGCGCTTGCCTCTTTTTTAGTTGGCGTTTCTTTAATTGTCTTATCCATCTGCCCTGCGGAATCTTCAATGCTAAAGTCAATCACAATGGGATTGCTGTTAGGCATATACCGGCCGATGCCAAAGATGCTAATAAATATCAATGCATGAATGGCAAATGACCATGAAAATGACTTGAATTGGGTGCTCATATTAAAGTATCAGAGTATCAGAGTATCAGAGTCTTTGTCTTTGACACTTTGACACTATCCTTTCCTCTGCTCTGTTTGAAGGCTTACTCTTTTAAAGCCAAGCTTCTTTACCATATCAAGCACATCCACAAAGCTTTGAAGCGCTATATCTCTGTCCGCCCTTATGAGCATTGGAACAGACTTATCCATAAAGCATATTGAGTCCTTTAGGCCGTCAAGCGACACGGGCTTTGAGTTAAAAAATATCCTGCCTTCTTTATCTATCTCTATAGTCTGCGTCCTTAAGGTCTCTTCCTGGCTTCTTGATGCCTTTGGAAGCTCAACAGGAATAACGCCTGTTGCAATAAATGTGGATGTGGTAAGCACTATTGTCAAAAGCACGAGCATTACATCCACAAGCGGTATAACATTCATGTAGTCAAATTCTTTCTCTTCCATATCCAATAAACAAATCCTAAATCCTAAATCCTTTTCATTTCAAAATTTTCATTTATCATTTTGCATTTTGCAATGATAAATTTAAAATTTCCTAAATCCTATCCTACTTCTTATTTCTCACTTCCCACTTTGTTATTGCTTATCTCCCACTGCATGACCAAAACTTTAACCTTCCTAAGAAGCAGATTATAAAGCGCCACAGATGGTATTGCCACCAAAAGCCCCACCGCAGTGGCCTTAAGCGCAAGGGCAAGGCCAACCATAATCTTTCCTGTATCCATAAAACCCTCGCTTCCCATTGTATAGAATGTAAGCATAATGCCGAGCACTGTTCCAAGCAGTCCAACATAAGGGGCATTGCTGCCAATGGTTGCTATAATGTGGAGCTTTTTCGTAAGCTCCAGTTCCAGGGATTTTTTGTCAATGAAATCTTCTATCCTGATACGCCTGTAGCTAAGATGTCTCTCAATCGCTATAGCAATAGCAACTATGCTTAAGGCACTCAGAAGGCCTATTATTCCATAGTCAATTGCACCGCTAAGCCAATTCATTGTCTTTACCTCCTGTTATCCAAGTTACTAAGGTTCTCATAATAGTCTGTACATTTATAGAGGCATCATTCCCGAAGCCTGCCCTCGAATGTCGTAATCGGGGGTCTTTAGCGGGAATCCAGTAGTTTCTTTCCTCTGGATGCCCGATTAAAGTCCTCGGGCATGACATGCAAAGCCAGACACTTTGTAAATACTATTTTGAGAACTTTAATAAGCGACTTTATTATCATAATATGAGGTATAGTCATTCATTTTGGCAGTAACGAGTGACGAGTTCTAAGTAAAGCTAAAATCAAAATGCCTGCGCCAATGCCCGCGCATCCAAGGCACGAAACGCAGGCGCTGCCAGGACATCTTGAGAGCGAGAAAATTCCCGCCAAGCCGCTGCCTGCGCCTAATGTTGAATAAATTAATTTATCCTTTAGCCTTTCCATAGGTTATTGCTCCTTCAGGGCAGACCTTTTCGCATTCCCTGCAGGACATGCAGGAGAGCTGGTCTCGTTTTATCTTCTTTGCGTTGTCAAACCTCAATGCCCACACCATACATGCATTTATGCATCTGCCGCAGCTATTGCATTTATTGCTGTCGGTTTTAATCCTTCTTGCAAAACCAAGCCGCGAGGATATGGAATTCATAATTCCATCCAGCGCGCCAACAGGGCAAAGGAGGTTACAGTAAGCCCTTCCTCCTCTTGCCATAAAGCCAAGTACTACTATAGTCAACAACCCCGCTAAGCCCATTGATGTCAGCAGGTATGTCCTGTATGCAGGCACGAAGGGAAAGCCAAAAAGAAACGGGATTGCCCTGAAGCTGCAAAACTTGCAGGCAATGCTGCCTATCCCTATTAAGGCTCCGGCAATATAGACTGCGAAGTATCCGTATCTGAAGGCAGGCGAGTTTATAAAAGAGAAATTCAGCTTAAGTTTTTTTGGAATCCCCTTGCTTATAACCTCTGTTGCTCCGCCTATCGGGCATAAGTGGCTGCACCAGAGCCTTCCAAAAAAGAGCGTTGCAAGAAGGATTAGCCCTACAAGCGTCACGCCAAACCATGCAGACTGCATGTTATTAAGGAATCCTGCCCATATATCTTTTGCAGGAATAATGAAAAACATCCTCGGGCACACAGTCCCGCACATATTCACCTCGCCTGCCATCTGAGGGATTACGCTCAGAGGCGGCAGAAACATCAGGACTCCCATCGCTATGAAAATATATCGTTTATTATTAAGCATAGTATTTACAATTCAGGGTTTGAGGATAAGGGTTCCGGTGAAAATAAATTTCAAAAGTCCCTAAAATATCCCCTCCCCTTAATCCCCTCCCCTCAAGGGAGGGGAAACATACTTTTGCAAGAGCCTCAATGATTAAATAAATTTAAAATGCTAAATGTTAATTTTGCATTTTGCAATGTCTTGGGTCCACCCTTGAACCCTGTCTTTTTCAGCATTTCACTCGAATCCTTGACTCCTTAACTCATTCTTTAATGATGCCCACCTTCCCCTCTGCCTCTCATAACATGCACTGTCTGAATAAGCGTGCCGTCTGAGGAATTAATTATCTCTATGTCTTTGTGGTCCATGCCGTCATCAAATATCAGATATAGAGGCAGCCGCTTGCCAAAAGCCACTCCGCTAAACCTTCCGCCTTTAAAATCAATATCAAAAAAAGGCATCCTGACAACAGGCGGATACCAGCTTTGTATGGCAATGCCATCAGCTTTGACTTCAATGTCTTTTGCATGCTGAAGATTCTTAACAGAGAGGGCAAGCACTTGCTTGCCTCCATAATTATTTATATATAGTGGTTTTGCCTTTTCCCCTCTTTTGATGGCTATGGATGCATGCTTATAGTCTTTTGCTGTGAATTTTGCAAACATAACGCCTACCGCAAGTCCTACTGCCACAAAGAGAAAAGCTCCTAAAAACTTCCTTTTCATTACTTGCCCCATCTATACGTAAGCCCTGCAAATATTGTGAATGGCATGCCCGGGTTATACTGAGCAGAACCAGTAGAGGATTTTGAAGCGCTCTCAGCATAGAGTTCATCAGTAACATTTATCGCCCTTGCATATACCTCCCATGCCTTACTGAATTGATAAGACGCCCTTATATTAAACAAATCATGTCCGTCATATTTTTCAGTATTTGCGTCATCAAGCCAATATTTGCCTAATTTTATCCATTCAAGTTCAGCCCTGCCCCCGTTTAATATAGAAGGGGCATAATATAAACGGGTATTTACAATCTGCCTTGGCGCAGCGGGTATTTCTTTGCCGCTATAGTCCACCGTAGATGAAACCCTGTATTCTTTGTATGTATGCTTTGCATAGGAATAACTTACGTCAAAACCAACCTCTTTTATCGGCTTTATGCCAAGTGCAACCTCGATGCCTTTATGCTCTGTTTCTCCTGCATTGAGCCTTTGACGTTCATTCGTAGAGGTAGTAAAGGAAACCAAGTCATCCTTTTTCTGCATTAGATAAATTGACGCATCAAGGGTTAGCTTATTCTTCAGAAAACCTGTCTTTATGCCTGTTTCGTAACTATCAATCTTAATCGGCTGAAGATTAACTGAAGTTGAGGCAGTGCCGCCGCTTCCTTTAAACAAGTCTCCTGATGACGGCACACGGAAGCCATGATTATACGAAAGGAAGGCGCTTATATCTTTTGTGAACGAATAAGTTAAACCTGCCTTCGGGCTTATATGGCTAAATGATTTTTCAGTGTCAGCAGGCCTGTTTGAATTTGCGGCAAGACGAGTCGTATAATCGTAAGACATATTATCATAACGCGCGCCTGCGGTCAGCCTTAATTTTTCAAACGGGGATGTTTCAACATGTACATACGGCGAAATCCCTGTAAATGTTGCATCATAGTCATAGTTGTTGGTTGTATCGCTTACATAGGTATATGAGGTATATTTATCCCCTGTTTTAAAAACCTGTGCCCTCCTCTCAAAATACTCACCCGGGCTGTAATCAAGGTCTATACCAACTATCACCCTTGTCCGCATTGCTCTAAAGTCATGGCGGTACTTTGCAAGGAGACCTAACGAATAAAACTTTGTAGTATAATCAGGCATGTAGTTATTGCCTCCTGACGAGGACAAACCCCATCCCGGAAAAAGATTCATCTCGTTTTGCCTGTAATACGGGATCACGCTGATAAGACCCTTGCCTTCTGACACTTCTCTTTCAATATCAAAGGAGAGCCTGAATGCCTCAACCTTTCTAAAGTTAAAGGTAGTGTAGCTATACCATGGACGGCTCTCAAAATTTGCTTTTGACAGCCCTATTGCTTCGCCGTGTCCATCAATCTTTGAATAGGCGATCACAGTCTTTACGGCGGTTGTTGAGTTTAAAGCATAGTCATAGCGAATAGTTGCTGCCTGCCTGTCATATTCTGTATCATCCTGCCAGCCGTCTGTGTGCGTATTGTTGAAGTCAAGACGGAATCCATTATTATCCCATGTATTGCTGCCGCTTACGAGCAGGCGATACCAGCCATGTTCTCCGGCCTCAGGAGTCAGCTCTACTTCAGGCGTTAAAGAAGGAGATTTTGTCATTACATTTATTGCTCCGCCTATCGCATCGCTTCCATGCAAGGCAGTTCCCGGGCCTTTTATAACCTCTATCCTTTCTGCTCCGGGCACATTGATTTCATAAAGCGCATTGTGGTTGAAAAATCCTGTTGACCTGATAGGTATGCCGTCCTCAAGAAAAAGATAAAGAGGGTTTGTTGTAAGGGGCTGGCGGATTGATGTTACATGCCCTTCACCTGTTGTCTGTCTTATCCAGACACCCGCCACCCTGTTCATAACCTGTGAAGGGTGTGACGGTTTTACATCCTCTATCACTTTTTTATCTACAACCCCTACTGTTTGCGGCACCTCTTTTGATGACTCTGCCTCTCTTGTGGCAGTTACAACTACTTCTTCAAGCTCTGCCTGCTTTGGATCTTCTGACGCAAATACAGCAACAGTGAATACGAATACGGCAGCAGCGAATATCAGTGTGTATATGAACATTGATAATAGATATCTCATCTATCCTCCTAATAAATTAAAAAAAGGACTCCACTTCAGGAATCAAACCAATGGGTAGTTCCAGAAGTGGAGTCAAGTCAAACGGGGAGGAATGTCCTCAAAAGGACAATCCGCAACACAGGCAGATACCAGTGTTGATGAAAAAGACTCGCAACTTCGGGAAAATAGGTATTAAACTTTAGGAGGTAATTCTAAACGGGTTGCAACTAAAGGCAGATTAACTGAGGTATTTGATGGTTCAATAAATTTTATAAGAATTGAAAGCGTATGGCTGCATAGAGATTCAGAGATAAAAGGCATGTCCATGCTCGTTAATGAGCCGCTCTCTGAATTCTTACATACATTAAGTGTCAAGATAGATAACGTATCATTATCCTGATAGGGCTGAATGCTTGTCAGCGGCATGATTGAAAGCCCGAGGGCAATTAGAATTATTATAGATACAAGCTTCATAATGAAGCTGATTATATTAAAGGCTGCACGGCAAAGTCAACTAAAGATTTTGTAAATTTTAGAGAGATACTGGCAGGGCACCAAGCCCTGCCAGTATCATTTCTATTTCTTTTCGTAGGACTCGTAAACTCTGCCAACCATCTTGGCTGATGGTTTAAGGGTTTTATCTCCTGCCTTTTTCCAGTCCGCAGGACAACCTTCGTCAGCGTGTGTTGCAAGGTATTGATTTGCCTTGAGCTTTCTTAGAGTCTCATCAATGCTTCTGCCAAGGTTATAGAAATTAACCTCTGCATTAAAGAGCTTACCGTCAGGGCTGATGATAAATGTCCCCCTAAGCGACAGGCCTGTGTTTTCGTCATAAACGCCAAACATCCTTGAGACTTTCCCTGTGGTGTCTGATCCCATCGGGTATTTAACATCCTTCAGGAGCTTCTCGTCCCTCTGCCATGCGAGGTGCGTAAACTTTGTATCTGTGCTTACTGTTATAACCTCTGCGCCAAGCTTCTTAAACTCGTCGTACCGCTCTGCCAGAGCGGCAAATTCGGTTGCTCAGACAAAGGTAAAATCAGCAGGATAAAAAACGAGTACTGTCCATTTCTTATCAGCCTTTAGCGTCTCAAGACTAATCTCCCCAAAATCCCCCTTTGTCGGCTCAAAGGTCTCAAGCTTAAAATCAGGGACCATAGCCCCTACATTACAACCCATACACTCACAAACTTCTGCCATAATTAAGCCCTCCTTTCTATAAAGTAGTATCTGAAAATCAAATCTCCCATGCAAAGCTGCATAGAATTTCCACTTCTATCATAATGTTAGCATCATTTAAAGATTCTTCAATGTCTATCTTTTGAAAAATTATTGTTAAATAATAATTATCATATTAGAATAGTTCTTGTCAAGTAAAAATTTTGGTCTTTCTTGAAAAAGTTGTAAAGCCGCTCTGTCAGAAATATTTAAGACTGGGATTTTGAAAGGGGAAATTGATATTCCCTGCGGAGAGACCGCAGGGAATCTAATGTAAGAAAATGCTTATATTACATTCGTTAGCTATCTATTAAAAAACTCTACTCTATCCTATAGTTTGGCGCCTCTTTTGTAATTATGACGTCATGGACATGGCTTTCTCTCAGCCCCGCAGGGGTTAACTTAATAAATCTTGCCTTTTTGCGAAGCTCTTCTATGTTTTTACATCCGCAGTAGCCCATTCCTGATCTCAGTCCTCCTACAAGCTGGTAAATACTCACAGCCAAAGACCCCTTATAAGGAACCCTTCCCTCAACTCCTTCCGGAACAAGTTTCTTGGTTTCAACGCCTGCCTGAAAGTACCTGTCTTTGGCGCCTGATTCCATGGCGCCAAGTGAGCCCATTCCCCTGTAAACCTTGTAGCTGCGTCCCTGAAATAACACAACCTCTCCGGGGCTTTCTTCAGTGCCTGCAAAGAGCCCGCCTATCATAACTGAGGTTGCTCCTGCCGCAATTGCCTTTGTTATATCTCCTGAATACTTTATGCCGCCGTCTGCAATAATAGGGATGTGCATGCGGTCTGCCACCTTTGCACAGTCTTTTATTGCCGTAAGCTGCGGAACTCCTGCACCTGCTACAATCCTTGTTGTACAGATAGAGCCAGGGCCTACGCCTACCTTTATTGCGCTAACCCCTGCATCTATGAGGTCACGGGCAGCCTCGGCAGTTGCAATATTGCCTGCTATAATCTCAAGCTGAGGGAATTGCTTTTTTACCATTTTCACTGTATCAATAACAGCCTTTGAATGGCCATGGGCAGTATCAATGGCAATTACATCAACCCCTGCCTTGTAAAGGGCATCTGCGCGCTCAAAGCCATCATCTCCAACCCCTATAGCTCCGCCAACCATGAGCCTGCCATGGCTGTCCTTGCAGGCAAAAGGGTATTTCTTTCTCTTTTCAATATCCTTTATCGTTATAAGCCCCACAAGGGTGAGGTCTTTGTCAACAATAGGGAGCTTCTCAATTCTGTGCTCGTGGAGAATCTTTCTGGCGTCTTCAAGGGTCGTGCCAACAGATGCCGTGACAAGCCCTTTTTTGGTCATGACCTCAGATACAGTTTTTTGCATATTTGTCTCAAACCTGAGGTCGCGGTTAGTGAGTATGCCAACGAGTTTTTTGCCCTTTGTTATAGGCACGCCTGAGATTTTATATTTTTCCATTATAGCGAGGGCGTTTGAGAGCCTCTCGTCAGGCCCTAAGGTTATAGGAGAGAGTATCATACCGCTTTCTGACTTCTTTACCTGGTCTATTTCAGCAGCCTGAGCACTTATGGACATTGCGCGGTGGACAAACCCAATGCCTCCTTCTCTTGCGATTGCAATGGCAAGGCTGGCGTCTGTAACAGTATCCATGGCAGCGCTTACAATAGGAATATTAATCTTTATCTTTCTTGTAAGATGCGTGCTGACATCAACATCCTTTGGCAAAACCTCGGATTTAGACGGCAAAAGCAGTACATCATCAAAAGTAAGCCCCGGCTTTATATTGTCTTCCAGCATAATCTCTCCTATTTTATTAGTTCTCAGCTATAAGTTTATCTCTATATACGCCCTTGCCCTCAGCTCTTTAACCCATTCTTCATACCTTATTCTGAAGGCCTTTTCATAAAGAATCTCCTTTATCTCAGACTTTGCCTTCTCCGGATTTGAAGGGTCTAAACGGTGTTCAAGTTTTATTATATGAAGCCCTTTTTGACTCCAGAAGGGACTGCTGACCTCGCCTTCTTTAAGCCCAAAAGCAACATCTTCCATCTCTTTAAGTATGCTCCCTCTGTTTATATAGCCGAGGTCGCCGCCAAATTTTTTGCTCGGGTCATCTGAAAATTCCTCTGCAAGCTTTGCAAAATCCTCTCCTGCCCGGAGCCTCTTTAGTATCTCCTGCGCTGTTGCCTCAAGCCTGGCCTTCTGGGCCTTCTCTTTGGGAAGATTGAATAGTATCTGCCTTATCCTTATTGATTCAGCCTTAGTGTATTTTTCTTTATTTGCATTATAGTAATCTGCTACTTCCTTATCAGTCACAAACACATTGCTGCGGACCGCAGTTGATACAATCTTTCCAAGCAGTATCTGCTCTGACAGCTTTCCCTTGTACTCTTCAAGGGTAAAGCCTTCTGCCCTTAGGGTTGCGATAAAATCTTCATCCTTCAGGTTATATTTCTTTTTTATATCAGAGACCGCCTCTTCCAATTCAGCAGCCCTTACATCAATACCTATCCTCTTCGCCTCCTGAACCTGAAGCCTTACGTCAATCATCCTCTGAAGGAAATTTCTTTCAAGCTCTTTTAATGCCTTCTCTCTCTCTTCACCTTTAAGCCCTGCGAGGGGCTCCTTCATCTCCTGCTCTATTGATTGCCTCAGCTCGCTCCATGTTATAACATCGTTATTGACAACAGCTACTATCCTGTCAAGCAAAACAGCTCCATAGGACAGCGCAGGGGATATAGCACAGAGTAAATAGACGATAAGGAGTAAAGATGTAAATCTCTTCATTGGTATTTCTTCTTGGTAATTAGATAGGGGATTATGCCATTGTTTGAGATTTTAATCAAGGCATAGGGCAATGCCGCTTTATTTTATGAGGTTTAAACAGTTAAAATGAAAACAACATGAAGCATAAAATAATTTCATACCATAAGTTTATTACAGGGCTTTTCTTTTTGCTTTTCCTCCTATGGAAACCTTTAACGGCCTTTGCCTTGGAAGTTCCTTCGCTTGTGGAGACACAGTGGCTTGGAGATAATCTTAAAAGGGCTGATATCCGTCTTATTTACATAGGCGACAGTTCCACTGAAGACAGGGCAGATTTTAATAATAAGCACGTCCCCAATTCTTTATACCTTAGCAGAAAAGAATTAAACGCTGTTTTTATAAAGGGCACACGCAGTATTGACAAGGGAAAATTTGAAATTCTGGTGGGCAGATTAGGAATAAGTAATGATACAGGAATCGTTTTATACGATAAAGACGGAGACAGTATATCTACAACATTTGTCTTCTGGGTTATGAAATATGCAGGGCATAGGGACATAGGCATCCTTAACGGAGGGATTACAAAATGGATTAAGGAGAAACGCAAGACAACAGATAACCCTCTAAGCGTAGAAGCCCTAAAATACAAAGCTGCCATTGACGGCTCTATCAGGGCAGATGCAGATTATGTAAGAAAAAATCTTAAAAACCCACAGGTCATAATATTAGATACTCGCTCTCCTGATGAATATACAGGCAAAGAGAAAATGGGAAACAGAAGGAGAGGACATATCCCCGGCGCAGTTAATATTGCTTTCCACAAGGCTAATCTTAATGATGACGGAACTTTCAAGGCAGCTTCAGATATAAAGGCCGTATATGAATCAAAAGGAGTGACAAAAGATAAAGAGATAATAACATATTGTCAGGGCGGCGTACGCGCCTCGCACACATATTTTGTGTTAAAACATCTGCTCGGTTATCCAAAGGTTAGGGTTTATGCAGAGTCAATGGGCGAATGGGCTAACAAGTGGAATTTTATTAAGTATCCGATGAAAAAAGGCTCATAGTTTATAGCTCATGGCTTACTAAAAACTCTTTCAATACATTGTAATACATATCCCTCTGGCAAGGCTTAAAGCCTGAATTTCTTATGGCGTCTATCATCTCATCTATGGAAATTTTGTAGCTTACCCCTGCTGCAGCGACAACATTCTCCTCAATCATTGTTGAGCCAAAGTCATTTGCTCCAAACCTTAATGCTATCTGAGCCATCTTAACACCCTGCGTCACCCATGAGGCTTGAATGTTTGGTACATTATCAAGATAGATTCTTGAAAGCGCCAGCACGCGCAGATACTCAACAGCAGTGGCAGAATAGATTTGAGATTTGAGATTTGAGATTTGAGATTTTTCCCCAGACTTCTCACTTCTCACTTCTGAGTTCTGACTTAATTCAGTATTTCCCGGCTGAAAGCTCCACGGAATAAATGCCGTAAACCCTTGAGTCTTATTCTGAAGCGTCCTTATGGCGTCAAGGTGTTCAATTATATCTTCAGGCTCTTCAATGCTCCCAAACATCATGGTTGCTGTTGTCTTCATTCCAAGACAGTGAGCCTCTTCCATTACCTTAAGCCATTTGTCCTTGCCTATCTTTTTAGGGCTCAACTGCTCTCTTATCCTGTCTGAAAGTATCTCAGCGCCTCCGCCTGGTATTGAGTCAAGCCCCGCCTTCTTTAGTATTTCTATGGTTTTTTTTACTGAATACCCTGCATTGTCCGCCATATAATAAATTTCCGGCGGTGAAAAGCCGTGTATATGGATATTGAAATTCTCTTTAATTGCCTGCAAAAGCTCCACATAATAATTAATGCCAAGCGCAGGATTCAGTCCGCCCTGTATCAATATCTGTGTGCCGCCGAGCTCGATGGTCTCTCTTATTTTCTGGTAAAGAACATCCCTGTCAAGGACATAAGCATCAGGGGAGTCCTCCTCTCTGTAAAATGCGCAGAATTTGCATTTATTTATGCAGACATTTGTATAGTTGATATTGCGGTCAATAATGAATGTGACTATTTCTTCAGGATGAAGGCTCCTTCTAAGGCTGTCGGCCATCTCCCCAAGCTCAAGGAGATCAGAGGTTTTAAAAAGCTTCAATGCGGTATTTTTATCAATTCTTTTCACTGACAACTTCCGTATTCAGCCGTCATGTCCTATTTACTATGGACAGCAATGCCCCATTTTATTATCTCATCTACCATAGCATTGATAGTTGCCTGCTTTGGCATGATTTCTGTCTTAAGCCCTTCCTTCTCTACAGCCTTCTTTGTTACAGGGCCTATCACAGCAATCGTAACGCCGCGCAGAAATTCATGCGCGTCTTCTCCGACTATATCAATAAAATTATTAAATGTAGCAGCGCTTGTGAATGTAGCAACTGAAATTCTTCCTTCTTTTAAAAATCTCTTAAGCCTTTTGCCATGCCTCTCAGGCTTTATGGCCCGGTATGCTGCAGGTGTGTCTATCTCTCCGCCAAGGGCTCTGACCTTATCAGGGAATACCTCCCTCGCAGCCTCAGCCCGTGGCAGTAGAATCTTTATTCCTTTGAGTCTGTGTTCTGTGCTCTGTGTTCTGTGTTCTTTTAAAAATGCCT
>JACQXF010000122.1 GCA_016208855.1 Nitrospirota bacterium | reverse complement strand
GGAATCGTTCCTTGCTTTAAGAAGGATTCCCGACAAGCGGGAATGACAAAAAAAGGAAACGCCGTCACTTTAGCTCATAACCGGCATTTGCCCACAGAATTCCCAGAAGAACCTTCTTTTCATCATACATCTATTCCCCATACCTCTCTTGCATATTCAGCTATAGTGCGGTCGCTGGAGAATTTTCCCATATTTGCAACATTCAGGATGGACTTTTTGGCCCACTCATGTCTATCTTCATAGAGTTTGCCCACCCTTTCCTGACAGCTCACATAGGCTTCGTAATCAGCAAGGAGCATGTATGTATCGCCGTGATAAAGCAGGGAGTCAATCAATGGCTTAAAGAGGGAGAAATTTTCAGGAGAGAAGTATCCCCCTCCTACCATGTCTAAGACCTCCTTCAATTCCTGATTTCTCTCATAGTAGTGCCAGGGATTATAGCCTGAGCCTTTTACTGCCAAAACCTCCTCAGGAGTGAGTCCGAAGATAAAGATGTTGTCCCTGCCCACCTCTTCCATTATCTCTATATTTGCGCCGTCAAGCGTGCCTATTGTCAACGCGCCGTTTAATGACAGCTTCATATTGCCTGTGCCTGATGCCTCTGTCCCGGCAGTTGAGATCTGCTCTGATAAATCAGCCGCAGGTATTATCTTTTCTGCCAGAGAGACATTGTAGTTATCCAAAAAGACCACCTTTAATCTGCCTCCAATCTCTTTACTGTGATTAACAACATCCGCCACTGAATGGATGAGTTTTATTATAAGCTTTGCCATCCAGTATGCAGGCGCAGCCTTTCCGGAAAATATAACGGTGCGCGGAGTAACATGAGCATCTTTATTATTCTTTATCCTGTTGTAAAGGGTTATGACGTGCAGTACATTCAAAAGCTGCCTTTTATACTCATGGAGCCTCTTAATCTGGACATCAAAAATAGACTCTGCGTCAACACTTATATCGTGGGTTTTAAGTATATATTCTACGAGCCGTTTTTTATTTTCCGTCTTGACATCCATCCATCTTTCTCTGAATTTTTTATCCTCTGACAGAGGTATAAGTTTTTTCAGCTCGTCAAGATTAGCAATCCATCCATCCCCTATCTTTTCTGTGATAAGGTCAGATAAGGACGGATTTGCCTTTTTAAGCCACCTTCGCGGCGTAATGCCGTTTGTCTTGTTGTTGAACCTTTTCGGAAACATCTCATAAAAATCCCTGAATAACTGGTTTTTAAGTATCTCTGTATGAAGCTTTGAAACGCCGTTAATAGAATGGCTCCCTACAATGGCAAGATTTGCCATCCTTATGAGTTTTTCATCACTCTCTTCAATCAGGGACATTCTTTTCCTCTTCTCGCTGTCTCCGGGGAAACGCCAGTTTACCTCTTCAAGGAATCTCCTGTTAATCTCATAGATTATCTGCATGTGCCTCGGCAGGAGACTCTCAAACATAGAGACAGGCCATCTTTCAAGGGCCTCAGGCATGACCGTATGGTTTGTATAACCAAAGGCGCCGACTGTAATATCCCATGCCTTCTCCCACGGGAGACCTTCAATATCCAGCAAAATTCTCATCAGCTCTGGGATTGCAACAGTGGGATGGGTATCATTGAGCTGCACAGCAACTTTTTCTGTAAAATTATCAAAAGTGGCCTCTTCTTTTTTATACCTCCTCATGATGTCCTGAAAGGTTGCGGAGACAAAGAAATATTGCTGTTTCAACCTCAATAGCCTCCCTTCCATAACATGATCTGCAGGATAGAGGACCTTTGAGATGCTCTCTGATTTTGCCTTGTCTTCAACCGCCTGAATGTAATTGCCTCCGTTAAAGAAGTGCAAGTCAAAATCCCTTGAAGACCTTGCGGTCCAGAGTCTCATATTAATTACATTGTCATTCCTGTAACCCGGAACAGGGGTATCGCATGCCATTGCCATAACCTCTTCTGTATCAACCCATTCGCTTCTCAATATCCCCTTTGAGTCTATATACTGGTTTACCTTACCGTAGAAATGAACTGAAAAAAGGTGCGCAGCCCTGGCTACTTCCCATGGATTACCATACCTCAGCCAGTTGTCAGGAGTTTCAATTTGATAGCCATCTTTAATCTTTTGATAAAACATACCATACTCATATCTTATCCCGTATCCGTAGGCTGGAATTCCCAATGTGGCAAAAGAATCAAGGAAGCATGCTGCAAGGCGGCCCAACCCGCCGTTGCCAAGCCCGGCGTCCCACTCAGCCTCTCTTATGTTTTCCATCTTGCAGCCAAGCGCCTCTATTGCCTTTGAGCATTCATCCTCAATTCCAAGGTTTATCATGCTGTTGCCGAGCGTCCTGCCGACAAGAAACTCAAGAGAAAGGTAATAGACCCGTTTGGTCTTTTTCATATAATAAGACCTCTGTGTGGCAAGCCACTTCTCTATAAGCCTGTCCCTGACCGCATAAGCAAGGCCGGTGTAAAAATCAAAGATGCCTGCCCTTTCAGGGTCTTTGCCAAGATGGTGTTCAATATAACCTCTGGCGGTTGACTCTAATTTTTCAATACTCTGTTGTTCTTTCCCGATGACTTCCATTGTCATAAGATTATATCGTCATCTTTTGTAAAAAATTAAATGGGCAGCAAACGTATCGCATTAGATTCCCTGTGGCAAGACCACAGGGAGTCTAATGCAAGGAACCTTTATTCTCATATTCGCTCGCTTGCCCCTGCGGCAGAGACCGCAGGGAATACGCTCGCTATCCATTTAAGTTCTCCCATAAAGAAGCCGAAAACAATTGTATACAATACATCTTAAGCTAATGCTAATTTGCCGAAAAAAGAGATAATGAAAGTATATGATAGATTCTGATTTCAACATAAAGAAGCTCGGAGAGTGCCGCATCCCCTCCCCTATGACAGGAATCAATTTCATTGACGATACTAAAAGGGTGCTTTACGACGACGAGCTGGATGAGATAAAGGCATACCTGAACACAGGCAAAGAGCCGCCGTCTTTTGAGATGGCAGGGCCCAAAGAGAAGGTTTATTTTGACCCCTCTAAACTTAAGTGCGGTATCGTTACCTGCGGCGGATTGTGTCCGGGGCTGAATGATGTAATCAGGTCTATTACAATGAGTCTTCACAACCATTACGGAGTCAGAAATATTTTCGGCTTCCTCTACGGATACGAGGGGCTTATCCCAAAATACAAGCACGAGCATGTTGAACTAACGCCCGAAGAGGTAGGACGTATTCACAAGATGGGAGGCACATTCCTCAGTTCCTCAAGGGGCAGACAGGACGTCTCACAGATGGTGGACACGCTTGAGAGGATGAATATTAATGTACTGTTCACTATTGGCGGAGACGGCACCTTGCAAGGAGCCCATGCCATTGCAAAGGAAATTGAAAAGAGAGGGCTTAAGATCTCTGTTATCGGAGTGCCAAAAACAATAGACAATGACATATCCTTTATACAGACTACATTCGGTTTTGAAACTGCCGTAACAGAGGCCAGGAGGTCAACATATTCTGCACACAGCGAGGCAACAGGCGCAAGAAACGGCATCGGCCTTGTGAAACTCATGGGCCGTGACTCAGGCTTCATCGCTGCCTATGCAGCGCTGGCTGATACTCAGGTTAACTTCTGCCTTATACCTGAAGCCCCCTTTACGCTTGAAGGATTTCTTCCGGCGCTGGAAAAGAGGATAGACCAGAAGGGTCATGCAGTGATTGTAGCGGCTGAAGGCGCAGGGCAGGATATTATGGAGTGCACCGGCAAGAAAGACGCCTCTGGCAATGTTCGTTACAGCGATATAGGCCTATTTCTGAAAGATAATATCAATGCATATTTCAACAAAAAAGAAAAAGAGATCAATTTAAAGTATATAGACCCGAGTTACACCATCAGAAGCATTCCTGCAACTGCCAAGGACTCAGCATTCTGCCTTCTTCTTGGACAAAACGCCGTTCATGCTGCAATGACAGGAAGGACTGATATGGTAGTGGGGTACTGGAAGAATGTCTTTACCCATGTGCCGATTCCTCTTGCTGTATCAGCAAGGAAAAAGATAGACCCTGAAGGGTGGCTCTGGAACGCGGTGATTGCCTCTACAGGACAGACAAGAGAGATGCTATAATACAAAGGAGAGTAAAGCATGCCCTTCCCTTTAAATAAAACAAAGATAGTCTGCACTATAGGCCCGGCGTCTGAATCGCCTGATATTATGGAGCAGATGATACGGTCAGGGATGGATGTGGCGCGTCTTAACTTTTCCCACGGAGACTTTGAACAGCACGCCACGGTAATTGGAAACCTGAAAAAAGCATCACAGGCAACAGGGAAGCGAATCGCCATTATGGCAGACCTCCCCGGGCCAAAAATGCGAATAGGCAAACTTTTAAAAGAGCCTATAGAGTTAAGGCCCGGCGATTTATTTACCCTCACAACCGAGGAAGGCGTAAGCAGCGACAACAGGGTTTCTGTAACCTTCCCCAGGCTTACACAGGCTGTTAAGATTGGCGATATCCTCTTCCTTAACGATGGACTTATACAGATGAAGGCAGTAGATGTAAACAGCGCTAACGTGCGATGTAAGGTAACAGTAGGAGGGGAGCTTCGCTCAAAAAAGGGTCTCAATATCCCGGGCATTGACCTTGGCATAAATGCCTTTACTGATTATGACCACAAGTGCTTAAAATTTGCCCTTGAGCACGGCGTAGATGCAGTAAGCCAGTCCTTCGTAGAAAAGGCGTCAGATATTGAAGCCGTTAGAAATGCCGCTGCTAAACTTGGGTATAACCCTTTCATTATTGCAAAGATTGAGCGTTCAAGGGCGCTTGACTACATAGAGGAAATCTTTAGCGCCTCAGACGGCATTATGATTGCGAGGGGCGACCTTGGGGTAGAACTGCCAATAGAGCAGATTGCAGTAGTGCAGAAGCGACTCATGCGTCTTGCAAATGTGTATGCAAAGCCCGTGATTACCGCAACACAAATGCTTGAATCCATGACACAGAGCCCAAGGCCCACGCGCGCAGAATCCACTGATGTGGCAAATGCAATCCTTGATGGCACTGACTGTGTTATGCTTTCCGCTGAATCAGCCATGGGGTCATATCCTATAGAAGCAGTGCAGATGCTTGCAAAGATTGCGGCAACTATTGAACCTCATCGCCGTCAAATAACAGTCAAGGACATGTCTCAGGGCGCTGCGATCAACGGCGCAACAGGATCGGCGCATCTCATAGCCGCCGGCGTTGAAGCAAGCATTGAGTATGTCTCTCCTGCAGCAGTGTTTGTTCCTTCACGAAGCGGCGATACGGCAAGAAGCATTGCCCGCTTTCGCATACCAGTCTGGATTGTAGCTATCAGTTCACAGGAGGCTATATGCAAGGCTCTTCAGTTTTCCTATGGGGTCTTCCCGGTACATGAGGCTGAAAATCCGGACAACTGGAACAGCTATGTAAAAAACTGGCTGTACAAGCACGGGGTTGAAGGCAAGTTAGTTGTCCTTACAATGGGGCCGTCTGCAAGGCATCCTGATGCCAACCACAGAATAGAAATATTGGACCTTGATGGAAATAAAGACTTAATAGCACGCAGATAAACGCTGATTTACAAGATAATTTAAAATCTTTTTCCCTGCGTAAATCTGCGTCCTTAGAAAAACTATCAAATGTCAAAAGGTCTCTACATAACAGGCACAGAGCCAAGAAGCGGAAAATCCGTAGTCGTGCTTGGAATAATGGAGATGCTTTCAGGCTATGGCCGTAAAACCGCATTTTTCAGGCCCGTCATCTATCCCGGCGAAAACGGAGACGGACTCATTAGTCTCTTGTCAAAAAGATACGCTATTGAAGGCAGAGCGGATGAGATGTACGGCTATACATTTGAGGAGGTGCGGGAGTTCATCTCCAACGGGCGTATTAACGAACTTTACAGCCGCATCCTTGAAAAATATAAGGCGCTTGAGAGCCGCTGCGACTTTGTGCTCTGCGCAGGAACAGACTTCACTGCCATGTCAAATATATTTGAGTTTGAATTTAATATTGAGGTGGCAAACCACTTAGGCGTCCCTCTTCTGCCTGTTGTAAAAGGAGACGGCAGAGGCATAAGCGACATAGCCGAAGCTGTAAGGGTATTGGATAAATCCATTAAGGATAAAAAAGGGGAGCTGCTTGCCGTTGTCGTAAACCGTTTAGCACCTGAGGAGCGCGGTAATGCTGAAGCGGAATTAAGACAAGAGTTTATAAACTCATTTCCTGTGTACGCGCTTCCTTCCCATCCGCTTTTGAGCAAGCCCACAGTAGGCGAGATAGCGCGCATCCTGAAGGCGGAACTCATCAGCGGCAGCCCTGACAGCCTTGACAGGGAGATAAAGAACTATAAAGTCGCTGCGATGGAACTGCCGCATTTTCTTGAGCATGTGGAGGACGGAAGCCTCATCATAACCCCCGGAGACCGTTCTGACATTATCCTTGGCTCCCTGCTTGCAGATGCCTCACAGGCATATCCACAGATTGCCGGGATTCTTCTTACGGGAAACCTTAAACCGGAAAGCCAGATAGTCAGGCTGCTTTCAGGACTAAGGAGTTCGCCTGTCCCGATACTGTCAGTGCAGACCGATACATTTACAACCGCAATGAGGGCAAATACCATTGAAGGGACAATGGCTGTAGAGAACAAGAGAAAGACCACTGTTGCCATTGGCATGATGGAGGCAAATATCAACTTTGAGGAACTGAGACAGCGGATTGCCGTAAGTCATTCTAACCGTGTGACACCTCTGATGTTTGAATATGAGCTGATTCAGCGCGCAAAAAAGGAGCGTAAGCGCATTGTACTTCCTGAGGCGACTGAAGAGCGGATACTCAGGGCATGTGAAGTCCTTCTCCTTCGCAATGTAGCAGACATTACACTGCTTGGAGATCCTGATGAGGTAGGCCAAAAGATTACAGACCTCGGCCTTTCTCTGGGCAAGGTACCTGTTATAGACCCTGCAAACTCTGAGCTGAGAAAAACATTTGCCGACACATACTATGAATTGAGAAAACACAAGGGCATATCATATCAGATGGCTTATGATGCAATGGCTGACGGCAGCTATTTCGGAAACATGATGGTTCATCTCGGCCATGCAGACGGCATGGTATCAGGGGCCATTCATACAACACAGCATATCATCCGCCCTGCCTTTGAGATTATAAAGACAAAGCCAGGATGCTCCATTGTCTCAAGCGTCTTTTTCATGTGCCTTTCTGACCGCGTATTTGTTTACGGCGACTGCGCTGTAAACCCAAAGCCAACTGCACAACAGCTTGCCGACATTGCCATAAGCTCTGCGGAGACAGCTAAGATGTTCTCTATTGAGCCCTATATTGCCATGCTCTCTTATTCCACAGGGGAATCAGGGAAAGGCGAGGAGGTAGAGCGCGTAAGAGAGGCGACCGCAATAGTAAGGAGACTGAGGCCTGAGCTTAAGATTGATGGCCCTATTCAGTATGATGCGGCAGTTGACATTAGCGTTGCAAAGACTAAAATGCCCGGCAGTGAAGTAGCAGGCAATGCCACAGTCTTTATCTTCCCTGACCTTAACACAGGCAACAACACATATAAGGCTGTCCAAAGAGCTGCCAATGCAGTGGCAATAGGCCCTGTGCTTCAGGGGCTGAGAAGACCGATTAATGACCTGAGCAGGGGCTGCACAGTGGCTGATATTGTAAATACAGTCGCTATTACAGCAATTCAGGCGCAGTCAGTTATATCACAATCATGAATATCCTTGTAATCAACTCCGGCAGTTCATCAATTAAATACCAGCTCTTTGATATGTCAAATAACAGCGTGCTTGCCTCCGGAATTATTGAGCGCATAGGAGAGCCTGAGAGCATCCTGAAACACAGATGGCTAAAGAGTGACGGGAGGCATGAAAAAATCTCTCTGACACAAAAGATTGCAGGTCACAAGGAAGGCTTCCAGTGGATCAAGCGCGTTGCAGAAGATACGGGTTTGAGCAATAAATTAAAAGAGCTATTTGGCATAGGGCACCGCGTTGTGCATGGAGGTGAGATCTTTCAGGAGCCAGCAGTCGTCAACGACGAGGTGATTGAAGCAATACAAAAGATGTCTGCCCTTGCCCCACTGCACAACCCTGCCAATCTCACCGGCATTGAGGCTGCCTTTAAAGATTACCCTGATGTACCGCAGGTCGCGGTATTTGATACTGCATTTCATCAGACCATGCCTGCACATGCATTTCATTATGCCCTTCCTTATGAGTTATACAAGGATTATCATATAAGGCGTTACGGGTTTCACGGCACATCCCATCAGTTTGTCTCAAAACAGGCGGCTCTCTATCTTGGCAGGCCGCTTAAAGAGCTAAACCTTATCACACTTCATCTTGGCAACGGCGCAAGCGCAGCTGCCGTGAGAGGAGGCAGAAGCATAGATACCTCTATGGGACTGACGCCCCTTGAAGGGCTTATCATGGGGACACGGTGCGGTGATATTGACCCCTCCCTGCCCTTTTACATTGCACAGAGAAGCGGATTATCAACCAATGATATTGAGACGATGCTTAATAAAGAGAGCGGGCTTAAGGGAATTTCAGGCGTCAATGACATGAGAGAGATTATAAGCCGTGCAGAAAAAGGCGATGACCTTGCCTCCCTTTCTATAGGTATGTTCTGCTACCGCATTAAAAAATACATAGGCGCATATTATGCTGTCATGGGCAGCCTTGACGCCATCGTATTCACAGGCGGCATAGGAGAGAACTCTGCAATTGTCAGGAGAAAGTCCTGCGAAGAATTAGAAGGGCTTGGCATTAGCATTGATGAAAATAAAAATAATTCATCTTCACTCAAAGCTCGCGAGGTTAATCAGGATAATGCGCCTGTAAAAGTCCTTGTTGTGCCTACAAATGAAGAGCTTGAGATAGCCCGCCAGACCGTAGAGACAATTCTTGCGGCAAAATAGGGGCTTAATTTTTTGCCTCTATTAGTTTTCCACTTACAAATTTATGAATTATACTTGAAACATATGTTTGATAAGGCAAGCCTTCACCCACTGCCTTTTTCTGCAATTCAGTCAGGTCTCTTTCGGAAATTCTTATGTTTAGTCTTTTGTCTTTCTTTAACGTGTTTCGTGCATAGCCCATTAGTTCAGCTTTTCTTTTTGAAAGGTTCTTAACTGGAACCCACTCACCTCTTTCATAGCTTTCTAATATTTCCTGTTCTTCTTTTGTTAATTTAGTCTTCACTATTGCCTCCTCCAAAATAGATGTCTGTCGCCTTTCTACTCGGGATGATGGTCTTCAGAAATATTTCTTCCGCATTCTTAACAGCCTGATGAAATCGTAG
Organism: Nitrospirota bacterium; assembly: GCA_016208855.1. Taxonomy (GTDB): domain Bacteria; phylum Nitrospirota; class Thermodesulfovibrionia; order UBA6902; family DSMQ01; genus JACQXF01. The sequence goes on along the minus strand of JACQXF010000122.1, from coordinate 15,094 downwards.
CTTTTAGAATGGTTTTTGTCCTTTATATTTCCGGGGAAAAGTAGCTGAGTTCTTCTGAGCAGCTTCGTAGCGGTTATCATCACAGGCACTTCAATCAGTGGGCCTACAACCGTTGCTAACGCAGCGCCTGAACCGATACCGAATACCACCATTGCCGTACCGATTGCAACCTCAAAGTGTCGAAATTTCTTACAAAATGCTCATAGAAATAAGACAGAAGGAATGGAAAGTAAAGACAGAAGGTAAATATAAGATTAGTTATCAGGGGCACATTCTGTATTTACAATCAGCTTGCGACAGCTAACTTCTCTGCCTCTGGATCAACCTTGCATACTTACTGACCTTAGCATGTCCGCATGAGTAATTTATTATGTGTTATTTTGTTATTGTTTCTACAATAGATATGTCTTTCTTTATCCATTCATTTACTATTGTCGCAATCTCAACGCCTTTTTTCTTTGAAAATTTTCTTAACGCTTCCATCGTGTCAGGCTCTATATAAATAGGCAGATACAACTCTGCATTTGGATGATAGAACTTGCCTCTCACGCCTTTAGAAAAATCGTATTCTTTTTTCATTTATTTTCCTCCTGATACTGTAAAGCCGCCGCACTACAGTATTTTATCAGGGACATCCCAAATTTCCCTTGAACTCCTTACAGTTTATACTTCCCAGCTACCGCCCTGCAAAATCTCTCTATATCCTTGCTATGCTTTTTCCAGACATCATGCACTATTCTCATGTCAGTCTTTTCGTATTCATGCACTATCCTGTTTCTGAAGCCGACCATCTGTATCATCTTCTTCTTAATGGCATTGGTGATAACTTTATTGGACGCCAGTATTTCAAATATATCCGCCTGAGTTGACGGCGTTTCCCATTCGGAATCGCCAATTATGTGAGAACCGATGTCTATGCATATTTGAATTGCCTGTATGAGATTAAACAAGATGATACTCTGGAGATCGTTATCCTTGACAAACAGCAAGATGCCAGGGTCTTTTTTCTGCCTTGCCTGCTTCAGGTAACTCTCCGCCCTTTCAAGCTTTCTTGCAATCAGCAGTTTATCAACCAAATCTCGCCCTCTTGAATCGTCCGGCCACTGCCTTTAGGCAAATATCCTCTATCGGCTTGTAGTCTAAATATTCAATAATAGAATCGGCAACAAACCTTGCTCTCAGCCTCCTGTTTCTGTCAAAAAGCACCGTGCCGGTCTTGATAATACGGTGCTTCAGAAAAGTCGGGGCTGTGTTCAATACTACAATATCTATGGTGCGCAGGGAAAATCTTGGAGAGGCGGCGTAATATGTTTTTTTAAGGGTCTCATATGTTTTTTCATCTTTTTTACGGTCAGTTATCAGTACGGCAATGTCTATATCGCTTTCCGCTGTTTCTTTGCCGTTTGCGGCGCTGCCGAAAATATAGAGGGCGGAAACCTCATCCCTGCACTTAAAATAAGTGGTAATACGCTTTATGTCGTCCTGCATATTCATGATGCCCTGATTATATCACAAGCCGAGTCCGACAGAGCCCGCTTCCTGCAATATTCCCCTAACCCCTACAAATGCCTCCCTACCGGCATCGTTGCTTCCAAAAGCTCATATTCAAACTTCTCGGGCTTTCTGCCAACCTTTATAATTCTTTACTTTTAAGCCGGGATTTTCATATCTGCGATTCTCGGCTCAAATGCATTAATGCGGTCTTCAACTTCTTTAGCCCACAAGTCGTCTATAATTTTTCGGGAAGAAAACTTAAAAGTGGTCAGAATATTCTCTAACAAGCTCCGCGCGTTCTATCTGCAACTACGAGAAATTGAAATAGATAAAACCTTAGCCCCTTATTCTTAATCGCCCATTCAGAGTCCTTTGCTTTTGGATCTATATCCCTCATAGCCTTAGTATCATGCCCATCTGCTTTCAGCCATTCTTCTACTTTTCTACCGACTCCAACATCAACAAGCAATTTCAACTTGTTCTCCTGCCTCTATCTAACAGCAAAGATGCGCTCTTCATTCACCAATTCAGATGCGTACAGAAGCGCAGCCTGTATATCTTCCCTTTCAAGTTCAGGATAATCATCTAATAACTCTTCAATTGTTACCCCGCCTGCAAGAGCCGTCAAAATCTGCTCTACTGTAATTCTCAAGCCCCTAATAGTCGGCTTCCCCACCATCACATCAGGATTAACCGTTATGCGATTTAGCAAATCTCCAGTTTTCATATCTTATTACCTCTCCTTAGTGCAAAATAAGTTTATCAGCTAAAATCTTTTATTAATTACAGCAAAAAGCTCAACAGCCGCGGCGCTAAACACTGACATTTTAGCCCACCCCTTACAAATGCCTCCCAATCGGCATCTTTGCTTCCAGAAGTTCATATTCAAACTTCTCAGGCTTTCTGCCAAAACAAGTGCCGAGGCTTTCAAAGAGCGCCACGTCTGCTATATCCACTTCCCTGCGTTTAATCGCATCAGAAGTAGGCATGTAACATATCTTATTCTTAGACACATCAACAATTGTATTTCCAGTCTTTCCTTCAAGCAAAAGAAGCACTGCCCCGGCGCCTGTCCTGTATCCAAAATTAACATCAAATGCTGTTGTGCTGCCTGAACGGACAAGGTGGCTTGGCACAATCTCCCTTGCCTCTGGTATCTCATAAACCCCGGGCGCATACATGCCGACTTTTTTCATGAACTCTTTTACCTCAGGGTCTGCCTTAAACCTCTTTTCTATCTGCTGGCGCACATACTTGCCTGCGCCTGTAAGTTTCTTGTGTCCAAATGCGTCCACGCCTGCGGACTCGTCATACAAGAGCTCGCCTGACGATGTAGAGATTCCCTCTGCAACAACGATTATATATGTGCCAGACTTAACGTCGCTTCTTTCAATCCTGCCAAAATAGGTCTTTTTGATATGGTCGTACACAATGTCAAAATCAACCGGGATCTCAGGAATCAAAATGCAGTCAGCCTCAGCGCCTATGCCTCCGCGAAGCGCAGTATGGCCAACATATCTTCCAAAGACCTCAATTATGAGTATTCGGCTATGGCTCATGCCGGTAGTCTTAAGGTCTCTTGTTATTTGTGATATCCTGTTAATTGCAGAATCGCCTCCAACGCTGTATGGCTGAAGGTCAAGATCCATAGTCTTTGGGACATGAACGCATGGTATGCCGCGTGAGCCCAAATCAACAACAACGCTTCCTGTGTCGTCTCCTCCGCTTATTATCAGCGCATCTATGCCAAATTTTTTAAGCCCCTGTTTTATCCGTTCGTAAGTATTTTGGTCTGTTATCTTGCTTATCTTCACCCGCGAGTGTCCTGCCTCAGAGCCTGAGAGGGACGCCTCAATGCGGCTTACCCTCTCTGCATTAAGCACAACGACTTTGTCTAAATCAACAAGATTATAAAGTCCTGCATAGCCGTTAGGTATAACAACAGACTCTATGCCGTGCGCATATGCCTCTCTTGCAACGCCTTTGATTACTGCATTAAGCCCGCCTGCGTCTCCGCCGCTTGTAATAATCCCTATCCTCTTAATAAACGACATAAAAGCCTCCTTCTATATGTATCTTCTTTCTTAATTTCCCTCGGTCATTTCAGTTTATTTATTTCTCATTTTTCTTATATCTTTCGCTATATCCTTAACATTCCAGTTCTTAAGCCATTCTGCCCTTTCCTTTGTGTAATCTCCTGTACCAATTTCAAACTGCCGCAGAAATCGAGCCATCCCTACAGGTCCAAGCTTCTTTGCCAATGCCTCCATTCCGGTTTTTCTTATAACATTTGGGTCTAATGTTTGAATATTCATTTTTCTATTACCTCCATTAACCATACAACAGGATTTTCAACCCTTACTTTTAAAATATTTCTGTGCTTTGATGCGTTATTCAAAAAGTTGTCGTCTGTTGTCAATAAAATATTTGCCTTGCCTTTTTCTGCGCAAGCTACATGTAAGGCATCAAATGACTTACTAAGAACTAACATAACAAAGCCTCATAGTCGTCATTCCGGGCTTGAACCGGAATCCAGTATTTTCCTGATGTTTCTGGATTCCCGCCTTCGCGGGAATGACAAAAAAGGTGGCTTTCAATATGTAGTTATTATTAACTAAAATCCAGTTTTCCGTCCAACTATGATTGAGTATCGTAAGAACCGCCTCTGATTCAAGACGCACTCTGTCTTGCGTATGGTCATCAAATGGCCTGCTTAAACAACAGACGTCAAGATAAAGCCTCATTTCATAGTTCTCTCTTTAAGCGCATTAAATATTAAAAAAGTCATAACCCTATTAAGCCTGTATCAATCTCCTTTTTCACCACTGCAGGCCTTACAGTCCTCTTCACAATATCCTCAGTGTTTACAACCTTTAACTTATCAAACAACAACGCAAACTTGTCTTCAATCTCCTTCATTACAGGCTCCTTCACGCCTGCCGGCAGATCCCACCATTTTTTCTTTATAGGGCCAAACCCCTTCTTTCTTGTGCTGTAGATGAACTGCTCCTCTGTCTGCCCTTCCTTCCATTCCTTTGCGTATTCCTTCTTTATAAAATCATAGACCTCTTTTCTAAAATCCTCCGGCAGCCCTTTGCTATCATACATTATATTCTGAAACCCTGTGGCAAGGTGAACCTCTGATGTGGTTGTCTCAGGAAAATGATTAAATGCCTCATCAGGAAGAGTTGATGCGCCGTGCTGAACGCACCCTGAAAGACCATATTCTTTGCGCGCCATATCAGAAAGCGCCCTTAACGTATCAAAGTCTATCTTTACCTTTGCCAGCGTGCCGTCCGGAAGCACAACCCCGCCGTGGCTTGTGCCTGTCTGAACGCTAAGCTTGCTCAGACCCTTTTTACCCTTAAATGTCTCATTAAAGCCGTCAAGGTATGCCTTTAGTTCATCAGGATTGCTGTTTTTGGTTCCTATCTCTCCAATCTCTCCGCCGATTGAAACCTCAACGCCCTGAGGCTGAACCGCCCTTACATGCTCTGCAACTTCTGCGGTCTTTTCAAAATTAGGCCTCTGCTGCTCCTTAGTCGTAGGCTTTTCAAGGTCAACAAGAGTTGATGAATCAATGTCTATGTTGTAAAACTCCGCCTCTATTGCCTCTTTGATAAGTCCTTTAATATAATTAGTCTCTGCGGCAGGGTCGCTAAGATAGTTCCGCCTTACAAGTTGAAAGTGGTCTCCCTGAATAAACACAGGGCCTTCATATCCTTCTCTCACAGCAGCAGCCAATACAACTGTGGAATATTCCAGCGGCCTTTGTTTTGTGTAGCCGATCTCTGATCTTGCTATCTCAAATATAACAGGGCCAACCTTCATCTCAATAGCCTTCCTGAATATTGCCTTTGAGGTATCATATGTAAGCCCCCTGATATTTACGGCAGGAACCGTAAATCCAGAATAGTTTTTCCCCATCTCCTCATAAAGCCCCTGAATGGAGGCAGGCACTGCGCCCATTGCCTTTGCTATCTCTTTTATAAATATAAAAAGCGCTGTCCTCCTTTTATCATCAGGCTCAAAAACCGCCTCATAAATAAGGCTGTCCATCATGCTTCTTACCTTTGCCTTGTCTTTTACAGAAACGCTGCCGTCTTTGACTTCAACAATGCCTTTTAGATCTTTTACAGACATGGGCTCCTCCTTGGGGCTAATTTGAAGATTTCATACAGTCCCGACGCTTCGGGACCAAGAATACACAGGCTCTCCAATTGCTTGGATAATTATAGCAAAAGGTATTTTAAAAGTTTAGTAAAATTGTGATCTTAAAGCTTTTAGCAATATAATCGGCGTTTTGACAAAATCTCTTAAGTTTCTTACCATAAAGTCTCATTCAATCAGAGGAGAACCAATGTTAATAGATACACACTGCCATCTTGAGATGAAGGAGTTTGACAAAGACAGGGACGAAGCCATTAAGCGCGCCAAAGACGCAGGCATTGAATACGTAATCAATATAAGCTCTGACATAGAAAGCAATCTCAAAAACCTTGCGCTTATAGCAAAACATCCAAATATCTATTGCTCCATAGGCGTTCATCCCCATGACGCAAAGACGCTTACCGAAGAAGTTTATGCCAAAATTAGAGAGTGGGCTAAAAATCCTAAGGTTGTAGCCATTGGCGAGATAGGGCTTGATTATCATTATCTGCATTCGCAACAAGATATCCAGATACGTGCATTCAAAAGACAGATTGACATTGCAAGAGACTGCGGACTGCCTGTTATAGTGCATAGCAGGGAGGCAAAAGAAGACACTATGAGGATTCTTAAAGAAGACGCAGCAGGCATTAAAGGCGTGCTTCACTGCTTTTCAGGCGATATGGATATGGCTAAAGAGGCAATGAATATGGGCTTCTATATACCCATTGCAGGGCCTGTAACATTTAAAAAAGCAGAAGGACTTAAAGAAATTGCAAGGCTGATACCTGACGAATATCTCTTAATAGAAACAGACGCGCCTTTTCTAAGCCCTGTGCCTATGAGGGGGAAAAGGAATGAGCCTGCATTTCTAAGGCACACAGCACAGGCTATTGCTGAGTTAAGAGGCGTAACCCTCTCTGATATAGGAAGGATTACAACGCTTAATGTCAGGAAGTTATTTAAAATAGGCGGGACTCCTGTCAAAGGAGAAATAGCCTATCAGATAAGAGACTCCCTTTATCTGAATATCACAAACCGATGCACAAGCAGATGCGGCTTCTGTGTGAGATTTCATACGCAATACGTCAAAGGACATTACCTGCATATTGAGAAAGAACCAACCATAGAAGAGATTATAAGCGCCATAGGAGACCCTAAAAAATATAAAGAGGTTGTTTTCTGCGGGCTCGGGGAGCCGCTTCTGAGGCTTGATGCAGTAAAAGAAGTATCAAAATGGATAAAGCAAAACGGAGGGACCATAAGGATAAACACAAACGGGCATGGCAACCTTATAAACGGGAGGGATATACTGCCTGAACTTCAAGGGCTTGTTGACACAATATCAATAAGCCTTGATGCTGAAGATGATATAAAGTATGAACAAATATGTAAGCCTGTTTTTAAAGATGCCTTTCAGGCTGTACTATCATTTATTAAAGAGGCTAAAGAATATATCCCCAAGGTCAGGGTAACTGTAGTCAGGCTGCCGGAGGTGGATATTAAAAAATGTGAAAATATTGCCGATAAGTTAGGTGTAGAACTAAAGGTAAGAGAACTTGATGTAGTAGGATAAGGCTATAACACTGTAAGCCTTACGAACAATTTACCCGAAAAGTGTAAAAGTTACTTGACATGCCATAGGGATTGTGATTAAATACAGCCATGCTGTTTAACAGGTGAAGATGAAGCGTATTACTATAATATTACTATTTCTGGCAATAGCCCCTTACCTTTTTATAATACCACTACTATGCTGTCCTACCCATTCTTCTGTATCAGAGGAAGAAGGCTATCAGATATTGCCGGTGAAAATGATAATCCTAAGAATAATGCTTCTTAAGACTACAGGCAGCATGTTTACTATTCCAAATATAGTTACATGTCCGGAGCCTTTTAAGGAATTCTCTCTTTTAAAAGACATACCTCAGGTTATTACCATTCCTATCCTTACCCTTCAAAAAGATAAGCCTCCTACACTATACTAACCCTTCTTAATTTCTTAGATTTATCGTGCTGTTATACTATTCTTATTAAGAAATTATTAATTAATTCTAAATAATCGGTAAAATTGCAGGAAAATAAATATGATTAAATTCGCAGGCGTTAGTAAATACTTTAACAACGGTGCGCGTGTTCTAAAAGACATAAGCCTGGATATTAATGCAGGCGAGGTCGTTGTAGTATGCGGCCCAAGCGGCGCAGGCAAGAGCACCCTGCTTAAGACAATCAATAAATTAGAGCATATTGACAGCGGTGAAATTATAGTTGACGGCTTTTCCCTTCAGGACTCTAAAACTAACCTGACTATGTTAAGGGCTGAGATAGGAATGGTCTTTCAGCATTTTAACCTCTATCCTCATAAGACTGCCATACAGAATATAATGCTTGCTCCAATGAAGGTCAAAAAATTAGGCAAGAAAGAGGCAAGGGAAAAGGCAATGAGCCTTTTAGGCAGGGTTGGTCTCTCTAATAAATGCGATGTCTTCCCTTCCCAGTTGTCAGGGGGGGAACAGCAGCGTGTTGCCATAGCGCGAAGCCTTGCAATGGAGCCGAAGATAATGCTCTTTGATGAGCCAACATCATCTTTGGACCCTGAGCTCACAAGCGAAGTCCTTGACGTCATGGTCTCCCTTGCGCAAAGCGGGATGACAATGGTTGTAGTTACCCATGAAATAGGCTTTGCCTGCAATGTTGCAGATAGAATAGTATTTATGGACAACGGGGAAATTGTAGAGACAGGCACGCCGCCTGATATATTTGTAAATCCGCAGCAGGAGCGGACAAGGGAGTTTATGAGCAGGATACTGCATATCCCTATAAATAACACACCTGTTGAGGGTTAAGGAAGGTGCGCCATATTTAACCTAAGATATACATTTGACTGGTCTATTCCTTTTAAAGACCCATTCCTTGGGTGGCTGCTTACGGGCGTGGAGTTAACGCTCCTCATCGCGGTTATTACCACAATAACATCCCTGCTTATCGGCACAGTGCTTGCCATAGCAAGGCTTTCAAGATTTAAAATCTTAAATGTACCTGGCAGGGTTTATGTTGAGACTGCAAGAAACATCCCAGGGCTTTTCTGGCTGCTATTTTTTTATTTTGTATTTCCCCAGTTTCTGCCTTTTGGGCTTGGAGAAAAACTCAATGCCTACCCGGGTTATTCTGTAATAGCAGGGATAATCGGCCTGACCTTTGATAACTCTGCCTATGTCTCTGATATTGTAAGAACCGGTATTATGGGGGTGCCAAAAGGCCATATAGAGGCAGCTGTCTCTACCGGGCTTAACAGGATTCAGCAGATAAGGCATATAATTCTGCCCGAGGCGTTCAGGCTGGTAATGCCTCCACTTGGAACAAGAATGATACATAATTTTAAAAACTCCTCGCTTTGCATGGTCATAGCAGCGCCCGAGCTTACATGGGCAATACAGCAGGTAGAATCCATAACCTTCAGAGGGCTTGAAGTAACACTGCTGGCAACTTTTTTCTATGTATTCATTGCCTTTTTATCCTCCAGGTTTATTATCTACCTTGAGAAGCGGATGCGTATAGATATCTCAAGCATTACACAAATGAGGACGTAATATGGACGGTTTTATTGAGCTTGGCAGATTTCTCTTTGAACAACTCTTAAACTGGAAGTTTTATATAGTCGGCGCCTATCCAAAAGGGCCTTTAGGCGGGCTGGCATTAAATATCATACTTGCAGTAATAACTATATTTATTGGGTTCTTTATTGCTGTCTTATTTGGCCTTGGCAGAACATCAGCAAGAAAATATATTCATTACCCATGCTCTGCCTATATAGATACAGTCAGGTCAACTCCCCTGCTGATGATACTTTTCTGGTTTTATTTCCTGCTTCCTGTAGCAGGCTTTCGCCTGCCGGTTCTGTGGTCTGCAGTTGTTGCGCTTTCAGTCTATGCCTCTGCGTATATGGCTGAAATAGTAAGGGCAGGCTTTTTAGCAGTCCCAAAAGGGCAAATGGAAGCAGCCCTCTCATCCGGCATGAGCCGTTTACAGGCGCTTATGAACATAATACTGCCCCAGGCATTCAGAATGATGATTCCTTCCTTTGTCAGTTTCTTTAACTCTCATTTTAAAAATACCTCTGTAGTTTATATTGTAGGTATTGTTGAACTTATAAACTCAGGCATCATAATCTCCCAACGCCAGCCAAACCGCATATTTGCAGTATACATATTTATGGGATTATTATTCTGGATAGTTTGCTATACGCTCTCTTATTTTTCTCGCAAGCTTGAGAAAAAGTTAGGGATACTTGACTATGAATCATATAAGCCTGAAATATACAGGGAAGACCTTGTTTTGGTGCCTCTGCCAAAGGCTGTGAAAAGATTAATGGTAACACAGAAGTAGAAAAACTGACAGGGTTTAAGGGTTCGAGGGTTCAAGTGAAATAAAAAATACAGAATCCTTAATTTTGTTTTTATAGTTTTAAATTCTCACTTGACCCCTTGAACCCTTGAATCCCTCTGGAGAAAATTCTCTCAGCACTTTCAAGAAAACTTAAATGAAAAAGTTTAAACAATACGGCATGCTGATCAACCTTCACAAATGCACAGGCTGCTATGCCTGTCAGGTAACGTGCAAGGCAGAATACAGCCTTCCATTAGGCAGCTTCAGATGCAAGGTAGAAACCCATAAATCAGACAGTTATCCTGAAATTAAAAAGTTTTTTCTCCCGCGGCTCTGCAACCAATGCGCTGACGCTCCCTGCATCAGGGCATGCAAAGATGATGCGCTGTTTAGAAATAATGACGGAGTTGTAGAGCTAAGAGAGAACAACTGTATAGGCTGCGGGCTTTGCCGTGACGCATGCCCTTATAATGCAATTGATATAAACCCCGATACAGGCAAATCAGAGAAATGTGATTTCTGCTATCAGAGGATAACAAAGGGGCTTTTGCCTGTATGCGTTCAGAGCTGTATGGGAAAGGCAATGATATTTGGAGACATCCATGACAGGGAAAGCGAGATACACGCTGAGCTGGTAAAAAATAAACTGAAAGTCCTAAGACCTGAATGGAATACAAAACCCAATCTCTTTTATCTGCATAGCGGCAGCGCTGAAAATACACCTCTTGGAGACTATCAATTGCCGGCATTAGAGGCTTCAAAAAAGATACCAGGAAAAGCCTCAATTCTCTTCTCTGACACCAAGCTAATACACACATCTGATGTGATGTGCCCCAGCGAGTGCGGAATATCTGTGCTTGTAGAGAATGGCATCGCAAAAAAAATATACGGAAATCCTCACTCATTAATAAATAACGGCGCATTCTGCGCAAAAGGGGCTGCAGGGCTGCAGCTTACATACTCGCCGCACAGGATTAAAACGCCTCTTATGCGAATTGGAGCAAGGGGCGAAGATAAATGGAAGGAGATAACGTGGGATGAGGCGTGCGACTATATTGCAAAAAAACTGATAACTATAAAGAAAGAGTTTGGCCCTGAGACAGTATTTTTTGACGGAGGCGATGTTACAGACAGAGAGGCATACTACAGGCTGTTTCATGCCTTTGGTACACCTCATACATACAACCACGGAAGCATCTGCGACCCTAACCGCAAATGGGGGCAGAAGATAATGCTTGGCGATGAAAGGCCTTTGCCTGACTTACAAAGACCCATGCTCATAAGAGATGAATCAGGGGCGCTGCATCTTAATAAAAAACATAATGCCAAACTCATAATGCACATAGGCGTTAATTCCTTTGTAGCAACAAGGTTTAACTACATGTCCTACGGCATCACAGGCGCAAGGCAAGAGAATAAGTGCATATTCATTGTGGCTGACCCGGCTCATACAAACTCTGCGGCTCTTTCAGATATGTGGCTTCCTATACGCCCTGGCACAGATGCGCATCTGCTTGCAGGGATGCTTTACTGCATCATTATGGATGATTCGCCGGACAGAAAATACATAGATCATGACTTCATAGACAAATATACAGTTGGCTGGCCTGAGTTTAAGGATTCATTCCTGTCATACACTGAAAGAGATGATCCGTCAAACGGTTTAAAATATTTCTCTCCTGAATGGACAGAGGAAAAAACAGGCCTCTCTAAAGAAAAGATAAGGGAAGTCTCTCGCCTCTTTGGGGCAACAAAGCCCGCCGCAATTGAGATAGGAATGCACGGGACAGCGCATCACACAAACGGAGATGTTGCGTCAATACTTATGACAGCCTTATGCCTTGTGACAGGCAACATGGACACACCCGGCGGATTGGTATTTATTGACTCACAAAAGGTAAAAAAAGGCATTGAAACCTCAGGCGCTCAGTTCCTTGAAAGACTCTTGACAAAAAATATAGGCGGCAATGCTGTAACAGGCAAACTCTCAGAGCTGCATAAAGACTTCTACGGCTATTACCCTGCGGCATTTAAGGGTGTGCTTTCTGATATGCCACGAAGGATAAGAGAAGGCATAACATTAAAACACGGCGTCTTTAAAGGTTATCATTATCCTGTAAAGGCGCTATTTGTCAGGGCAGGAAATCCTGTTATAACAGGAGGCAGCATATCAGACTGGATAGAGGCTCTGACTTCACATTCACCCTCCCCCTCGCCCCCTCCCCTCAAGGGAGGGGGGAATTTTAGAATCCCATCTCCAGCAGAGGAAGAGGAATTAAAAGAACAAGTTCCCTCAGAGGAAGAGGAATTAAAAGAACAAGTTCCCTCTCCCCTTTCAGAAGGGTTATCCTCTCTTTTACCCTCTCCCCTTGCGGGAGAGGGCAAGGGTGAGGGGTGTTCAGGAATATTTCCAGAGTACAAATTAGAATTATTTGTCTTTATAGACACTCATATCAGCGTTACAGGCAAATACGCTGATATCATACTTCCAGAGGCAGGGTTTCTTGAAAGAATGGGACTTAGCGACGTATATACAATGTCTCCTGAGGTAGCAATAAGGGATAAGGTAATAAAGCCATTACATGAGTCAAAGACGCCTTATGAAATAATGACAGCCATTTCAGATGCGTTGATAAAAAACGGCGACACAGATATAAAGGCAGAAGACTTCAGCAAAAGATATAGAGATGAAGAAGATTTTATAAACGAACTTTTAAGCGACTCCCCGGGATTCTATAATATCGGAGAGCCCCTGCCCTTCCCTGACCTGCCTCAGGGCTGCCTGATAATCGGCGCTCCTGATAATCCATCTGCAATATGGGGAAAAACTGTGATAAAAAAGGGAGAGCCTCTCACAGTTCAGTGGCTAAGACAAAATAACGGGGTAGCCGTATGGCCTGGAAGTTATCATAGATACAAGAAGGCCGACGGCTCGCCTTCAGGCATCTATCCCAAAACCAGATCAAAAAAGTTTGAGTTCAGATTCAGCTTCCTTGAAGAGCTTAACAAAAAATTTGGCGCAAATTTTCCGGTTACATTTTACTGGTCAGAGTCCATGTGGAATCCAAAAAATCCGTCTTATAAAGAGATTAGCAGGGATTATCCGTTTCAGTTAATAAGCGGACGCGTGCACCATGCAATGACAATGACTCAGGTATGCTCGTATCTTACAGAGACAGAAACAGAGTGCATGAAGCCTATGAATGAAGCGTTTGATGGATTCAAAGCCGATACAATGTCAATACCTGTGCTTGCAATAAACACTGCTGACGGAGATAGGCTTGGTATAAAGACAGGAGAGATTATTACGCTTGAAAATCCCTTGAAAAAGACTGTCAGAGGCAAGGCATATCTTACAGATGAGATAATGCCCGGCGTTATAAAGACAGCATTTGGCCCGGGAGGGCAGAAGGCATCAGGCATTGGTTTTATGAATAATACCGCTGACTATACTGCAAGCATTAACAGCCTTTTTGACCCGGAGAACCTGTCTCCTTTCAGCGGAATGGCAGGGTTTGGAGATATTATGGTGAGGGTAATTAAAGGTTCTGATTAATTATGCGCCTCTGCCTTTATGGCCCTGAGATAGTTTTAGCGTTTGCACTACGTCATTAATAAGGCAGGAACTTAGAGGATGCTGCGCATGCCCTTTATACCACACTCGTAATCTCCCGCCTAAAAGCTGACCTAAAGAGAATGCCCCAATCAGTACAGGAAAAGTAAAAAACTGCCAGCCGATATTTGCAAAAATACGAAGGGTCACCACAACGGCAACAGGGACATGAATAGCTAAAAACCACTGAAGAGAGCGGCTCGGGGTATTTGCCCTCCAGTATCCAAAAGGCACATTTAAGATGACCACTATTACAGCTACAATCCAGATATTCATGATGTTTATATTTTAAACTTTAATAAATAACTTTCTCAAGGAATAATCCGCAGGCCGGCGCAGTCGGCCCTGACAGCCGCCTGTCTTTTAATTCAAGCACCTCTGCCATTCTCGCAGGAGAAACCTTCCCCTTCCCTGCCTCAACAAGCGTTCCAACGATATTTCTTACCATGTGTCTTAAGAATGCATTTGCAGATACGCTTATCTTTATTATCGGAGCATTAATATTAAATGTCATAAAATCCATAGATGAGAGCTCTTCTATTTTTAGCTCTTCTATTTTTCTTACAGGATTTTTTGCGCTGCATCCCGAAGCCTGAAACGAGGAAAAATTATGCTCTCCAACGAGAGACTCTGCTGCCTCTTTCATTAAATCACAGCTTAAAAAATAGGGTATATGCCAGGCATACTTATTAATGAAAACAGAGGATGCCTTTGTGATGATATAGGAATATGTCTTGCCCTTTGCGCTGAATCTTGGATGAAAATCTATCGTACATTCTGAGGCATCAACAACTCTTACATCATCAGGAAGATTAGCGTTTATAGCCCGCATAAGCACAGATGGCCCAAGCCTTGTCCCTGTCTTAAACGACGCAACCTGCCATAATGCGTGAACGCCTGCATCAGTCCTTGAGGCGCCTATGACCTTTATGTCTTCTCCTGTTATTTTTTTAATTTTCTCCTGAAGCAGCCCCTGTATTGTAACGATATTCTTTTTACAGCTATGTTCTAAAGTCTGTGTTCTGTGTTCTGTGCTCTGTGCTCTGTATTTTAGATTCTGCACCTGCCAGCCTGAGTAATTTGTGCCGTCATACTGAAGGATAAGCATTATGTTTTTTAAATCACTACTCTCCTGCATTTTTTATATTAGCATAAACCATTGGAAAGCCTTTAAGCTGGAAAGCTGACAAGCCATTGAAAAAAAATGGTTCTTCAGGCTTTCCTGTGAAAAGCACACTTAAGACGTCATTCCCGCAGTCCGTTGAGCGTAGCCAATTTTTTCTATCTCCTCACGAGATAAACTCAACATTAAGACGTCATTCCCGCATCCTTAAGCCTGCCCTCGAAGTTAGTAATCGGGGGCGGGAATCCAGAATCCTCACAGATACTACAATATAAATCATTCCACTCAGGATTCCATTTCTCAATAAGTTTCAACTTCCAACTCCCCTC
>JACQXF010000141.1 GCA_016208855.1 Nitrospirota bacterium | reverse complement strand
TCCGAAGAAGCGGCCTTGTCGGGCTAACCGATGTTTACAGTTGTTCTTTATAACTATACGAACCGCCGTATGCCGAACGGCACGTACGGTGGTGTGAGAGGACGGTAGGTGAAATAATCACCTACCTCCTACTCGATTATTTTGTCTTTGAATAATACTCCATCTCAAGAAGCCTTACCTTTATATCTACCCCTTCTGAGAATCCCCCGATTGAGCCGTTTGATTCAATGACTCTATGGCATGGGATGACTATAGGCATAGGATTTCTTGAAAGCGCCCTGCCTACTGCCCTTACCGCCTTTGGATTTCCAATCTGCCGGGCAATCCACTTATATGTCCTTGTCTCCCCGAAGGGGATTTCTTTAAGAGAGTTCCAGACTTTTTCGTCAAACTCTGTTGCATCAAGAAATTTTATTTTCTGGCTGAAACTGCTGTTTACTCCCTGAAAATAATCCTTAAGTTCTTTTAGGAAACTTTCGGGGGCTGAGGTTTTTTTGAATGAAACCCGTATAGGTTTTTTGAAAGAGACTCCTACAAGGTATTCTCCTGAGAATGTGAGGTAGAGTGTTCCCATAGGGCTTTCAAAAATATCGTAATATAAGGAAGGCTTCTTCACGCAAAACGCCCTTTTATAAATGGATAGCGAGCGTATTCCCCGTGGTCTTGCCGCAGGGAAGATCAATGTCAGAGTTCTTAATATCTTGATACTCTGACACTCTAATACGTTGACACTTTGACACTATATCTACGCCGTCTTTATACGCTTTACATCAATAACACCGCTTACCTGTGTTATCTTCTTTAGAAGCTTATCAAGCTGAGTCTTGTCTTTTACTTCAAGCGTAAAATCTATATAAGCCCTTTTTTCGTGTGTTGCAGAGGAGACTATATTGTGTATATTAACATTCTCTGAAGAGATTACGACGCTTAGGTCTGCAAGGACACCGGGCTTGTCAAGGGTATATGCCGATATCCTTACAGTGTAAGTCATATCACTGTTTGTGGACCACTCGACATCAACAAGCCTGTCTTTATCAACAGCAACAGCATCAAGGTTCGGGCAGTCTGCTGTATGAATGGAAACTCCTCTGCCCCTTGTTACGAAGCCGAGCACTTTTTCGCCTGGAACTGGGTAACAGCATTTTGAACGATGAAACATTATGTCATCAATGCCTTTTATTTTTATGCCCCTGTCTTCTGTAGCCTTTGTTGCTTTTTGGGGCTGCTTCCCGGTTTTTTCTTCTTCAGGCACAAGCTTATTCACAATTTGATGCGGAGACACCTTGCCATAGCCTATTGATAAAAACATATCGTCATAGGTGTTGATTTTATAGGATTTTGCTATATCAAGGATCTCTTTTGATTTTGCGAGGGAAGGGCTGAGATCATGTTTTCTTAACTCCTTATCCACGAGACCTTTCCCGATCTCTATAGCTTCTTCTCTTTCTTTTGTTTTAAGCCATTGTTTTATTCGTGTCCGCGCCCGGTGGGTCTTTACAAATTTAAGCCAGTCCTTGCTTGGGTGGTGTCCCGTGGTTGTCATTATCTCTACGGTATCACCGTTTCTGAGGGTATACCGCAATGGTACGATTTTACCGTTTATCCTGGCTCCTGTGCACTGATGCCCTATGGCTGTATGTATAGAATAGGCAAAGTCAACAGGTGTTGATCCATAAGGCAGCTCTATTACGTCTCCATTTGGGGTGAGTGCATATACAACATCAAAAAATATAGTCCCCTTTACCGTCTCCAGAAATTCTTTTGCGTTGTGCGTATCTTTTTGTGACTGCGATACAATGTCTCTTAACCACGCAAAATACTTGTCGTCTTTTTTTGCTACGGCTCCCTGCTCTTTGTATTTCCAGTGAGCTGCAATACCCTCTTCAGCTATCCTGTGCATATCTTCTGTTCTTACCTGAAACTCTATCTTTTCTCCTTTTGGGCCTATTACGGTGGTGTGAATGGACTGGTACAGGTTTGA
The DNA here is from genome assembly GCA_016208855.1 of Nitrospirota bacterium. Lineage (GTDB taxonomy): Bacteria > Nitrospirota > Thermodesulfovibrionia > UBA6902 > DSMQ01 > JACQXF01. Next base: position 1,094 of record JACQXF010000141.1, on the reverse strand, counting down.
CTTTGGCGCCCCGATGAAATCCTTAAACCTCCCGGGGACAGGCGTCCAGAGGGAGTGTATGAGTCCAAGCAGGGCATAACAGTTGGCATTCGTATCAGTAATTATCCTTAGGGCAAAGACATCATAAATCTGCTCAAATGGAATCTTCTGCCTCTGCATCTTTTGGTAGATTCCGTAGTAGTGTTTTATTCTTCCATATATCTTCCCGGGGATTGACATCTCTGTGAGTTTATCATGCATTATCTCTACAACTTCGTTGAGATAGCCTTCCTGTTCATCCCTTTTCTTTGCAACCTTATGGACGAGGTCCTCATAAGCTTCAGGCATAAGGGCCTTAAAACCCAGGTCCTCAAATTCAGTCTTTAACCATCCGATACCGAGACGGTTTGCGAGCGGGGCATATATCTCCTGTGTTTCACGCGCTATCCTGTGTCTTTTTGTCTCAGGCAGGTATTCAAGGGTGAGCATGTTATGAAGCCTGTCGGCAAATTTTATAAGTATCACCCTTAAGTCCTTTGCCATGGCAAGAAACATCTTCCTGAAATTTTCTGCGTAGGCCTCTTCAGAGGTTTTAAATTCCATCCTGCTTAATTTTGTAAGGGCATCAACAAGGAAGGAAACGTCTTCTCCAAAAAACTCCCTTATCTCATCCACGGTTACAGGGGTATCTTCTACAGTATCATGCAAAAGCCCTGCAGCAATGGTGGTCGTGTCAAGATGCATCTCTGTAAGGATTGACGCTACGGCAAGGGGATGTTCTATGTAAGGAGAGCCTTCTATGCGTATTTGCTTTTGATGCGCTTCTCTTGAGAACATATATGCCCTTCTCAGGAGGTCAAAGTCTGCATCAGGATTATAGGAGAAGACCCTGTCTATAAGCTCGTCAATTGTGTTTATCTCTTTCAGAGTGACCATGAAATTATTATACAACTAAGCGTTAGCAAATAAAAAATGGTTCTTCAGGCTTTCCTGTGAAAAGCACACTTAAGACGTCATTCCCGCATCCTTAAGCCTGCCCTCGAAGTTAGTAATCGGGGGCGGGAATCCAGTATCCTCACATATACTACAATATAAATCATTCCACTCAGGATTCC
>JACQXF010000140.1 GCA_016208855.1 Nitrospirota bacterium | reverse complement strand
TCCGAAGAAGCGGCCTTGTCGGGCTAACCGATGTTTACAGTTGTTCTTTATAACTATACGAACCGCCGTATGCCGAACGGCACGTACGGTGGTGTGAGAGGACGGTAGGTGAAATAATCACCTACCTCCTACTCGATTTTAAAACATGAGGAGGAGTGATGAGAATAGGACTTTTAATTGCCGCTGTTTTTACGGCGTTATTTTTAGCGATAAACAGCATTGATATTGTAGAGGCGCCTGATAATGTTGCATCAGAGGAAACACATAAGGAAATAAGCGGTATTATTAAAGAAGGAGATACATTTTTTGGCATATTTAAAAGGTATGGACTTAATGCATTGGAGCTTCTGAAATTAAGGGAGGCGTCGGCTGAGGTTCACAAGCTTAGAAAAGCGCAGACAGGCCGTCCTTACAGAATATTGGTTGACGACAATAATCAGATACGCTCATTTATTTACTGGATTGACGACGAGTCTCTCTTAAATATTACGCGCACAGGAGCCGGATTTTGCGCCCAGAAGATGCCTATAGAATATGAAAAAAGGGTACAGTCTTTAGGCGGAGTTATAAAGGATAATCTGATTGCTTCTATTGGAGATGACAAGGAAGGTCTTGCATTAGCCTTTCAGTTCTCTGATATATTCGCATGGGATATAGATTTTACATCAGACCTTAGAGAAGGCGATGTATTTAAGGTTGCTGTTGAGGGGCTTTATCTTGATGGAGAATTCAAAAAGTACGGCAATATTCTATCTGCTGAGTTTATAAACGACGGCAAGGTATATCGCGCGTACAGGTTTGAGCATAACGGCAAGGCTGACTACTATGACGCTGACGGAAAGGCTTTCAGAAAGGCATTTCTTAAGGCGCCTCTAAATTTCAGAAGGGTAAGCTCTAATTTCTCAATGAATCGCTTTCATCCTGTACTGAAGATCTACAGGCCTCATCACGGACTTGATTATGCTGCGCCTGCTGGAACGCCTGTCTCCGCCATTGGAGACGGCATGGTTGTTTTTGCAGGCTATAAAGGCGGATATGGAAAATTAATAACCATAAGGCACTCAAACGGTTATAAGACATCTTATGGACATCTTTCAAGGATTGAAAAGGGTATTAGGAATGGAAGCAAGGTTAATCAGGGAGACATTATAGGCTATGTAGGCTCAACCGGGATCGCAACAGGACCCCATCTGCATTATGAAGTAAGGATTAACAATAAGCCGGTTAATCCGCTTACTGTAAAACTGCAACAGGGGAAGTCTATTTCTTCAAAATTAATGGCTGAGTTTAAAAGACTCAGAAGCCAGATGGACTCACAGCTTGCCTCAATTGCGCCTTCAGCTTATGCGTCTGCTGTAAAACAACCGCCTATGATTAATTAATTCGCCGCTCTAATTATTGGAGTGCAGAGGTGTTTGCTATACTCTAAGTAAGGAGAGAATCTTGAAAATTACAATCCGTCTTATCGTTTCTCTTATTTTCGTAGTGGCTCTGGTGGCTGTTGTCTTTTCCTTCTATCAGGTGAGCAATGAGAACGACCGGCTTACTGATGAATTAAAAAGACGAACCATCATTTTGGCGGAGAGCCTGCAGGAGACAGTGAAACCTCTCGTGCACTCTAACTCTATTCCTAAATTAAATCGCATCGTAGAACGCTTTGGAAACCGCGAAAGGCTTAAAGGAATTATCGTATATGACAATCAGGGTAATGTTTTGACCTCAACGCCTGACCTTATGCCAAAGATTTCCCAGCCTCTCCCTGATGCGCTCAGTTCTATAACAGAGAACCGTCCGATAGATGGATTTATAACTATTGACGGCAGGAGGACATATATCTATGTCCTGCCTTTCTCTGATGAAGAGGAAATTACAGGCGCTTTGGCGATTTTTCACGACGCCTCATACATAGATGTAAGGCTTAAGGACATATGGGAAAACAACCTCATTCGGTTTTTAACATTATCAGCGCTGATAGTTGTGATTACTCTCTTAGTTGTGCGTTGGAGCATTACAGGGCCTATTGCCCAGTTTGCAGAATGGATGAGGGAGCTTAGGGCTGGAAAGGGCAAGTCTAAGCAGCCTATAGCTTTTTCAAGAGGAGATGTATTAGCCCCGCTTATTTCAGAGGTAACCCATTTAGCCAAAAGCCTGTCTATTGCGCATGCAAAGGCAGAAGAAGAAGCAAGGCTGAGGGTTCAGGCAGAGGCTCTATGGACAGCCAACCGTTTAAAGGAGCATATGAGGGTTGAACTGGGCGGAAAGAAACTATTCTTGATTTCCAACAGAGAGCCCTATATGCATATACAAGACGGCAGCAGCATCAAATGCATTACTCCTGCAGGAGGGCTTGTGACTGCGTTAGACCCTGTTATGCGCGCATGCGACGGCGTCTGGATAGCTCATGGAAGTGAAGACGCAGACCGCGAAACAGTAGATGAGAATAACAAGCTTCGCGTGCCTCCTGAAGAGCCTGCATACATACTAAGAAGGATATGGCTCACCAAAGAGGAAGAAAACGGCTACTATTATGGTTTTGCTAATGAAGGAATATGGCCGCTCTGTCATATTACGCATACGCGCCCTATTTTCCGCTTAGAAGACTGGGTTTATTATCAGAAGGTAAATGAGAAGTTTGCCGAGGCGTTGTTAGAAGAAATCGCCGATGAAGAATCTCCTTTGGTTTTGATTCAGGATTATCACTTTGCGCTTCTTCCGTTATTAATCAAAGAAAAGAGGCCTGATGCAAAGGTGGCGATTTTTTGGCATATTCCATGGCCAAATCCCGAGGCTTATGGAATCTGTCCGTGGCGTCAGGAAATCCTTATAGGGATGCTTGGGGCGGATATTATTGGTTTTCATATACAGTTTCACTGCAATAATTTCTTAGACACCGTTGATCGTTTTTTAGAGTCAAAGATTAATTGGGAGCAGTTTTCTGTTGAACGAGGCGGGCATATAACAAGGGTAAACCCTTATCCTATAAGCGTTGATTTTGACATCTCGGCTTCAGAAAGAAAAGATATCATTCAACGGAAAGAACAGCTTCTTAAAGAAATAGGCGTTCAAGCAAGATATCTTGGAGTAGGAGTTGATCGCATTGATTATACAAAAGGAATTCCAGAGCGGTTTAGGGCAATTGAGCGATTTTTAGAGAAATACCCTGAGTTTGTCGGTGAGTTTACATTTGTAGAGCTTGGCGCGCCCAGCCGCACACATATTAAACGATACAGAGAGTTGATGACAGAAGTTGAAGAAATGGTTGACAAAATCAACTGGCGTTTCCGCACTAAGACATGGAAGCCTATTGTCTTTCTTAAAGCCCACCACGGCCATGAAGAGATTAATCGCTTTTATAAAGCAAGCGATATTTGTATGGTCACCTCTTTGCATGACGGAATGAATTTAGTTGCCAAGGAATTTATTGTATCCAGAGACAATGAGGATGGCATATTGATACTCAGCCAGTTTACAGGAGCTTCGCGGGAGCTAAGAGACGCAGTTATTATAAACCCTTACGACATTGAGGCAGCGGCAGACGCTATTCACCTCTCGCTTACTATGGAGACATCTGAAAGCTCTGAGCGCATGAAGAGGATGCGCGCTGTAGTTAAAGAGCATAATATTTATCGCTGGGCAGGGAATCTGATTACAGACCTTGCGCGTCTGCGGGCAGCCGATATATCGGGTTAATAGGCTGTTATGCAATATCTTTTTAGTGACTGGGATAAAATTGCCTCACAGATTAAATCAGCGAAAAAAGTCTTGCTTCTTTTTGATTATGACGGCACGCTGACGCCTATTGCTGAAAGACCTGAGATTGCAGTTATTCCTGAAGAGTCAAGACAGCTTCTCAAAGCCCTGTCTCATAATGGGCGTTTTATTGTCGGCGTTGTAAGCGGCAGAAAGCTCAATAACATCCAAAGCAAAGTTGGCGTTGAAGGCATAATTTATGTTGGAAACCACGGATTTGAGATAAAAGGGCCGGGATTAGCTTATTCCCACATCATAAACAGCCCTGAGACAAAATCAATGATGGGCAATATTAGCAGTATGTTAAACAATTCTTTAAGCGCAATTAAGGGCGCTATAGTGGAAGACAAAGGATTGACTGTAAGCATTCACTACCGCCTCGTAAAAAGCAAGGAAATAGATATTGTAATAGATATTATTCATCGGATGGTTGAGACTGGCAGTTTAGCTGATAAGGTAAAAATAACTTATGGCAAGAAGGTTTATGAAATAAGACCAAATGTTCACTGGCACAAGGGGCTGGCGGCAAAGTTAATCATAGAAAGGTATGGCAGAGGGATAAGAAAGAAAGAATTTCTTCCTGTATATGCGGGAGACGACCTGACTGATGAAGACGCATTTAAGGTCATTGATGACTATGACGGAGTTTCTGTATTTATTGGAAAAGCAAATGCTTCATCAGCAGCACGCTATTATTTAAGAACTTGCAAGGAAGTAAATAAATTTATGAAGGAATTGCTTAAGACTAAGTTGGACTCCGAGGCTCAGAAATGATTGAATGGTTAACTAAAGATTGGCTCTCAATAACTGTGCCTGTTGTTGTTTTTCTATCTTTCTTTGTGGTTGCCATATGGGCAAGGAGAACCGTTTATAGTTATCTCAACAATCTGCTGTCTAAAACCAAGTGGGAAGAAAGAGAGATATTTCTTCAGGCAATCAGGCATCCCATTTTTCAGTGGTGCATCATATTAGGAGCCTATTCTGCCGTTCAGATTTCAGCGTTGTCTTCGTATGGAAAGGCATTGGCAGGAAGCATTGCGGGAAGCGCTTTTGTTGTTTCTTTAATATGGACGACCATTAGCCTTGCTGAGAAATTACTAAGAATATATTTAAATAAGATAAAGACGCCCTCTCTGCTTCCAGCAAATCTAATAATTAATGTCCTGCGGATTACCTTTGTTGTATCAGGAGTTTTAATATTGCTTGACATATGGATAATATCTACTACCCCATTGGTTTTAATTATTACTATAGCTTTGTTAGTGGTTATTCTGGCGTCACGCGATGAGATACTCAATATCTTTTCAGGGTTTGAATTAGCGCGCAGCAGCTTAATCAAGACTGGAGATTATATTAAGCTTGAGTCAGGCGAGGAAGGCTATGTTTCTGATATAACCTTAAGGAATGTCCAGATTAAAGCCTCTGGCGGCAGAATAGTCCTTGTGCCTAACAGCAAGCTTGCCAAGACAACGATAACTGCTTACAGAAAACCTCTTAAAAAGGCAACCCAGCCATTCCATTTTCATACTCAGCTTTATATAAAAGAATTGACAGGGCTTAAGACAAAAAACCTACCGGAGCTTATCAGCATATTGAAAGATGTGCCTGACTCAGTGGTTTATTACCACACTCACTCTTTTATAGAAGAATATCATTATCTCACACCTCAACCAGCCAATGAGTTTGCGCTGTGGGTCAGCGATGTCATAGGCAACGAGATTCTTGCAGAGAAGCTGTCCAATATAGATACATTTGAATTTTCATCAATCAGCGGTCTGAGGGAAAGAATCATAGCTGTCGTCAATGAGGAGCTGTCATTAAGAGGCGAAGGACGAATGGCATTTGAAGGAAGGGAATTCCATTTTATTAAATCAGTGAGCGTTGTTTTGCCCACCCAGTATATTGCCCATGATTTAAGGGAATTTGTGGAAGCCTTGCGAAAAGTAAGTATGAATTCCCTTTATTACCATATTTTTGAATCAAGGCTAAGGCTCCAAAAAGGCATTAATGATTTTTCCATCTGGCTTCAGGATTCTCTAAATGAAAGAGAACTATCTGATAAGATAGCAGCGTTAGACCCGTATAACTATACATTAGAGGGCGTAAGGTCTTTAATAATTCAGCTCATTGAAGGGCGCATTAAGTAGGGGAATTTGATTGGAAAGAGAAATCGTTCATCATCCAAGGGCTAAGATACAGGACTATGCCTCTGTTGTAGGCGCAAGCGCTATTGAAGATCTCCGCGCGCTTGCAGAGAAGCTCTCAGGCAAGGCCATACAGAATATAAATTCAACATTCACAGGCGGAGGCGTGGCCGAAATACTTGCGCGTATGGTGCCCCTGCTTAACCAGCTTGGAGTTGACGCTAAATGGACTACCATTAAAGGGAATGACGAGTTTTTTGGCGTAACGAAAAAATTCCATAATGCGCTTCATGGCAGGGCAGAGCATATTTCGTCAGAAGATTTATCCTTGTTTTTAGAAGTGAACAAGAAAAATGCTGAGGAATTAGAGTTTGAAGGCGGCATTATTTTTGTTCATGACCCCCAGCCTGTTGCATTGGTGGCAAAGAAGAAAGAGTGTGGGGAGAAGTGGATATGGCGGTGCCATATTGACGTTTCTAAGCCAGACAGAAAAGTTTGGGAGTTTGTGCGAAATTTTGTTGTAGATTATGACGCCGCTGTTTTCTCAGCTCCAAACTTCACTCAACAACTGCCTATACGTCAATTTTTGATTTCTCCATCTATTGACCCTTTAAGCGACAAAAACAAAGAAATCTCATCAGAAGTCATTGATTCTGTGCTGGGCAAGTATGGGCTTGATAAAGGCAAACCTATTATTGCGCAGATTTCAAGGTTTGACTATTTGAAAGACCCGGTTGGCGTGATACAGGCTTTTGAGATGGTAAGAAAGAGCATAGACTGCCAGCTTGTTCTTGCAGGGGGCGCAGCGACTGACGACCCCGAATCTGAAAAGGTGTTAGAAGAGTCAAGAGACAGGGCTTCTAACAACCCTGATATACATATACTGCCGATACCGCCCGGAAGCGATATAGAGATTAATGCATTGCAAAGGGCGTCCGCCGTAATTTTACAGAAATCAATAAAAGAAGGCTTTGGGCTTACTGTGACTGAAGCCATGTGGAAGGGAAAACCAGTTGTGGCTTCTGCGGTAGGAGGAATTCAGCTTCAGGTGAAGAATAAGTTTACTGGACTGCTTTGTCACAGTATTGAAGGAGCTGCATATTCTATAAAACGGCTTTTGAGCAACCCTGAGTATGCTGACTATCTGGGCAAAAATGCGCGTGAACATGTGCGGCAGAACTTCTTAATAACCCGTCATCTTAAAGATTACCTGCTTCTTTTTATTTCATTATATTACCCGTCTGATATAATCTATCTGTAATAAAAAGTTAGGAGATTAAGAAATGGATGTCTCTGATTTTTTCTTTAGACTGCTTATAGTCCTTGTCTCAGCGAAACTCTTTGCGGAAGTTTTTGCATATCTGAAACTTCCTTCTGTGCTTGGAGAAGAGTAATGTAAATGGAACTTGAATTTTTAAAATCACTGGTAGTTATTTTCGGCGTATCGGCGGTGGTGGTGTTTCTGCTGCACAGGCTGAATATACCGTCTATTGTGGGATTTCTGATTGCCGGAACTATTAAATGAGGTAATACCCGAGGAGTTCGAGACATCATATCAAAACGTTAGAGAGTCCCGATTTATCGGGACTCAAAATTGAAAGGAGGCAGCATAATGGATGAAAGAGATGTTTACAGGGCACAAGAGGCAATGAAGTCTGCAATGAAGAAAGGACCTATGAGGCTGGCGCTGATTATTGGGGCAATACTGGTCTTTTTTCTGTTTTTAAATCCATGGGTTCAGATTGGGGCAGGTGAAAGGGGGATTGTCCTTGATTTTGGCGCTGTTCAGGGGAATGTGCTTGGAGAAGGGCTGCATTTCAGGGTGCCTATAATGCAGAAGGTTGCCATAATGGATGTCAAGGTTCAGAAATCTTTGACAAATGCCGCTGCTTCATCGTCTGACCTTCAGGAAGTGAGTTCAGAGGTTGCGCTTAACTATCATATAGTTCAGGATAAGGCAAATGTTGTCTATCAGACTATCGGCATACAATTTAAAGAGCGAATCATAGACCCTGCAGTGCAGGAGGTGGTAAAGGCTGTGACAGCCAAGTACACTGCAGAAGAGCTTATCACAAAGAGGCCGGCAGTAAGCGAGGCAATGAGGGCAGCCCTTGCTGAAAGACTCCTGGCGCACAACATAGCAGTTGATGCATTTTCTATAGTGGGGTTCAGCTTCTCCAAGATATTTATGGAAGCCATTGAGTCAAAGCAGACAGCAGAACAGCTTGCGCTAAAGTCAAAGAGAGACCTGGAGAGAATAAAGATTGAGGCAGAGCAGAAGATTACAGCGGCAAAGGCAGAGGCAGAGGCGTTGAGGCTGCAGAGGGCAAATATTTCATCAGAGCTTATAGAGCTTAGAAAGGTAGAGGCCAATCTCAAGGCTATAGATAAATGGAATGGAATCCTCCCGCAGGTTACAGGAGGCGGCGCAGTGCCGTTTATAGGCGTAGGCGATATACAAAAGAAATAGCAGAATAATCGGAGGCATCTATTGTTTAGATATGTTTTGCTTCTTATTATTGCAGGCATTGCAGGGAGCATTATAGCCGGAAGAAAAGGGCGCAGCCCTATAGGATGGTTTATACTATGCGCCCTTTTCCCATTGCTTATTATTGTTATTGCAGCGCTTCCGCCTTTGGTATCTAAAGGGTATACCAAAAAGTGCCCTTATTGTGCAGAGATCATTAAGGAAGACGCAATAGTTTGCAAACATTGCGGCAGGGATCTGCCTATAGAGATGGTTAGGGTGTCCCCAGGTAAGGATTAAACTATTTTTGTGTTCTAACGGCAATAGTAGAGAAGAAGAAAACCAATATGATTTATCTTGCTTTTATAATCTGTACATCTGTAATTGTCTACTCAGGGATAAGGCTTTCAAAGTACGGCGATGTCATTGCTGAAAAGACAGGCCTTGGAAGGACATGGATAGGCGTTGTTTTGATGGCGTCCGTAACATCACTGCCTGAGCTTGCCACAGGTATAGGCTCTGTCACCTACGCTATGGTGCCTGATATTGCAATGGGCGATATAGTTGGAAGCTGTGTATTTAATATGCTTATCTTTGCCCTGCTTGATATGGTTCACAAGCCTGTGCCTTTGTCTGCAAGGGCGCATCATGGGCATATCCTTTCTGCAGGGTTTGGAATAGCGCTTCTCAGTATTGTGGCTATAAGCATATTTTTAAGAGATAGTATCTACCCGCTTGGCTGGATAGGCGTGTACAGCCTGTTATTTATGGCTATTTATTTTATTGCAATGAGGCTTGTCTATTTTTATGAGAAGAGGCAGATTTCAGCATTCGTGAAGGAGATAGCAGCAGGGCTGAAGTATGAAGGTGTTTCAATAAAGACCGCAGTCACTAATTATGTTATAAATGCCTTAGCTGTTATTCTTGCTGCTGTTTTCCTGCCAAAAATAGGCGAGGGCATTGCAGAGGCAACAGGATTAGGGCAGAGTTTTGTCGGAAATGTATTTATTGCGCTTTCAACGTCTCTTCCGGAGGTAGTGGTTTCTGTATCAGCAGTAAAAATCGGGGCTGTTGACCTTGCTATAGGCAATATTTTCGGAAGCAATATCTTTAATATTTTTATCCTTGCCATAGACGATATATTTTTCTTAAAGGGTCCGATACTTTCTTTTATCAGCCATAATCATTTAATCTCTGCATTATCCGCTATCCTAATGACAGCTATAGCGATTATAGGCCTGACCTACAAAAAAAAAAAAAAACAGTTATTTCTGGCGTGGGATTCAATAGGTATAATAGCGGTATATGTTATCAACCTGATACTCCTGTATTATATGAGGTAGTAGAGTCATCCAGGCGGAAAGGATTATGGAATAGTGGAAAAATTATACAAAGGCATTCACAAATGGAAGATGTTTTTGAAAAAATCGTTTAATAAATTTTTGTTTAGGCGGTGTTTGCCTTCACCCCGGTTATAAACACGGGTACTGAAAGGAGCAGTATTGCTGCCATAATCCAGAACGAATAGAGATAATCAAACCGCGCTATGAGCAGGCCTGCTAATATAGGGCCTGAGGCATGTCCTATATCGAATAGAGTTCCAAACGTCCCCATGGCAGTGCCAAAGTGTTTTTCCTTACATATATCTGCCACCAGCGCTGCTGAGGATGATGTTACGAAAGCTTCCCCGAGTCCGAACAGAACAGCAGCAAATGCAAGCAGGTAAAAATCCCTTAGCAGAGGCACCGCGCCAAATGACAGGGCGCACAGTATCATGCCTGCAGTTATAAGCGGCTTTCTCCCGTATCTGTCCGATATCCTGCCCATCAGAGGCTTTGATAAGATTGTGATAACCACTTGCACTCCCCAGAGAAGTCCTGCCTGAAATTCATTGAGGCCTGCAACTTTTACCGCATAAATTGGAAGGAATGCCTCCAAAGCCCCTACGGTCATGTTCTGAAGCCCTTCCATATTTGACGTGATTAAAACCCTCTTATCTCTTATAACCTCCTTTATCCCTGAAACGAATCTACCATAGATTTCCTTTAAGGTTCTCGCCTCGCCGGTTGAGTTTTGTCCCTTTAAGACCCCGATACCCAAAAGCAGTGACATCATTCCTGCGAAACCGCTTATGAGATATGCATTATGGAAGTCTGACAGCACAGGATGTCCGTTGTTTGCACTGTTAAGGATAAAGCCTCCGAGAGGCGCTCCCAGAAGGTTGCCTATTATGGTTACAGAGGAAAACCACGAAAGCATCTCACCCTTTTTCCCGCCTGCTATGTCTGCAACAACAGCCATTGACACCGGCCCGTATATTGCTGTTGCCAGGCCATGAATGAACCTGATTACAATAAGCGCCTGATAATCTTTAACGAGCAGATATGTAAATGGCATAACCGCAAACACAAAAAGTCCTACGAGCATTGTCCTCTTTCTGCCTATTACATCAGATATCGCGCCTGAAGGAAGTTTGAAAAATATCCCTGTTACTGTTGATATGCCTACGGCAAAGCCTATAGCCTCAGGGCCTGCGCCGAGGTAAAGGGCAAAGAGCGGAAGCACAGGGCTTCTTGCAAGTGCATATGAGAGCCTTGCAAAGAAGCCCACAGAGCAAAGCGCTGTAAATGGTGAAAGTATGTTCATTCAAAACCTCAGTGCTTTACAGGCGTTTGCCGGTCATAGTAGATGCTTTTCCCTGTGATGCTCACAGGTATGCCCATAACAACTTCGCCTTTAATGAAACCAAGCGCCTTTGCTGCTGCGCCTACCCGCTGCTGCACCCTGTTGTCAACATTGAGCAGACTTGCAGTCTTGGCTGCAGAAGAAAGAGCTACGCCTATATCAATCATTCTCATTGCACAATGAGGGCCTGTGTAACCCATCTCCTTTTCTTTTATCTGTCGTCCTTTTTTAAATTCTGCGCATGTTGGGTATCCGCATCCGCCGCAATCGTATCCTGCTGTATTTGCCTCTCTCAATCCAACAAGAATTAACGCCTCTGAATTTTCAATGTTTGACGCATCCCTAAGCCAGTATGCCTCATTTGTGCTTTTTGGGGCATACCCCTTCATTGTCTCTGCAATCTTTTTGAGTTCTTCATCTTTTGTTATTACGACTATTTCAAGAAAGTCTTTTCCCCCAGCCTTTGGAGCTGTCCTCGCTGATGCTGCCATTAAGTTTGCAGCCATTACTGCTACCTCTTTCATCTTGCACCTCCTTATAGTTTTAGTTTCATCTAAGCGCATCGCGCTTTTTATTTGCATAGCCCAATGTATTCTCCTTATACTGTTGCAGGCGATTCTTCGCCTTTCACGATTAAAACCGCGCAGCCAGCCTTGCCGATGACCTGCTCTGTAGCGCTCCCTGAAAAGATTTTTTGCAATGCGGTCTTTACAGGTATTCCCATGGCAATTAAATCAACGCCTCTGCCTCCGGCGGTTTCTACAATTAAATTGTACGACCTGCCGCTTGGTGTCAAGCCTTCCGCAGGAACTTCTTCTTTTTTAGCCATTTCGATGACCCTGTTTACATTCGCCTTCGCTGCCTCAAGCTCGTCGTTAGAGCGGATGGAAGAAAGGGCTATGACGCTGCTGCCGCACCTTTTTGCAATTTTTATTGCCTCTCCAGCCGCGGCAAGGCTGTGTCCTGAGCCGTCTGTAGCGATGAGAATATTTTTGGGCACTATAACTGCCGCCCTCGGAACGACAATGACTTTGCACGGAGCATGTTTTATGACCTTTGCGGCAACTTCGCCCATGAGCAGCTTTTTCAATCCTTTTGTTCCCCGTCTGCCGATAATGATTATATCAACTCCTCTTTTCGCCGCTTCATCTACAATGACCTCGTGCGGCTCGCCGCCGTGCGCCATAATTGTTTCGCATTCAATGCCTTCCTGCAATGCCTGCGCTTTTATTGATTCAAGGTGTTTTTTTATTCCTGCTTCGAGGGCTTCTTCTATTTTCTGAGGAGAAAATGCCTCATAATCGGTAATTACCTCGACAACCGACATGGCATAAAGCTTGCTTGAGCATTTCTTTGCAAAGCTTATCGCTTCCCGAATCGCCCCCTGACTATACTCTGAACCGTCTGTTGCAAGCAGAATCCTCTCGTTTGTTATTGGACATATCTTTGAGCAGTTCATGGCTTCCTCCTATTTTGTCTTTGCCGTATAGAGCATTTCAAAAATGCTCATACCTTTTTCAAGACATTCCATATCATCTCTTGCGGTTTTTGTTATCCCGATCAATATATCTTCTATCCCCTTTGCCTCAGGGTTTTTATACCTCTCATCCTTTATGTCGATTTCATGTACAATCTCGCCTATTGCCCTAACTGCCTTATCCTTAATACCAAAAGACTTTAATAATGCCTCGTATGTGCATAAACTCCCTGTATGCGTGAATTCGCCTCCTTTTATATCAAAAGTAACTTTGCCTTTACTGATATTTTCCAATGCTGATTCATCTATGAAATCAAATATAGCATCCGTGTCAATAAATCTCTTTATCAGCCACGCAGAGGCCATCCTGTCAACAAACGGCCGTTTCCTTGTAACCCATCTCTTTTCCTGATAATCCTTTATCTTTTTAGCAATGATTTTTTCTTTTTGTCTTTTTATATCGGAGGCAGAAATGGCGTTTATTTCATTCCGTAAGGTTTTTATTTTCCTGTCAAGCTCAATGCCTGTCTTTGACGAGAAGAAATCTGTCTTTTTAATTTCTTCAAACTCCTTTGAGAGTCTCTCTAACCGACCGGTTAAATTTTTGCCCTTAGGGAGGCTTCCCTTTTTAAGGCTGCCGAGCCTTCTTTCAAGCTCCTCAATATCCTTCTCAATACTTTTGTAATCCTCTTCCCGCTGTCTGTTGAATAGCTCAACTATCTCACTGTCCTTCATTGTCTCAACATGTTTTATGCCTGTAAATGCGGCTTCACCGCCTAAGCCTCCTGCTTCGGATACAAGCCATTGGCAGAACTCATAATGCTCCTCGCTGTAGGGTAGAATATAGACAGCGCCCTTAAACTGAAGCGCCCCTGCCTTGATAAGCCTCCGCCATATCTTTATCCTGTTGTTTACAGGCTGCGCGGGTATGCTGTAGAAGAACAAAAGCCACTTATCTGTGTCTGCATAGTTGCCCTTTTTGTAACTCATGATTCAAATGTAACATGTGTTGCATAATATGTCAATCAAAATGTCTTAACCGAAAAATAGAGATAGAACTTCCCAGAAGTTTCCCCTCCCTTGAGGGGAGGGGGTTTGAGAGGAATAACAATGTTCTATGTCTATTTTAGGGTCTTAAAGCGCTGCGCCTTAAAAATGTTTGCGATTCGGCAAAGAAGGAACTAAAGGCCATGCCGATAAGTTATGGTTCATTCGTAAAAAAGTTGAAGATATGTAAAAGGGACGGAATAGATAGGGAAGTAAGAGCATAAAAACAAAAGCATCGAATTTCGACCGTGTCTGGTAAAGTTTTGTTGGAAGACGAAACAATACCGGAGGT
>JACQXF010000121.1 GCA_016208855.1 Nitrospirota bacterium | reverse complement strand
GGGCTAACCGATGTTTACAGTTGTTCTTTATAACTATACGAACCGCCGTATGCCGAACGGCACGTACGGTGGTGTGAGAGGACGGTAGGTGAAATAATCACCTACCTCCTACTCGATTACTGAGACCTTCTGAGATTTTAATCTATAGATAAGGAGGTAAAAGAAATGAACCAGGGAACTGTAAAATGGTTTAACGACCAAAAAGGTTTTGGCTTTATTACGTGTGAAGACGGAAGTGAAGCTTTTGTTCATCATACGTCCATCCAGGGCAACGGATTTAAATCCCTTGCTGAAGGTGACATGGTGAGCTTTGATACTGAGAGCGGCCCGAAAGGCCCCAAGGCTATCAATGTTGTCAAACTGTAAGTAGGCAGAGAAGGCTCCTTCCCTGTGGAAGGGGCTTCTCATTTAGGAGGAACATGTTCAACAGAAGTAATCAGTCAAGGATTGAAAGAAACCAGGAGAGGCTGGACTCAGGCTTTGTGTCCAAACATTTCCCGGATGTTGCAAGCATCGTTATCAGCATGATGTACAAACAGAAGGGGGCAAAATTGGTACTCCGGACCCTGAATTTCTCTCCTGACAGCTATGCTTTTTTCAAAGTAAGCTGTTTGAGCGACGACTGTATTGACGGCGGTTTTGATATGTCCCGAATTATAACATCTATGATCAGCAGCCATAACGAGACGTCAAAGGGAGAACTTGAGTGTGATGACAATGGTCCTCGCCCCGGTCACTCAAACATTGTCTATGAGGTTGCCATACAATACACATAAAAAAAGCGCTTCCATGCAAAAGATAGGAAGCGCAGAAGGAAAACCAGATTATGTCCATCAGAGTTTATAAACCGATGGATTAAGGAGATGAGTGGAAGAAATAAAGAATATAGCGTTAGTGGCTCATGACAACCGCAAAAAAGATCTGATCGAATGGATAGAATGGAATTACACATCAATAATCAGACATAAATTAATTTGCACCGGAACAACCGGGATAATGGTTGAGCAAGCGCTAAAAAATAAACTCGTGAATGAGAGGTATGATCTTCACATCACAAAATTAAAATCCGGCCCGCTGGGCGGTGATCAGCAGCTGGGCGCCATGATTGCTGAAGGCAAAGTAGATGTAATTATATTTCTCTGGGACCCTATGGAGCCTCAACCTCATGATGTTGATGTAAAAGCCTTGTTGCGAATTGCTGTCCTTTATAATATCCCCACAGCATGTAATCGAGCTACAGCAGATTTCATAGTTTCATCGTCATTGATAGGTCAAAAATACACGCCTGTAACAAAAAATTATGAATCATATATTAAAAGGGATGTAACCCTGGAATAAGCAGTATCTGGTGCTTATTGAGGAAGTTGGCAGGTTTTTATGGAGCTTTCAAAAAAATCTTCAACTGCTGCCATATTGCGCTGTTGCTCTGCTGCACTAAAACGAAAATGGATTCAATTGACAATAGCAAGCTCTTATTGTTACTATTTTACAGCTAATTCGGAAGTTGAGGCTTTACCCTTCCGTATTTTTTACTATCTATAAAGGAGACAATAAATGAAGGTTATATTAAAAGAAGAGGTTAAAAATTTAGGCCATATCGGCGCTGTGGTAAATGTTAAGGACGGTTATGCAAGAAATTATCTATTGCCAAAGAACCTGGCGGCAGAAGCAAGCACAAAGAATATCAAAGAGTTTGAACATCAGAAAAATATTATCCTTGAGCGTGCAAAGAAGGTTCGCAAAGAGGCAGAAGGCTTGGCAGGCAAGCTGTCAGGCATGACTATTTCAATAGAGGCGCAGGCAGGAGAAGAAGATAAACTCTTTGGCTCTGTCACAAGCATGGATATAGCAGAGGCCATGTCAAAGCAGGGCGTAGAGATAGATAAAAGAAAGATAGCGCTTGAGGAGCCTATAAAGAGGCTCGGTACATACACTGTGTCAGTTAGGCTCTTTCCTGAGGTAAGCGCTACTATAAATGTAGAAGTGAAGAGCAAAAACTAAGAAGTAAGCAGTGAGGTTTTTTATTTCCCATTTCTAATTTCTCATTTCTTATTTAGCTTAAACTATGAAAGACCTTGACCTTTCTATTGACCGCCTGCCGCCTCAAAATATTGAAGCCGAAGTTTCTGTCTTAGGCTCCATTATGCTTGAAAATGAGGCTGTCTCCACCGCGGCAGAAGTTCTAAGCCCTGATGATTTTTACAGGGACGCCCACAAAAAGATATTTCAGTCGATGCTTGATTTGTTTGAAAAGAACGAGCCTGTTGACCTGATTACCCTTACGGAGGAACTAACCAAGAAAGGGCACCTTGAAGAAATTGGCGGAGCCTCCTATCTCAGCGCAGTGCTCAATATGATCCCCACATCAGCAAATATCAAGTATCATTGCAAGATAGTAAAAGAAAAAGCAATCCTTAGAGGCCTCATCAGGACATCTACTGAGATTATATCCATGAGTTATGATGAAGGCGCTGAGGTTGACGAACTTTTAGACAGGGCTGAGACAAAGATATTCTCAATATCAGAGAAGATGGTGCGCAGCCCGTTTGTTCACATAAAAGACGTTCTGAAAAGCACCATAGACCATGTAGACAAGCTTTATGATAAAAAAGCGCACATAACAGGTCTTCCAACAGGTTTTACGGACCTTGATATGCTTACAACGGGATTTCAGCCAGGAGACCTGATAGTGGTTGGGGCAAGGCCCGGAATGGGAAAGACCGCACTTTGCCTTAATATCGCCACATATGTCGGGATAGAGGTTAAAGAGCCTGTGGCATTATTCAGCCTTGAGATGTCCAGGGAGCTTATAGTTTTAAGGATGTTATGCGCAGAGGCTGAGGTAGACTCCAACAAAGTCCGTTCAGGTTATCACAGCAAAGAAGACTACAGAAAACTTGTAAATGCAGCAGGAAGGCTGGCAGACGCATCAATATACATAGACGACACATTCAGCTCTGTGCTTGAAATAAGGGCAAAGGCAAGAAGGCTTAAGGCTGAGCACGGACTGGGGCTCATAATTATAGACTATCTGCAGCTTATCAGGGGTAATGGCAGGTATAACCAGCGAGAACAGGAGATTTCAGATATATCCCGCTCTTTGAAAGCATTAGCCAAAGACCTGTCAGTACCTGTAATTGTACTCAGCCAGCTTAACAGGGATTGCGAAAAGAGGGGAGCCAATAAGCGGCCTCTAATTGCGGACCTTAGAGAATCAGGCGCTATAGAGCAGGATGCGGATACGATATTGTTTCTATACAGAGATGATTACTATAAGGACAAGAGCGGAGATGATGAGAATGACGGGGCTGCCGAATTAAATGTGGCGAAACAGAGAAACGGCCCAACCGATGTAATAAAGATTACCTACCTGGATAAATTTACAAAATTTAAAAACTATACAGACAGAGAAGTCTACTACTAAGGATTACGTTAATAATGCCACAATTTTTGTCATTCCCGCCCCCGATTACGACATTCGAGGGCAGGCTCCAGCGGGAATCCAGAAATATCTTTTAAAAACACTGGATTCCTGGTCAAGCCCGGAATGACGACTATGAGGCTTTGTTATGTTATGTCTTACTAAGTTAAAAGTTAACAGTTAAAGGAGCCTCTTGCAAAAGTATCAAGGAAATCGTTTCCGCCGTCATACCCGCCCCCGATTACGACATTCGAGGGCAGGCTCTGGCGGGTATTTAGAAGCCTGCCCTCGAAGGTCTTAATCGGGGGTCTTTGATTTTAAAGAATACTGGATTCCCGCTTGCAAACTGCGGGAATGACGAATAAAGACTTTTGCAAGAGCCTCAAAGGTTAAAAGTTAAGTGATACGCAAGCCAGCGGTAGCAGGACAGTTTTATTCAGGCTCACCTTCAGGCCTTTTAAAAGAAGTTCAGAAATACATTGAACCGTCTGCGCAAAAAGTAAACGCCCTTGGCGTGCTTTCCCCTCACGCAGGGCTGATGTATTCAGGCGCTGTTGCCGGCGCTGTGTACTCAAGGGCTGCAATGCCTCACACGATTGTACTTATCGGCCCTAACCATACAGGCATGGGCAGGACTGTATCTGTAATGGCTGAAGGCAGATGGGAGATCCCTACAGGCGCTTTGAGGATTGATTCGCTGCTTGCAAGAAAGATTATAGAGGCATCTGATGTTATTGAGGAAGACGATGTTGCTCACTTGCTGGAGCATTCCCTTGAGGTTCAGCTTCCGTTTATACTTTATTTTTCGAGAGATGTTGAGATTGTGCCTATTACAATGATGACGGATTCCCTAAGTGTATGCAAAGCAGTCGGAGAGGCAGTTGCCCAAGCCGTTAAAGATGCAGGATATCCTGTTATGATTGCTGCAAGCTCTGACATGACTCACTATGAGACTGACTCATCAGCAAGGGCAAAGGATAAAAAGGCACTTGGGAAAATTTTAAACCTTGACCCTGAAGGGCTTTATAAGACTGTGAGGAGAGAAGGAATAAGTATGTGCGGAGTGATTCCTGCAGCCACAATGCTTTATGCAGTAAAAAAGCTTGAGGCAAAAGGGGCAGAGCTTGTAAAATATATGACCTCCGGCGATGTAAGCGGAGATTATGATCATGTCGTAGGGTATGCAGGGATAATAATAAAGTAAAAGTTTTAAATGAGGAGAAACCATGCAAAATAAAGATGTAGTCGTACCGACAAAATTAAGCCTGAAATCAAAGTTTAAATTTAGATGCCATAAGGCAATCAGGTGTTTTTGATGTAATAAAAATGAAAAACAGGCTGGGGCTTACATCTGATGAATTCTTAGCAAGATATACATACATAAAGTTTGATGAAAAGACCTCACATCCTTATGCAATGCTTAAAATTACAGAAGGAGAAGACAAAAAATGTCCGTTTGTTACGTCTGAGGGATGCACTATCTATACAGACAGGCCTGCCAACTGCCGTTACTATCCGATAGGGCAGGGAACCCTGAAGGTGATGGGCAAAGACGGTCCTGAGGATGAGGAATTTTACTTTTTTATAAACGAACCTCACTGCCTTGGTTTTGATGAAAACAAAAGCTGGACAGTAGAGTCCTGGAGGGCAGACCAGGAGGTTGACATGTATGATAAGATGAACAGGGAATGGAAAGGCCTTCAGTTAAGAAAAAATCTTCCGGGCAATGAGCTTGAAGAGAAAAAGGTTCAGCAGATTTATATGGCAGCCTATAACATGGATGTATTTAAGAAGTATGTATTTGAAAGCAGGTTTTTAGATGTGTTTGATATTGATGAAGAATATATAGAAAAGATAAAGGCTGATGAAGTAGAATTGATGAAATTCGGTTTTAAATATATAAAGTATATCCTAATGATTGAAGAGACGCTTAAGGTTAAGAAAGATTTGAAAAGATAGCATCAAAGCATCAGAAGTTATTAATCGTCTCATCATAGAAGGCGCACTCCAGTATGTCATTCCCGCATATTGTTAGCGGGAATCCAGTAGTTTTTTAGTCTCTGGATGCCCGATTAAGAACCCCCGATTACGACATTCGAGGGCAGGCTTCGGGCATGACAAATAAAGGGTGCCAGACTATGAATACTATTTTGAGACTGTTAACAATGTATCTGCTCTGACACTTTGATACTTTAATACTTGACTCTGATACTTAAAAAAGGAGGATTATTTATGGATTGGGGAATGAAGAATCGTCTGTCGCAAATAATTAAGGATGACGGCAAGTGCATGCTCCTGCCGATTGACCACGGGTATTTTCTCGGCCCTACATCAAAGCTGGAGAAACCGGGAGAGACAATTAAGCCTATTTTGCAGTATGCTGACGCATTGTTTGTTACAAGGGGGGTATTGCGTTCATGCGTTCCTCATGACAGCAATGTTCCGATTATTCTGCGTGTTTCAGGAGGCACAAGCGTTGTAGGCAAGGACTTGGCAAATGAAGGCATAACAACATCCATAAAAGAGGTTATAAAGCTCAATGCTGCAGCAGTCGGATTGTCAATATTTGTAGGCAGCGACTATGAACATCAGACGCTCATGAATCTTGCAAATCTTGTTAATGAGGCAGAGGAATACGGCATCCCTGTAATGGCAGTTACTGCCGTCGGCAAGGAGCTTGAGAAACGCGATGCCCGCTATCTTTCGCTTTGCTGCAGGATTGCAGCAGAGCTTGGCGCAAAGGTGGTAAAGACTTATTGGTGCGAAAATTTTGATAAGGTAGTAAACGGCTGTCCTGTGCCTGTAGTTATTGCCGGAGGGCCGAAAACAGACACAGAGCTTGAGACAATGGAGTTTGTCTATGACGGAATGCAAAAGGGCGCAATAGGCGTTAATCTCGGAAGAAACATATGGCAAAATGAGCACCCTGTTGCAATGGCAAAAGCTCTGAGGGCTATTATCCACAAGAAGGCTGCTCCTAAAGAGGCTATGGATATCTATAATGAGACAAAACAGAAGGGGAAAAAGTAGAGATCTATGCGCGTGGCAATGTATTACCGTAACAGTGATGTGCGTGTTGAGGAAGTGCCTGCTCCAAAGATTAGAGATGGGGAGCTGCTTGTTAAGGTTATGGCAAGCGGCATATGCGGAAGCGATGTTATGCAGTGGTACCGCATCAAGAAGGCCCCAAGGATTTTAGGCCATGAAATAGCAGGGGAGATAGTTGAGGCTGGGAAGGATGTAAAAACCTATAAAGTTGGTGACAGGGTTTTTGTATCGCATCATGTCCCGTGCAACACATGCCATTACTGCCTTAACGGGCATCATACAGCGTGCGACACCCTGCATAAGACAAACTATGACCCGGGCGGGTTTTCAGAATACCTTAAAGTGCCTCAAATAAATGTTGACAGAGGGGTGTATGTCCTGCCTGCTCAAATGTCATACGAAGACGGCACATTCATAGAGCCGCTTGCCTGTGTTGTAAGAGGGCAGAGGCTTGCAAGTCTTAAGCCAGGGCAAAGCGTATTGATAGTTGGAAGCGGCATATCAGGGTTATTACACATAAAGCTTGCCCGCGCCCTCGGAGCAGGCAGAATAATTGCTGTAGACATTAATGAATACCGCTTAAATGCTGCAAGACAGTATGGAGCAGATGCAGTAATAAATGCAAAAGACAATATCAGAGAGAGTTTATTAAAGGTTAATAATGGCAGGCTTGCTGAACTTATTATCATCTGCACAGGCGCAATGCCTGCTATAAATCAGGCATTGGGATGTGTTGACAGGGGAGGGACAATACAGTTTTTTGCAGTGCCTGAGCCTGAGATTATGGTTCCTATTCCTGCAAATGATTTCTGGCGCAATGAGATTATGCTTATGACATCTTACGGCGCAAGCCCTCAGGATATCGAGGCTGCCATTACGCTTATGCGCACAGGCAGGATAATAGTAAATGACATGATTACACACAGGCTGCCTCTTCATGAAGCACAGAAAGGTTTTCAGCTTGTGGCAGAGGCAAAGGAATCTATAAAAGTAATAATTGAGCCTCACAGGAATTACTAATAACTACATATTGAAAGCCACCTTTTTTGTCATTCCCGCCCCCGATTACGACATTCGAGGGCAGGCTCCAGCGGGAATCCAGAAACATCAGGAAAATACTGGATTCCGGTTCAAGCCCGGAATGACGACTATGAG
>JACQXF010000053.1 GCA_016208855.1 Nitrospirota bacterium | reverse complement strand
CTGAACAATAAAATAAGGGTGATACAGAGAAGGGCTTACGGTCTTCGTGATGAGGAATATCTCCGACTTAAAATCCTTACTTGCATGCTCAAGGAGATATAAAAATGCAAAAAATCACCTACACTCTTACGCGAAGAGCCATTAAAGAATTTAGTTGAGCCTACTTTTAGCTGCTTCAGGCAGCTCCTGCCTCCTTTCTTAGATATTATTTGTTTTAAGAATGAAACGTGAGCCCCTCCTTTCCCTGCTACCCGCTATGAGCAGATAACGTAGAAGTCAGTGAATCGAGCCACTGAATAACATCAAAAAGCAAGAAGCCGATTTGCTGACTTCAAATCGAACACATGCCGAAAAAGTCTCGTGTGGTTCGATTTCACTGCACTGACTTGTTAGCGCAGCTATGTTTCATCTTCAGAAGAATTACTATATTTCCATTCTTCCTCAATTTTTTTCATAATCTTCTTTTTTTGATTTGAATAAATTATATGTCCTACCACTGCAAAGACTAAGAAAATCAGAACCGAAATTGCTGTTGGCCAATTCACCGAAATGCCTTCATCGGTAACGGAACCTCTCCAAATTGGAGCAGTGGCAACTCCTAAATAAAGTGCAACTATTAAAAAATTTGCATAATTTGATAGGTGTCGTCCGCCGGACCATTTGCTTTCAGCACCAAGGTAATGTTTTTTAATTTGAAAAAAAGAGGGATGAGAGATGAAAGAGTCGCTTGTGAATTTTTTCCGAATAAAAGTTTCTCCGATAACGCCTATCTTGTGAAAAATATCAGCATTCAATTTCTTGTAAAGATAATATAACCACACAATTAGAAATAACGCATGGAAAATGATTATGTGCCCCAGTGTAAACTGATATTCGACAGTTGTACTTCTGATAGCACCTAATACGCCAGTCGCTCCAACAATTGCTGCAAAAACACTTCCTACCCAGTACAGCAACTTGTTTTGTTCATCCTTATAATATTGTCGTGCTTCCCAGCACTTGTCCATGAATGTGCGATAATATTCCATCTCTATTTTTTTCTTATCATCCTCCGTGCTCATGCGCCCCTCCTTGTTATATTGACCATGGTTAAGTATATTATGCGCTAACATTTAATCTACCAAGCTGGTAGTTTTTAAAACCTTTACGACACTATAGCATATTACTTGCAATGCAACAACATAAAGAATCTTTTATAACAATAAACCTTTTTTTGACAAGTTCATATAATATGGTATTATAGGCTAAAAAGGATATTTGCATAGCATGATAAATTCGGATAAGAAAGGGAACGAAAGGCTTCCGGAGTTCCAGAAATACCTGATAGACAAGAAGCTTGTCGCAGAGAGCAAGACATCTTATTTTGCTTATTGGGTCAGCCGCTATCTCGCTTACGCCCAAGGGCGGAAAGCGCCTGTCGATGATTATCAAGAGCAGGTTGTTGCGGCTTTTCTGGATGAGATGAGGAGCGACTCCCGCATTAAGGAGTGGCAGCCCCGACAGGCCGATGATGCCCTGAGGCTTTATTATTTCCATTATCTTGGCAAGTCCAGGACAAATCATGATAGTCCCGCCTTTAGCGATGTCTCAGCGATACTTGCGGAGGTGAGCCGCATTATCAGACTTAAACACTACTCCTTTAGCACAGAGCGCACCTATCTTCAATGGGCTGAACGCTTTTTTGCCTATGTAACTGAAACAGGCGGAAAACAAATAGATGCTGTAACGGCTGAGGATCTCAGGGGCTTTCTTTCCCATCTTGCGCTTAGCAGGCATGTTTCAGCCTCAACACAGAATCAGGCGTTTAATGCTATTTTGTTTTTGTTCCGAAATGTGCTCCATAAGGAAGTGGGCGAGCTTGATACCACAGTAAGGGCAAAACGAGGGCAGAAGCTGCCGGTAGTGCTCACGGTGGGCGAGGTGAAGCGGCTTTTTGAGCAAATGGCCGGCACAAACCGCCTGATTGCAGAACTGCTGTACGGCGCGGGGCTTCGTTTAATGGAAGCTGCAAGGCTGAGGGTTAAGGATATAGATTTTGATGCAAACACCCTGTATGTGCGCAGCGGAAAAGGCGACAATGACCGTTCTACAATGCTTCCGGCAGCGGTCAAGGAGCGCTTAAGGGAGCATCTGACAAGTGTTAAGGCTTTGCATGACAAGGATATTGCCGCCGGACATGGCAAGGTCTTCCTGCCGGACGCGCTTGAGCGCAAATATCCTAATGCCGCTAAAGAATGGGGCTGGCAGTATGTTTTCCCTGCGGCAACCCTGTCTGTTGATCCGCGAAGCGGGATTGTCAGGCGTCATCATATAAGCGATACTGCGATACAGAGTGCGCTTAAAAACGCTGTGCGGAAGTCAGGCATATTGAAACACGCAACTGTCCATACATTACGCCATAGCTTTGCTACGCATCTACTGCAGAATGGAGTCAACATCCGGGAGGTGCAGAGTCTCCTTGGGCATAAGAATGTGGAGACGACCATGATTTACACCCATGTCCTGCGCGACATGTCTAATGCTCCGCAGAGCCCGCTTGACGCTCTTTACCAAAGCAGTGGAAGATCTGCAGAATGAGAATACTCATTATTAAACCAAGCTCGCTTGGCGATATTGTGCATGCCCTTCCTGTATTGTGAATTTGGCAAAGACCCTGAGAGAGCAGTATTATGATATGGTTATTGATTTGCAGGGGCTTCTTAGAAGCGGGCTTATGACGTTCTTTGCACGCTCTCCTTTAAAGATAGGCTTTGAGAATGCCAGAGAGGGAAGCAGATTTTTTTATGACAGGAAAATAAAAGTTGATAAAGATATGCATGCAGTGGATAGGTGTCTTGAGGTCGTAAAGGAGATGCAAAAGGGTCAGGGGTCAGGGGTTAAAAAAGAAGGCAAGGAGTGTCAAAGTGTCAGAGTGTCAAAGTGTCAGAGCAGAGACTATAGGGCACAGAACACAGAACACAGAGAAGAGAAGATTGAATTCCCTCTATATATAGACGATGCCTCAAAGGAGAATGTAAAGAAACTCCTTGGAGACTTAACCGAATATGTTGTAATAGTTCCGTCTGCGCGCTGGCAGACAAAGAGATGGCCGACAAAGTATTTTGGTATGCTTATATCAAGGCTTTCTATCCCATGTGTTATTACAGGGGGCAATGATGATAAAGAACTCGCTTATCAAGTGATGAATTCCTCAGAAGGCAAGGGTATTAATGTGAGCGGTAAACTAAACTTAAAGGAACTCTCTGCATTAATTGCAGGCTCAAAGGCTGTGGTAAGCGCTGATTCAGGCCCATTGCATATAGCTGTTGCGCTTGGTATTCCTGTTGTTGCGCTTTTTGGCCCTACTGACCCTCAAAGGACAGGGCCTTACGGCTGGCAGGCAAACAAAAAGATTAAGGTCTTGCGCGCGTCTGTTTCATGCAGTCCGTGTTTTAAGAAGGAGTGTGAAAATCCGATATGTATGAATGAGATAAGTGTGGAGAGCGTTTTTGAGGGAGTGAGAGAGTATCTATGAAAAGGTGTCAGAGTGTCAGAGTATCAGAGTATCAAAGCAAAGACTACAGGGCACAGACGATGGATAAGGCACAGAGTGTTTTTGTTTTTTGCTCTATGTTCTTTGTTCTATCTTCTTTGCTTTTTGCTCTGCATGCTATGGCTGAACCCAAAGTACCTGAGAAGCTTACTTACTCCATCTACTGGTCAGGAATTAAAGCAGGCAATGCATATTGGGATATTGGCAATACTGCCGACGGAGTTATGATCACATCAAGGGCAGAGTCTACTGAGTTCGTCAGTCTTTTTTACAAGGTTGATAATTTTATACAGAGCAGGCTTTATCCTGACGGATACCCTAAAAATTATAAAATAAGAATCAGGGAAGGGCGACATAAGAGAGATAAAGAGGTTAATTTTTTCAATTCTGAAAACAGCTCCCAGAAGGTGGTCTATCAGAATAAACTTGATAATGAAACGGCTGCTTTTGATTATGAAAAAAAGGTATTTGATCCGCTGTCAGGCTTTTATGAGATAAGGAAAAAAAATCTTCAGGTAGGCCGCTCCGAGTATATTGATATTTTTGACAGCAAGAAATTTTACAGTGTTGAGGTCCAGGTGCTAAGGAAAGAGCATATAAGTGTGCCTGCCGGAGAGTTTGAAACCGTCCTCGTAAAGCCTATTCTTCAGTCAGAAGGGATATTTCTTAGAAAGGGAGATATCTACATATGGCTTACAGATGACGAGAAAAAGATTCCGGTGATGATAAAGAGCAAGGTTAAGGTAGGCAGCTTCAATGTAGAGCTTGTTAAGGCAGAATAAATTGCCTTATTTTTTTAATTGAGTTTATGGCATAATACCTTGATTAATTTGAGCGAGTTGAGGAGGATTAAATGAATATCTGTGTAATAGGGTCAGGTTATGTAGGGTTGATAACAGGGGCATGCTTTGCTGAGTTTGGACTGAGTGTGGTATGTGTTGATAATGATGCGAAAAAGGTTAAGTCAATGCAGAAAGGCAATGTGCCTTTTTATGAGCCCGGGCTTGAAGAGCTGCTTCAGAGAAATATTAAGGCAGGCCGCATACGGTTTACAACAAATATTGGCGAGGCCATTGATTCATCACTCGTGATATTCATAGCAGTCGGCACTCCTCCGCGCGGGGACGGCTCTGCAGATATGAGGTATGTTGAAGGAGTTGCAAAAGAGATAGCAGGGCATATGAACAGCTACAAGGTAATCGTAACGAAGAGCACAGTGCCTGTAGGCACAGGGGAGAAGCTGAGGCAGATCATCTCAAAAAACCTGAAGGAGAATGTGGATTTTGACATTGTCTCAAACCCTGAATTTTTAAGAGAGGGCGCAGGAATAGAGGACTTTATGAGGCCTAACAGGGTCGTTATCGGGGCTTCAAGCGCTCAGGCAGCAGCAATAATGAAAGATCTTTACAAGCCTCTTTATTTAATAGAAACGCCTGTTATCATTACGAATGTAAAGACTGCGGAACTGATAAAGTATGCATCCAATGCGTTCTTGGCAACAAAGATCTCTTTTATAAACGAGATCTCAGGCCTCTGTGAGGAGGTTGGAGCTAATGTGCAGGTGGTTGCAAAGGCTATGGGGCTTGACCATAGGATAGGTTCAAAGTTTCTGCATGCAGGCCCGGGATATGGAGGCTCATGCTTTCCCAAGGATACACGGGCACTGTTTAATATAGGCAAGAATAATGGCATTGAGCTTGAGATAATAAAGGCGGTAATAGCGGTTAATGAAAAACAGAAAGAAAAGATGATGCGTAAGATTAAGGATGCGATGGGGACACTCAAAGGCAAAACAATCTGCATGCTGGGGCTTTCATTTAAGCCAAACACAAATGATATAAGGGAGGCGCCGGCTCTGTATCTTATAGAGAGGCTTCTTAAGCTTGGTGTAAAGATAAGGGCATATGATCCTGCTGCAGTAGAAGACACTAAAGAGGTATTCCCGACAATAACATACTGCAAAGACTCTTATGACGCAGCAAAAGGGGCAGATGCCGTGGTGATAGCTACTGAGTGGAACCAGTTTAGAAATTTAGACCTCAGTAAGATAAAAAGCCTTGCCAAAGGCTCTTTTTTCTTTGATTTAAGAAATATCTATGAGCCTGAAAAGGTAAGAAAGACGGGATTTAACTATTACTCCGTCGGCAGGCCATAAAAAAGTTTCAATACCCTATTGACAAAAAAATTTTTCCCTGCTAAACTCTTTAGGCTTTTCTGAAGAGAGAATTAAGGAACCATAGCAAATAGCATCTTAAACTACCGAGTTTTATAGTTCACAGTTGCTTTATCTGTGCAGTTCCAAAAAATAAAAATTAGGAGGACAGGTGCCAACAATAGCGCAGCTTATAGACAAGGGCAGGAAGCAGATTCTTAACCGTACAAAAAGCCCTGCGCTGATGGTTTGTCCACAGAGAAGAGGGGTTTGCACCAGGGTTTATACGACTACCCCGAAGAAGCCGAATTCTGCATTAAGAAAAGTCGCGAGGGTCAGGCTTACTAACGGGATGGAGGTTACCTCATATATTCCCGGTGTCGGCCATAATCTTCAGGAACACTCTATTGTCCTTATCAGGGGCGGCAGGGTTAAAGACCTTCCGGGTGTCAGATACCATATCGTAAGAGGCACGCTTGATACCCTTGGCGTTGCTGACCGCAGGCGTGGCAGGTCAAAATACGGTGCCAAGAGGCCTAAATAATTTAACAAGGTAATAATATGCCAAGAAGAAAAGTAGCAGTTAAAAGAGATGTTTTAGCAGATCCAAAGTATAACAGTAAGCTCATAAGCAAGTTTATTAATATGATAATGAGCGACGGCAAAAAGAGCGTGGCTGAAGGGGTTTGTTACGGTGCACTTGATGTTATACAGTCAAAGACAGGAAGCGACCCGCTTAAGGTTTTTAAGACTGCTATTGATAATGTGAAGCCTGCCATTGAGGTGAAACCAAGGCGTGTAGGCGGAGCAACATATCAGGTCCCGGTGGATGTGAGGCCGCAGAGGAAGATAGCCCTTGCCTTCAGATGGATTTCAGAGTTTGCAGCGAAGAGGGCGGAAAAGACAGCGGCTGAGAAATTAGCAGGAGAATCTTAAGAAGAGGGAAGATACCCACAGGATGGCAGAGGCAAACAAGGCATTTGCCCATTATAGATGGTAAAAGAGGAAGAAACAGTGGACAGAGCTTCATTAGAGATGACAAGAAACATAGGGATTATGGCCCATATAGACGCAGGCAAGACTACGACCACAGAGCGCGTCCTCTTCTATACAGGCGTCACATATAAGATTGGCGAGGTTCATGAAGGAACTGCCGTAATGGACTGGATGCCTCAGGAGCAGGAAAGGGGCATTACAATCACATCTGCTGCTACCACGTGCTTCTGGAAGGAATATCGGATTAATATTATTGATACGCCGGGACATGTTGATTTTACTATGGAAGTTGAGAGGTCATTAAGGGTGCTTGACGGGGCTGTTGCTGTTTTTGACGCAGTGGCGGGCGTTGAGCCGCAGTCAGAGACAGTTTGGAGACAGGCAGAAAAATACAATGTCCCGAGAATAGCGTTCATGAATAAGATGGACAAAGTAGGAGCCGACTTCTTCATGAGCGTTAATTCAATGATAGAACGCCTTGGGGCAAAACCTGTTCCTGTGCAGATGCCCATAGGAAAAGAGGATGTCTTCAGGGGAGCCATTGACCTTGTAGGCATGAAGGCTTATTATTTTGATGATGAAACGCTTGGCGCAAAGTTTGTAGAGGGGGACATTCCTCAGGAACTTCTTCCCCATGCGCTTGAACATAGAGAAAAGATGGTAGAGGCTTTGGCTGATTTTGATGAAACAGTAATGGAAAAATACCTCTCTGGTGAGGAAGTTAGCGTTGAGGAGATAAAGAGGGCATTAAGAAGGGGAACGGTTGAGTTAAGGATTTGCCCTGTTGTCTGCGGCTCTGCATTCAAAAACAAAGGGGTGCAGCTTCTTCTTGATGCGATAGTGGATTACCTCCCTTCGCCTTTAAATATACCGTCTGTAAGGGGCATAGAGCCTGATACAGGCAAGGAAGTGACAAGAAAGGCTTCTGATGATGAACCCTTCTCAGCACTTGTATTTAAGATAATGACAGACCCTTATGTCGGGCAGCTCTCATTTTTAAGGGTTTATTCCGGAGTAATGACAGCAGGCTCTTATGTATATAACTCGACAAAGGACTCAAAAGAGCGCATAGGCAGGCTTCTTAAGATGCATGCCAATAAGAGGGAAGACATAAAAGAGGTTCGTGCAGGAGATATAGCTGCAGCCGTAGGCTTAAAGAGCACCCTCACAGGCGATACGCTGTGTGACGAGGATAGTCCTGTAATCCTTGAATCAATAGAGTTCCCTGAGCCTGTTGTCTCTGTGGCTATTGAACCAAAGACAAAGGCAGATCAGGAGAAGCTCTCTGCATCCCTTGCCAAGCTTACACAGGAAGACCCTTCCTTTAAGGTTTCCTATGATGAAGAGGCAGGGCAGACCATAATATCAGGCATGGGTGAGCTTCATCTTGAGATAATAGTAGACCGCCTCATGAGGGAGTTTAAGGTAGGCGCAAATGTCGGCAAGCCTCAGGTTGCTTACAGGGAGACGATAAGGAAGAAGGCAGAGGCTGAGGGTAAATATGTAAGGCAGTCAGGCGGACGCGGACAGTACGGACATGTTTATATAGAGATAGAGCCGTTAGAGCAGGGTAAAGGATTTGAATTTGTAAATAAGATTGTTGGCGGAGCCATCCCAAGGGAATATATTCCAGCAGTTGAAAAGGGCGTAAAAGAGGCAGTTGAGAATGGTGTATTTGCAGGCTATCCGGTAGTTGATGTGAAGATTACGCTAACTGATGGTTCATATCATGAGGTTGATTCTTCAGAGATGGCATTCAAGATAGCAGGTTCAATGGCTTTTAAGGAAGGCATAAAGAAGGCGTCTCCTGTGCTTCTTGAGCCGATTATGAATATAGAGGTGGTTACCCCTGATGAATATATGGGGGATGTTATCGGCGATTTAAACTCCCGCAGAGGCAAGATTCAGACCATAGGGCAGCGCGGCAAGACTCAGGTAATATCAGCGCAGGTGCCTCTTAGCTCAATGTTTAATTATGCCACTGACCTGAGATCAAGAACGCAGGGCAGGGCGACATATACAATGCAGTTTTCCCATTATGATGAGGTTCCAAAGGGGATCTCCGAAGAAATAATATCTAAGGTAAAGGGAGAATAGGGAGGACTTATGGCTAAGGCGAAATTTGAGAGGGTAAAGCCGCATATAAACGTAGGGACGATAGGGCATGTAGACCACGGGAAGACGACATTGACGGCGGCGATAACGAAGGTATTGTCATTTAAGGGGCAGGCGC
>JACQXF010000127.1 GCA_016208855.1 Nitrospirota bacterium | reverse complement strand
ATCGGCATGCCTATAACCCTGCCGCCCAGGTCGTCTGAAAAAAATAAGCCTCTCTTAGCTGAGACAAAAAAGCATGGAATAGAAAAACAGGCATCTTCAAGGATATCTAAAAAGGCTAAATCGGTTTCAGCCTCAAGGCGTAAGCCCATTACCAGTCTAACTGCTGAGACTTTAAGAGAAAATTACACTGTAAAAAGCGGTGATACCCTTTATGAGATTGCCCGCTCAAACAATATCAGCGTAAAAGAACTAAAGAGGCTTAATAATCTTAAAAAAAGCTCCTTAAAGCCCGGGCAAAAGTTGATTCTCCCTGCTCAAAAGACCGAGGAGATTATTGCTGAACTTAAGAAAGATCACATAGAGGCCTTATCTCTAAATACCTTAACCACAGAGGAAAGCGCATCAGTAGTTGAGGGAGAGACCGGCGCAGAGCCTGTTGATAAGCAAGAAAGGCTTATAGTATTTGCCAAAAAATTCTTAAATATCCCATATAAGTTTGGCGGCACATCCCTTTTTGGCATTGACTGCTCAGCCTTTGTTCAGAAGGTCTTTAACCTCATGAATGTCTCGCTTCCAAGAACCGCGAGAGAACAGTTTAATGTAGGCAGCGAGGTGCAGAAGGAAGACCTCTCCGTTGGAGACCTTGTATTCTTCAAAACCTATGCATCATTTCCATCTCATGTGGGAATCTACATAGGGGACAACCTCTTTATTCACGCATCGTCAAAAGATAAAAAGGTCACTGTCAACAGTATTTATGAGCCGTATTATACCAAGAGATTCCTTGGGGCAAAGAGGCTGATTGAACCGCAGGAAGAGATAAAAGAGAATTAGGCTTTACTTCCGTCATAAACTATCCTGCCCATATCGCTTACGTCATAGCCGCCAAGGCTGATAACAGTATCCCTGAACTCCTTATCTTCCCTGATTATTGCCAGAAGGCATTGAGTCATCTCTAAGCTATAGAACCTTTTTGGAATAGCCAAATCATACCGCTCTTTTGCCACAGGGATAAAATCAAGCCCAAGCGCCATTGCTGCAGAGAGAACGCCAAGCCCTGTATCAGCAATGCCGCTCAACACTGCTGAGGCAACTCCCATATGCGTATACTCCTCACGGTCATAACCTTTTATATTTTTAGGGTCAATATGAAGCTCCTTAAGGTGCTTATCAGTAAGAAGCCTTGTGCCTGAACCGCCTTGCCTGTTTATAAAGATTATATCCTCACGAACTAAGTCACCAAAGCCATTTATGCCTTTTGGATTGCCCTTTAATACCATAAGCCCCTGCTCTCTGTAGACAAGGTTTATAAGGATAATTTCATCCCCTGACAGCATCTGTCTTATAAACGGCACATTGTATTCACCGGTTTTTTCATCCAAAAGATGCGTGCCTGCAATATGAGCCTCTTTGCGCTTTAGCGCAATAAGTCCGCCCATTGAGCCAACATGCGCAGAGGAAAGCGAGTATTTGGCAAATCTTTTCTTTAAGAAATTGGCAAGTATATCAAGTGCATTGTCATGGCTTCCGATAGAGATTATGGTGTTTTTGATCTCGTCTTTATGTTTTATTAATTCCACCTCAATCTCTGTGCCTGCTCCAATGCCTTCGCTCATTGCAGGAATCCTTACAAATCCGTCAGCCCTGACAAGACTCATCAAGATGCCTGCGCCCCTGCTTACAGGGCTTGCAATGGTTTTATCTCCGATGCTTCCTACTTTTACCCTTAAAAACTCCTCCATACCCAGTGATGACGCTACCTGCCTGCTCAGGGATGCCCTTATCTTCTCTTTTTCCTTATGCTCAATTCCCTGCCATGTGTGAATAATCGGGCTGGCAAATAATTCAAAGGTTATATATGCAGAGACAGGATAGCCCGGGATGCCAAGCACAGGCTTCCCTTTAATTAAGCCGGCAAGCAACGGTTTGCCTGGCTTAATGTTTATTCCATGAAGCATTACCTCCCCAAGCTCTTTGACTACATGAGGGGTAAAGTCTCTCATGCCTGCTGAGGAGCCTGCATTTACTATAACGAGGTCAGCAACCTGCACAGCTTCAAGTATAGCCTTTTTAAGCTGCTTGGTATCATCTGCTACAGGAGAAAATCTTATTGGCTCTCCGCCCCATTCCAAGACAAGCCCTGAAAGCATTCTTGAGTTATACTCAATGATATCCCCCTTCTTTAAATCGCTTCCTGGCTCTACTATCTCGCTTCCTGTAGGAATAATAGCAACCCTTGGTTTTCTTCTGACCTTTACATCTGTAAGCCCGCCGGCAAGCATTGCGCCTATATCCATTGGCCTTATCTTGTGATTTTCAGGAAGTATAAGCTCTGTGGCAACAATGTCTTCACCGATTATCCTTACATGCTGCCACGGAGTTGCAGGCTCTATTATTTCTATATACTCCTGTGACGAGGGACGAGTGACGAGGGACGAGTCTTTATCTTTTAACTTGTCACTCGTTACTATTGGCTTGTTACTGTCTTCAATGTTACTCGTTACTCCTGACTCGTTACTTACGATACTCACATCTTCTATCATTATCACAGCATTAAACCCCTCAGGCATTGGGTCGCCTGTATTTACAGGCCTGGTCTGCTCTAAAACTTTAAGTTGTTTTGGACTTCTGTCAGAAGCGCCAAATGTGTCTTCAAATTTTACGGCATAGCCGTCCATTGCTGCGGAGTGATAAAAAGGCGATGACAGCCTTGCAAATACCGCCTCTGATGTAATTCTTCCGAGGGATTCTATAGCCTTAATTGTTTCGCCTTCAAGCGGTTTGGCTATGCCGGCTTCATTAAGCCTATCAGCCCATCTCTTAATTGCCTCATTAAGGGGGGTATTTTCAAGATAAATCTCGCGCTTCAGTGTATCCTCCGTGAGTTTCTAAAGATTATGAATTATACATAAGTAAAGTTCAACTTGTCATTAACCCTCCTGCAGCATGCTGCGCTGTTTCATTTTATAGAAATGCGGTGTTATAATCCCTAATGATTAATGAGGAAGAACTAAAATATTAAAGCCATGAAACTCATCCTTTTTGACATTGACGGCACACTGGTCAGCACAGGCGGCGCAGGGACACGCGCGCTTAACCATGCGAGGGATATGAAAAAAAATGGTTAAAGTCGGGGTCATAGGCACAGGTTCAATAGGGCTTCATCATGCAAGGATATACTCAAGCCTTGAAGGCGTGAGGCTTGCGGCAGTAGCGGATACTGATTTACAAAAAGCAGAGGAGATTGCCGCAAAGTATAACTGCAAGGCATACCAAAGCCACATAGATATGATGGGTGATGTTGATGCAGTAAGCATTGCTGTGCCGACGATACTTCATTATCAGGTGGCAATGGATTTCCTGAAAAACAATAAAGACATACTGATTGAAAAGCCAATAGCGTCAGGCATAAAAGAAGCGGAAGCCCTGATTACAGAGGCAGAGAAAAGAAAAAGCATCCTTCAGGTAGGGCATCTTGAAAGGTTTAACGCAGGGGTCGCCCTTATAAGCAGTATGATTGAGGAGCCCAGGTTTATTGAGTCGCAGCGTGTTTCTCCATTTTTAGGCAGATGCACTGATGTGGATGTAACTCTTGACTTGATGATACATGACATTGATATAATACTCAGCCTTGTCAATTCAGAGATTTCCGATTTACGGGCGACAGGGGCAAAGGTTTTTACAGACAATATTGACATATCCCATGCATGGATAGAGTTCAGAAATGGATGCATTGCAGAGGTTGTGGCAAGCAGAATTGCCTCTGAGAAGGCAAGACAGCTTAAGGTCTTTCAGCACAATGCCTATCTCAGCCTGGACTATATCAAGCAGGAAATTCAGACTCACAGAAAGATCGGCGGCGCAGTCAAAAGTGAGATTAAAAAGCCTGAAGAGAAAGAGCCTTTAAGGGCAGAGCTAATATCATTTATTGAATGCATAAAGGGAAGGACTAAGCCGATAGTATCAGGCTTTGAGGGCAAAGAGGCGCTTGAAGTAGCGTTAAGGGTATCAGAAGAAATAAGAAAGGTAATGTAGCAATGTCAGGACAGCATACGCCTATACCAATGGTTGACCTAAAGGTTCAGTACAGGTCGCTAAGGGCTGAGATAGAGGAAGTCATACATAATATTGTTGAGAGCGGACATTTTATCCTTGGCCCAAACGTAGAGGCATTTGAAAAAGAGATAGCCGCTTATCATAGCGTAAAATATGCAGTAGGGCTTGCCTCTGGAACTGATGCCTTACATTTTTCATTAAGGGCATTGGGTATCAGCAAAGGCGACGAGGTCATAACAACGCCTTTCACATTTATTGCCACAGCAGAGGCAGTTGCCTATGTCGGCGCTGCGCCTGTATTTGTTGATATAGACAGAGAATCACTCAATATAGATGTCTCTCACATTGAAGGGAAGATAACCTCAAAGACAAAGGCGATTATCCCTGTTCATATATTTGGACAGCCTGCAAATATGGACGAAATCATGTCTCTGGCAAAAAAACATAATCTCCGTGTCATTGAAGACTGTGCGCAGTCTTTTGGCGCAAGCTACAAAGGCAAAAAAACAGGAAGCATTGGAGATACCGGGTGCTTTAGTTTTTATCCAAGCAAAAACCTTGGAGCTTACGGAGACGGCGGGATACTGACAACAAACAGCGAGGAGATATACAACAAGATTAAACTCCTTCGCAATCACAGCACTATAGCGCCTTACAAACACGGCTCCATAGGCTATAACAGCAGGCTTGATGAGATTCAGGCAGGAATACTGAGGATAAAACTAAGACATATTGACTCATACAATCAAAAAAGGGCAGAGATTGCAAAAATTTATACCTCAATACTTAAGGATGCCGTAAAGTGCCCACTTGAGACAGCGGACAGAACGCATGTTTATCATCAATATACAATAAGGTCTCAAAAGAGGGCGGAGATACAAAGCGCTCTTAAGGCAGAAAATATATCCTCGGTTGTTTACTATCCCATACCTCTTCATCTTCAGCCTGCATTCAATTATCTGGGCTATAAGGAAGGCGATCTGCCTGAGACAGAAAAAGCAGCAAAAGAAGTCTTATCGCTTCCGGTATATCCTGAGCTTGAGCCAAAACAGGCAGAGCTTATTGCAGAGACGGTCATCAAGGTAGTCTCTCAGCGTTAGCACTGATAATTCATAAGATGAGTAAAGATATGGCAGGGAACGGTTAGGAGCATCTCTCCGGGATGGGTAGGCTCTCTATGGGTTGGTATGCGAATCATATTTACCTCCATAAAATTGAGGTCGGAAAAGTAACTATGGGGCTGAAATGATACAGGTTAGCAACCGTTGACCATAATTATGACTCAATAGATTATAAAATCAGGCCCGATGCTTTGCAAAAAATGTGTTTCAGTTTTCTAAATCGGGATCTGGGGTCTACTTATGAAACATTATGAATTCATCGAGAAAAACGGTTTTTTCTAATTCATATTTCTTCGAAAAGAATTTTTCTTCCAGAATATTGAAGCGGGCAAAACCTAAAAAATGGATGAAATTCTCAAGCGCCCTTAAATTATAGCGCCATGTAACGTCTTGTTCTTTTGAAGAATATGAGCGTTCAGGCACTTCATCAAGGGCCATCGGGAAAGCCTTCAGAAACAGTGCCGCATAAAAAGACGGGCTCCTGTAAATATCGCCGTATTTTTTCAGTAGGTAAAGAGTAAATAGAAAAGAGTGCTGAATTGTCGGAAGCTCGTCTCCGTTATCACGGTAGGGCCAGTTGAATTTGATTGTATAGTTTTTAAAGATGTTGAAAAAATCCTTGCCCGAAATGCCGTCTGCAAAAATTTTTTCACCTTTCTTTGTCATCAATAACCGGCCCTTATGCTTTTTTATATAACCGCATAGTTGAGCAATTACATTAACCGTGTGAAGCTCATCGAAATTCAATTCAGTCGAGATGATTTGGGACAATGTCTTATCATCAAATTGCTCTGTCGAGAAATATTCACGGGCAATAGCGCGGCAAAAATTACGCGGGAGGTTGCCTGTTGCAGTCAGCTTGAGCCTCTTTTCCCTGCAAGCGTCAAGGAGCTTAATAAATAATCCAGTAAAGGGCGATTCCGGGATTTGCTCAATATTGTTGTTGAACTCTACTATATCCGGCGACTCAAAGGGGTGGTATAGCAGCCCGTACATTTGTATAGGCGAGAGGCCGCAAAAATCATCAAGCGGCTGTGCATTTACTATGTCCTTGTGCCGATCAAGTTCGGCTTGTAGTTCCTGAATTGACTGAAACGGCAGGCCTTCAGTCACAATAAACCTGCCTCCGGAGCCGAGGACAGCTTCCTCAAGCCCGCAACATTTTTCATAAAGTCTCCCGCTTCCGCATGGACAAGGTATATTTTTTCCTGAATGTGCCATAAGTATAGAGGTTCAACCTCGATAGACCTTAGCTGACTAAAAGATTATTTTTCTGCCCGAAAAAGAAAGAAAAAGGGACAGCCTGACATCCCCTTTTTCTTTCACATTTTTATATTTCGTCTCCATGAAGAGGTTTTCTGCTTGGAACTTTATCCAATATCTTCCTGAAATCTTCTTTCTTTGCCCTTTTTGCTCTTTGTTGTAAATACTCTTCAGTCATAATTGCCGATATTTTCTCAGCAACTGCCGAAGAAATGAACTGGTTAATTGATACGCCTTCTTTGCCTGCAATCTCTCTGATATGCCGGTGTATCGAATCAGGCAATCTCAAACTTAATGCACTCATTTTATTTCCTCCAATAATTTTCTCGGTGGTATCGCTCTAATTCCAAATTTACCCACTCCCTTAAAGTCTTTGACATTGTGGGTTACTATCGTTTTTGTTTCCGATGCAACTGCCACCTCTAATATATGATCGTCTTCGGGATCGACTAAGTAAGGTCTCCATAAAAAATATATTTTCTGATGTTCGCTTAATCTGCAAAAGTTATCTAATACCTTCTCAATATCCCGATCTGACAGCCTCAATTCTGTTTTATATCGCTTTAAGATATATTCATACTCAAATAATAGTGCAGTTGATAGAACTGTCTTTATTTTCCCTCGCTCAATTGCTCTAAGAATCTGATGGGATGCTCCACTTGAGGAATACAATCCAGCATATACTACATTAGTATCTAGAACTACCATAGTTTTTATCATATCAACATGATACTACATATGGTATTGAATTAATCAAATAGTATTTGCTATCCGTAATGCCCAACGGCTCCGCTGAGCAGGAGTGGATTTGTTCCTGAGACGCGCAGCGTCTCAGGAACGGTCTCTTTTAAGTTTATTCAACATTATGATAAATTATAGGAAGCAACAGTATCATAGTCAAGCAAAAAATCTTACAAAACAATGGAAAACAACTGTGAAATGCGATATAACAATGTCATACCAATTATTATATTGCAGAAGCATATTAGTTCATAAATTATGGAGACATTGAATGTAAAATCCCTCCTAACCTCCCTTTTTCTATAGGGATAATTCCCCTCTTTTTAGCAAAGAGGGGCGAGGGGAGATTTTATAAAAATTAGTACTGATATTTTTTCTTAGTCCTCAGAAAAATCTTTATCATTAAAAGCCCGAAGACAAATCCCCCTATGTGGGCAAACCATGCGACTCCGCCCT
The DNA here is from genome assembly GCA_016208855.1 of Nitrospirota bacterium. Lineage (GTDB taxonomy): Bacteria > Nitrospirota > Thermodesulfovibrionia > UBA6902 > DSMQ01 > JACQXF01. The sequence goes on along the minus strand of JACQXF010000127.1, from coordinate 6,328 downwards.
GCCCCGGAAGGCCTTTGCTTAATGCGCCGTTTACAAACTGTATTACAATCCATAGGCCTATAACAAAAATTGCCGGCAATGCCACAACCCTGACAAAGAATCCAAAAAATATAAGCGTATAAATCCTCGCATGCGGAAACAAAAGAATATATGCCCCTAAGACTCCTGACACTGCGCCGCTTGCCCCGACCATTGGGATAGTTGAAGAAGGATCTGTAAATGCATGGCTAAAGGCTGCGATAATGCCTGAGAGGATATAGAATATTAGAAATCTTAAATGCCCAAGCTTATCCTCTATATTATTGCCAAATATCCAAAGATAAAGCATATTGCCTGCAATGTGAAGAAATCCTCCGTGCATAAACATTGAGGTAAATACTGTGAGAGCCGGAGGTATTGGCTGGACATTTTTAAAAGTCAGCAGATACTGAGGCACAGCGCCATAGGCAAAGACGGTCTCTGCGTATCCTTTCGGCGAAGACATCTGATATATAAAAACCAGAGCATTTATAACAATCAGCCCTATGGTTACAAAAGGGAAAATTCTTGTCGGATTGTCGTCTTTAAAAGGGATCATTTATGATGAGTTAGGTTTTATCCACTCCCTATTGCCTTCTCTAATCTTTTTAAAACCTTTTCTCTGCCCATAATCTCAAGCACCTCAAATATTCCGGGGCTTGTTGTGCCGCCTGTCATGGCAACGCGCACAGGCTGGGCAAGCTCTCCAAGCTTTATGCCTTGTGTTTCAACAATTGTCTTAAATATCCTTTCAAGCTCATGTGCCGAAAAATCAGTAATAGATATTAGGGACTCACTTAATTCTCTTAAGTAAGAAACAGCTTTTTCATTAAGAAATTTTGCCTTTGCCTTTTCATCATACTGAATGTCCTCTGCAATGTAATACCTGAGAGATGATGCAAGCTCAACCAATGTCTTTGAACGCTCTTTTAAAGTCCCTATTGCCTGTGAAAGCCACTGTTTATCTAATGATTCTCCTTCTTTTATTATTTTCTCATTTATAAGATACGGCACTACAAGCTCTGCAAGCCGTTCTGACGGAGTATTGATTATATAATGGCTGTTAAGCCATAAGAGCTTTTCAGGATTAAATACTGCCGCAGACTTTCCTATGTGTTCAAAGGAGAATTTTTCTATTAACTCGTCTTTCGTAAATACCTCTTGATCTCCATGCGACCAGCCGAGCCTTGCAAGGTAGTTGATAATAGCCTCCGGCAGATAGCCCATATCTTTATAGGCAGTCACAGACGTTGCTCCGTGTCTTTTTGAGAGCCTTGTCTTGTCAGAGCCGAGTATCATCGGCAGATGAGCAAAGAGCGGTATCTCATAGCCAAGCGCTCTGTAGATGTGTATCTGCTTTGGGGTATTGTTCAGGTGGTCGTCTCCCCTTATCACATGGGTTATGTTCATATCCACATCATCAACAACAACTGTGAAATTATATGTCGGGGTGCCGTCAGAGCGCATGATGATAAGGTCGTCAAGCTGGCTGTTTTCAAAAACCACTTTACCCCTGATTAAGTCATCAACTATTGTCTCGCCCTCCTCAGGCATCTTAAATCTAACCGCAGCGCCTCCTGACCCATGACCCCCCTGAAGTTTTCTGCATCTTCCGTCATACTTAGGGGGCAAGCCCTTTGCTATGGCTTCCTTGCGTCTCTCTTCGAGCTCCTCAGGAGCGCAATAGCAGTAATACGCTTTACCTTCAGATAGAAGCTTATCTACATACTTTCTATAAACATCAAACCTGTCTGTCTGCCTGAAAGGGCCCTCATCCCACTCAAGTCCAAGCCACTTCATGCTTTCTATGATTGCCTCAATGAATTCATCAGTAGAGCGGCTCCTGTCAGTGTCCTCAATCCTTAAAACAAAAACGCCTTTAAGATGTCTTGTATAGAGATAATTGAAAAGCGCTGTCCTTGCGCCCCCTATGTGCAGATACCCTGTGGGGCTTGGTGCAAATCTTACTCGTATTTCGTTTGACAAAATTGTCTCCTTAATAAAATATGGCTGGGGTAGATTTTGAACGGCTTTACTTACGCCCTATCGCACGAACGGCCTGCTATCTTGCTCCAGGTCTCATCGTCTATCTCATTAACATAATCCTGAATACCAAATGCCCTGCCGCACTCCATGCAGCGAAAGTATGTGCCCCTTCAGCCAAAATTCAATTTTAATTTTCCGCTGCATACTTTACATTCCATCTTAAACACCTCTTAATTGTTTGCGCATAGGGGGCAGGGATGCCTGAAAAAGCCTACCTTGCAACACCTTTTAATATGCTTTGCGACACCTAATAATAAAGGCTATTCTCCCCTATAATTTATTTGGCATTTAGAAATTTTGTTGCAATTGTAGGGTTTTGAAGGTATTCCTGCCCCCTATGCGCGATTGATAAAATATAACAGATTCACCCTTTTCTTTCCAATACCTGTATCAGTAAAAACCTGTTTGTATGATTTTTGGCAACAAATCTATCATCTGCCCTGTATCCAATAACCCAGATAATATCCTCCCCTGAAGCTAAAAGAGGGATGCTGTCTCTTTCGTCTCTTGGGACTTTATTATCCACAAAAAAATCCTGAAGCTTCTTCTTTTTCCCAAATCCTGACGGATAAAAGCAGTCTCCGTCTTTTCTTGAGCGCACTGTAAGAGGCAGGGTTAATTTTCCAAGATCAAAGAGGGCGGATTTTTTGTTGTCATACCCTATGTCAGCCTTTTCTACAATATCAGCCTTAAGGATAATATGAGCCTCTTTTATGGCAAGCTCGCCTGGGACATTCAAATCATAAGCAGGCAATTGCAGAGGAGGCTTTGATGTAAGAAGAAGCGTTGAATATCCCTTTACAGCCTTTATGCCTTTTGGCAGATAAAGCCTGTCTCCTGACTTTCCAATTTTTATAAGCCCTATAATATCTTCTATATGAACAAACTCTATGCCCCGTAAGCCTTCCACTGCATCAATAGCCCTTCGTATGAGCCTTCTTAATATCGCCATCTCCATACCCTCAAGAGGCAGAAGAAAAAGCTCAATCATCTCCCTGTCTTTTCTGCTTATAAGCTTCATAAGGGTCTTTGTGACAATATTTTCAAGGTAGGCGTCTTCTTCCCTCAGGATGTCTGTAACCTTGCAGATATTTTTAACCAGCGATGGATTTCGCTTCTTTAACTCCCCCATAAATGTAAGCCTTAGCCAATTTCTGAAATAATCCTTTTTAAGATTTGAAGAGTCAACCATGTAAGGCTGTGACGAGTAACGAGTGGCGAGCGACGAGCAAATAAATTCCTCTATCTCACTTCTTTCTGTCTCAATTAAAGGCCTGATTATCAATGTGCCCTTTGACCCTTGACCCTTGACCCTTAGGCTTCTTATTGGCGGTATGCCGCTGATTCCCTTTGTACCTGAGCCCCTAAGAAGCCTCATAAAAAATGTTTCTGCCTGATCATCTGCATTATGTCCAAGGGCAATCTTTGAGGCATTTATTCTTTTAGCTAATTCTTCATACGCCTTATACCTTAACTCTCTCGCAGCCTCTTGCAGGTTTAGCCCTTTTTCATTGGCATGTCCCCTCACATCTACTGTTTCTGTATAAAACTCTATGCCAAGACTATCGCATAGGGTTTTACAAAATGCCTTTTCATCTTCTGTTTCATCAGGCCTTAAGCTGTGGTCAACGTAGACAGCGCTTAATGTAAGCCTAAAATCGTCTTTTAGCTGGCTTAGAATAATGCTAAGGCATACTGAGTCAGGACCTCCGGAAAGGCCAATGAATACGCTGTCGCCCTCTGAAAGCATTGAATGCCTGTCAATTGTATTCTTTATCTTCTCTATAAACTCCATGGATAGCTTATTATAACAGTTAACAGCCTTTTACCTAATACAGATGCATTCTGGCGTGGCATTCATGCCACATTATAATACCTCTGCTTGACATCACTCAGCGATGTGATATGATTTTTTTATAAGGACTCTAAAAGGAGGAAAGATATGGCGTTAACATCATTAATGACAAAAGAAATAACATCTCTGCCTGCACATGCAACAGCAACTGACGCTGCCAAATATATGTTTGAAATGAATGTAGGCAGTGTAATTATCACAGACGATAGCAATAAACCCATAGGCATATTAACTGACCGTGACATTGTGTCAAAGGTTATAGGCCCTGAGAAAGACCCAAAGACCGTAAAAATAAAAGATATAATGACATCTCCGGTTGTCACAGTTCCTGTAGATAAGGATATTATTGATGCAACAAAAATAATGTGCGCACACGGCATAAGGAGATTTGCCGTTGTTGATTCAGGAGGAAAGCTTGCAGGCGTTTTGACCCTTGACGACATACTAATACTCTTGGGGCAGGAGATTCAGCACATTGCCGCTGCCTTAAAACGGGAAATCGGCAAATAAGATTTTACTCGCTGTAATTTTTAATCAGCCTTAGACCGTATAGAAAAAAGCTGAGTGCAAATACAGTGAGTATAAAGAGAGAGAACCATCCCTGCGCATCCATTTCAGCCTTTCTTATCAAGATATTTGTGTGTGTAAGGGGCAGAAAGTAGACAACCGCCTTAAGCGCTGCAGGCACTTTTTCTACAGGAAAAAATGTGCCGCTGAAGAACGCCATGGGGATTATAAAAAAATTGGAATAGGTGGCTGTATCCTCGTGGGATTTTGTTATCATCCCTGTGATTATGCCCATGCTGGCAAAAAGAAAACAATTTAAAAGTAGCGTCATAATCAAGATTGGGGTAATAGAAAAAGATGCAGATGCAATAAAACCAACTGCAATAATCAATGATGATGCAAAAAGCCCTTTTATTATGCCTGCCAGGACCTCGCCTGCTATTATTGAAATGGGCCTTATAGGTGCCTGAACAAAGACCTGAAATGTCTTAAAGTAGAGCCTGTTAAGGTTCAGGGCGCTGGCTACCCATGTATACGAATTATTCATAGAGCTCATGGCTACAAGCCCCGGTATAAGGAAGGTAAGATAATCCGTCCCCTGCACCTGAACCCCTCTTCCAAGCCCAAGGCCAAAGGTGACAAGATAGATTACCGGCACAACCATGGCAGAAAAAAGGTAGCCAAGCCTCAATAGCCGCTTGCGAAAAAGGAGTATCTCTTTTAAAAATACAGGATACCAGCCGCTCATTCTATACGCCCTCCTGTAAGCTTTATAAATACGTCCTCAAGGTTTGATTTCCTTATAACCGCTCCGTTTTGCCTGTGCTTTGCCATATCATAGGCCTCTTCCCTGCTATGGCATATATGCTGAATAAGTCTTCCCTCTTCGTTAATATACTCCATAATATACTTGCCTACGTTTGATAGAAGGTTTTCCGGGGTATCAATTGCTATGAGCCTTCCCTTTGATAATATCCCGACCCTGTCACAAAGCGCCTCAGCCTCTTCTATATAGTGAGTGGTAATAACAACCGTCCTGCCCTCTATCTTTATCTTTCTTATTATATCCCACATCTGCCTCCTTATCTGGGGGTCAAGCCCAATTGAAGGTTCATCAAGGAAGAGGTTAGAAGGCTTAGGCAGGAGTGCCCTTGCAATAAGCAGCCTCCTCTGCAGCCCGCCTGAGAGGTGTGAAACCATAGAGTCCTTTCTCTCAAGCAGGCCCACTGTCCTTAGGGCATCCTCTATCTTAGATTCCAACCCTTTCAGGCTGTGAAGCATTCCGTAAATGAGGAGATTTTCATATAGGCTGAGTTCTCTCTCAAGATTATTCTCCTGGGGAACAACGCCTATGTGCCTCTTAATCTCAAGGGGAGAATGAACCACGTCAACGCCATCGATAATACATTTGCCGGAGTCAGGCTTGCTCAGGGTTGTGAGCATCTTTATAGTCGTGGTCTTACCGGCTCCATTTGGCCCTAAAAGGCCAAAGACCTCGCCCTTTTCAATCCTGAAAGAAACGTTATCCAGTGCCCTTATGCTTCCGTAGTTCTTTGTTAATCCTGCGACCTCTATCATAAAATATATCCCTTTCAATATTATCCACATAAAAGACCGCCGTGGCAAACTTAGAGATAAAAACAGGGCTTGACAGACGAAAAAAATTGCCCTATCTTTTAATTAAGAATAGACTCATCGTGTCTTAGTGTGGGTAAAATCTTATGAATCAGGCTATGCTTAATGTTGTCCACCCCCTTTTAGAAACTTATCCTTACCCACATTTAGGGTCTGGATACAGGGGGTGAACGTAGTGAGGATGGATCAGATTTGGACATGAAAACTTTCCACATTTCAGTTATATCATCCAATCTCTGCAATCCAAGCCATAAGGTTTGGGCGCCT
>JACQXF010000125.1 GCA_016208855.1 Nitrospirota bacterium | reverse complement strand
TTCTCCCGTAAGGGTGTTGAGAAGGATGAACGGGCTCAGAGCATAGAGGAAGATGATGTAAACCGTCTCCGCCGCGACCTTGAAGAGGGCAAAAGAGTAATAAAGGAAGGCAAGGCAGCAGAGCTTAGAAATGCGCTTCTGGATCAGCGGGCTATGGAAGATGTGAGACTGCCAAAGAGCAATGAAATTCTTTGCGAGAAAGGCAAGAAGCTTACAGAAGAGGTTTTGCAGAATGTCCCTGACTCATTCCTTGCTAAGATGAAAGTTGCTGATGAAGACCAGAGAGAAAAGATAGACCATATAGAAGAAAAGGCAAAAGACCTCTTAGAGTCTTTAGAGAAAGATTATCATGAAAGAATAGAGAGATTAAAAAAGGGCGATGAGCTGCAGCCTGGTGTTTTTAAGGTTGTAAAGGTCTACATTGCCATGAAGAGAAAGATTCAGGTGGGAGACAAGATTGCCGGAAGGCATGGAAACAAAGGGGTCATCTCAGTTGTAGTGCCTGATGAAGATATGCCTTATCTGCCAGATGGGACACCTATTGAAATGGTGCTTAATCCGCTCGGCGTTCCTTCGCGTATGAATGTCGGGCAGATTCTTGAAATACATCTTGGATGGGCGGCAAAGACCCTCGGCATTAATGTGTCAACCCCTGTGTTTGAAGGTGCAAAGGAATCAGAGATAAAAGACCTTCTTAAGGAGGCAAAGCTTCCTTCAAGCGGTCAGATTACACTTAGCAACGGCAAGACAGGCGAGCCCTTTCAGCGGCCTGTTACAGTTGGATATATGTACATGATGAGGACAGAAGCTTGGTGAGATGGAGATATGGGCGCTTGAGGCTTACGGGGCAGCGCATATACTTCAGGAGTGTCTCACAGTCAAGAGTGATGATGTTCAGGGCAGGGCAAGGATGTATGAGGCGATAGTCAAGGGCGAGGCATACCTTGAGCCCGGAGTGCCTGCCTCTTTCCATGTGCTTATTAAGGAGCTTCAGAGTCTTGGCCTTGATGTGGAGCTTATAGAAGAAAGGCTCTCTGAAAAGGCAGAGGCGTTAATTGATAGAAAGCAAGTAGCGAGCAGATAGTTAGTGTAGGCGGCCAACGCTTCTTTACATTTGTTTCGAGTGGCTTGAGCCGTCATTTCCGCAGTCTTTAAGCGGGAATCCAGAATTTTTTGTTTTTTAAAGATACTGGATTCCCGATTACTACTTCGGGAATGACAATTTTTAAGATATTCTATATAAAGGGATTTATGACGCACTACACTAACACTATATGTTCTTAACTGCTAACTAATCTATAGGGGGGAATTAAGTGGAAGATATTTATTCAATATTTGAAAAGCCAAAAAATCCGACAGAGTTTACAGCTATAAAGATAAGGCTTGCCTCGCCTGAAAAGATCAGGGCATGGTCATATGGAGAGGTAAAGAAGCCTGAGACAATAAACTACAGGACCTTTAAGCCTTAGAGGGACGGGCTTTTTTGCGCAAAGATATTCGGGCCTGTCAAGGATTGGGAATGTATATGCGGAAAATACAAAAGGATGAAGCACAGGGGTGTTGTCTGCGATAAGTGCGGTGTTGAGGTAATCCAGGCAAAGGCGCGCAGGGAAAGGCTTGGACACATTGAGCTTGAGACCTCTGTGGCGCATATATGGTTTTTGAAGGGGGTTCCTTCAAGGATAGGAACGCTTCTTGATATGCCGATGAGGCAGCTTGAGAAGGTGCTTTATTTTGAAAACTACATTGTAATAGACGGCGGAGACACGCCGCTTAAGACAAAAGAGCTTCTTCCTGAAGAGGAATACAATAAGAAACGCCAGGAGTACGGCAGCAGGTTTAAGGCAGGAATCGGCGCAGAGGCTATAAAGGAGCTCCTGAGGAATGTTGACCTTGAATCCCTTGCAAAGGAACTAAGAATTAAAGTCAGAGACGCCTCAGCTGAGGGCACAAAGAGAAAATACACAAAGATGTTGCGTGTGGTAGAGGCATTTAGGAAGTCCGGCAACAAGCCTGAATGGATGATAATGGATGTAATACCTGTGCTGCCTCCGGACTTGAGGCCGCTTGTGCCTCTTGAAGGCGGAAGGTTTGCTACGTCAGACCTTAATGACCTGTATAGACGGGTAATAAACAGAAATAACAGGCTTAAGAGGCTTAAGGAGTTGAAGGCTCCAAGCGTAATTATTCGCAATGAAAGAAGGATGCTGCAGGAGGCAGTGGACGCGCTTTTTGACAACGGCAGAAGGGGACGCGTACTGAAGGCAGCTACAAAGAGGCCGCTTAAGTCCCTTAGCGACATGATAAAGGGCAAGCAGGGACGATTCAGGCAGAACCTTCTTGGAAAGAGGGTTGACTATTCAGGCAGGTCGGTTATTGTTGTAGGCCCTGAGCTGAAGCTGCATCAGTGCGGGCTTCCTAAGACAATGGCGCTTGAATTATTCAAACCCTTTGTATTTAACAGGCTTGAAGAAAAAGGGCTTGCTACAACGATAAAGGCTGCAAAGAGGATGGTGGAGCAAGGCGAGTCAGTAGTTTGGGATGCACTTGATGAAGCGATAAGGGAGCATCCGGTGCTCCTTAACAGAGCGCCAACCCTTCATCGCCTCGGCATACAGGCCTTTGACCCTGTGCTTGTGGAAGGAAAGGCCATAAGGCTTCATCCGCTTGTCTGCACGGCCTTTAACGCAGATTTTGACGGCGACCAGATGGCTGTGCATGTGCCGCTTTCCATAGAGGCGCAGATAGAGGCAAGGGTGCTTATGATGTCAGTAGGCAATGTGCTTTCTCCTGCAAACGGCAAACCTATTACATTGCCGACACAGGACATGGTATTGGGAATTTACTACCTCACAAAAGAAAAGGGCGGAGTCAGGGGCGAGGGCATGGTCTTTGCATCCACTGAAGAGGCAAGGATTGCCTATGATGCCCGTGAAATTGATGAGCATGCGCGGATAAAAGTTAGAATGAACGGCTCTTTTGTTGACACAACAGTGGGAAGACTTGTCTTTAGTGAGATTTTACCTCAAGAGATTCCATTTTCTGTGGTCAATAAGGAGATGAATAAAAAGGAGATAAGCAAATTAGTTGATTTTTGTTATAAAAAAGCAGGTAAGCGCGCAACAGTTGTATTCCTTGACAGCCTTGAGAAGCTTGGCTTCAGGCATGCAACCCTTTCAGGCACATCCATCTGTATAGATGATATGCATGTGCCAACGCAAAAGGCTGCCCTGATAAAAGAGACAGAGCAGGAGATAATGGAGGTTCAGCGTCAGTATGCCGAGGGGCTTATAACAAACGGCGAGAGGTATAACAAGGTTATTGATATATGGACGCAGGTAACTGAGAGGGTTGCTGATGAGATGATGAAGGAACTGGGCTCAGAGGCTGCTGCAAAACAGGAGAAGGTTTCTGAGGAGATGCTTAAAGAACTCCGTTCCTTTAACAGTATCTTTATGATGGCTGACTCTGGCGCAAGAGGCTCTGCAGCCCAGATAAGGCAGCTTGCAGGCATGAGAGGCCTTATGGCAAAGCCCTCAGGAGAAATAATAGAGACGCCGATTACGGCAAACTTCAGGGAAGGGCTTACGCCGCTTCAGTATTTCATATCCACGCACGGAGCAAGAAAGGGTCTGGCTGATACGGCGCTGAAGACAGCCAACTCAGGTTACCTTACCAGAAGGCTGGTAGATGTTACGCAGGATGTAATTATCAGGGAAGAAGACTGCCAGACAAACGAGGGGATTTATGTTACAAGCCTTGTTGAGGGTGGTGAGATTACAGAGCCTCTGGAGGAGAGGATATTTGGAAGGGCTGCTGCAGAGGATGTTAAGGACCCTATGAATCCAAAGGAGATAGTCGTTCATAAAGGCCAGTACATAGATGATGAGTTAACGCATAGGGTTACGGAGGCAGGAATAGACAAGGTAAAGATCCGCTCAGCTCTTACATGCCAGGCAAGGCAGGGGATATGCAAAAAATGCTACGGTATAGACCTGGGAAGAGGCGAGCCTGCGGAGACAGGGGAGGCAGTGGGTATAATAGCCGCCCAGTCAATAGGAGAGCCGGGGACACAGCTTACAATGAGGACATTTCACATCGGCGGCACTGCAACAAAGCTTGTTGAACAGACAGTTCTTGAGACAAAACACAGCGGGACAGCTAAGTTTATTAACCTCTCTACCGTAAAGAACAAAGAGGGCGAACTGCTTGTAATGAACCGCAACGGCAGTATCGCGGTAGTGGACGCAAAAGGAAGAGAAAGGGAGAAGTATGCGGTGGTTTACGGCGCAAAGCTTAAGGTCTCAGAGGGCCAGAGGGTGGAGATAGGCCAGAGGCTTGTTGAATGGGACCCTTACTCAACTCCTATAATCACAGAGGTTGGCGGAAAGATTGCGCTTGGCGATGTAGTGGAAGGCGTTTCAGTCAAAGAAGAGGTAGATGAAGTCACGGGTCTTTCACACAAGGTTGTTATTGAGTACCCTTCAGACATGAGGCCCCGTATCTCTATAAAAGACGAGCACGGCAAGGCCACTGTAAAGATTCCCGGTACAAGTAATCCCGCCAGATACCAATTGCCCACAGGAGCGCACGTCCTTGTTGACAGGGGCGGCATAGTGCATCCCGGAGATGTTATTGCAAAGATCCCAAGGGAGACAATGAAGACAAAGGATATAACAGGCGGACTTCCAAGGGTTGCAGAGCTTTTTGAGGCAAGGAAACCAAAAGAACAGGCGATCGTCAGCGAGATAGACGGTGTTGTTGAATTCAGGGGATTCCATAAGGGAATGAGAGTGGTAGTTGTTAGAAGCGGCACTGACTCAAGGGAGTACTTTATACCAAAGGGCAAGCATGTAAGCGTATACGAGGGTGACTGGGTAAAGGCAGGGGAGCCTCTCATGGAGGGCTCTGTTAATCCACACAGCATCCTTGATATATTGGGGCCAAGGGAGCTTCAGCGATACCTCGTTGACGAAGTGCAGAAGGTATACAGGCTTCAGGGCGTTTCAATAAACGACAAACATATTGAGATTATTGTCAGGCAGATGATGAGAAAAGTAAAGATTGAAGACCCGGGTGATACAGACTTTCTCATTGGTGAACAGGCTGATAAGTTTGTGTTTGAGGAGGAGAACCGGAAGGTGCTTAAGAAGAAAGGCAAGCCTGCGCAGGCAAAACCGCTTCTGCTTGGTATTACAAAGGCGTCTCTTACCACGGACAGCTTTATCTCTGCCGCCTCATTCCAGGAGACAACACGGGTGCTTACAGAGGCAGCCATCAGCGGTTCTATGGATGAGTTGAAAGGGCTTAAAGAGAATGTCATTATGGGAAGGCTTATCCCTGCAGGTACCGGTATGAATACATACAAAGATACATTTGCAGAGACAGAATAAGAAGGTTATAAGGTTTTACGTCTTTCGGAAGGATTCAAGCGGTCAAGGAGTCAAGGGTTCGAGTGGAAACTTTAGAAAGCTAACACTTGAACCCTCGAATCCTCATATCCCCCAGTCTTTTTACACTTAGATTTTTTTCTATATGAAGTTTATCGCTGACTCAATGTTGGGCAGGCTTGCCCGGTGGTTAAGGCTTCTGGGTTTTGATGTCCTTTATTATCCCAGTATAGAGGACAGACTGCTTATAAGGATTGCAAAAGAAGAGGAGAGGACCCTTCTTACAAGAGATACCCGCCTTATAAAGAGAAGAGACCTTCAAAGAAAGACAGTAAGGTATCTTCTGCTCAGTGAAAATGACCCGTTTAAGCAGCTTAAGATTGTGCTCTCGGAGTTTCATCTCAAAGACTTCTCCATAATGAGCAGGTGCGGCGTGTGCAATACACTGCTCATAGGCATTTCAAAAGAGGCTCTAAAGGAAGTCATCCCTGAATATGTATATAAAACCTCTGGTATTTTTAAGCACTGCAGCGGATGCGGAAAGAATTACTGGGACGGCACCCACCCTGAGAAATTCAGAAAAAAGCTGTCGGAAGTTCTGGCCTCTTAGAAGCTGTAGATTTTTGCCTTTATTCCCTCTAAAAAGAGGGTGTAGGGGTGTGTTGATTATTGTTATTCATAACTTATGCTGCATCTGTATATTAATAAATATTTATTATTATCCTCTTTATTTGCACCCATCAAATAAAGAGGCAATTCAGAAAGCGGTATGACGAACGGCATGATAAAAATTACAATGGCATTGATGCGCCTTCAATATCCGCAGCGTATTAGCAATATCATCATTCGGGCTGAAAATACAATAAAAAATAGAAACAAAATGAAGAATCGCAAGATTAATAAATACGAATGCTCCTGTCATGACCTCTTACCACAAAATAAAGGTTGATGTATTCTCCATAGAGAAATAAAATAAAGAAGTTCAACAAGGCGTTCGAGCGAAAATGTAATGAACGTTTTACTGCATTGATTTTGCTTTACACATTTCGCTCAACTAATCGTTAGCCCGAAAATAATAAAAATGATAAAGGGATATAGCACACAACTCACACGCCAAATTGGTGAGCATCTTGTCGTTGCGAAATTGGGGCGTCTTGGAATTCTCGCAACACCGTTTGCTGGCAATGTCCCTGATTACGACTTGCTCGCGTCTGACCTTTCTGGCTATTCGTTACCTCTTCAGGTTAAAGCAATCAACGGACCTTCTTGGCAGTTTTCTGTCACGTCATTCCTCGAAATCAAATTTGAGGGTGAAAGACAAATAGTTAAAGGAAAAAAGGAAATATTTAATCCAAATCTCATTTGTGTTTTTGTCTTTCTCAAGTCAGACGGAAACGATGAGTTTTATGTATTGACTGTGAAAGTTTTACAAGAACACTTTTTAAAAAATTATAAAGGCGGTATCAGACCCAGAAACCCTAAATCTACTCATTGTGCCATCTGGCCCAAGGAACTAACAAAATATCGTGATAACTGGAAATTGATTACCGAACATTTCAACCCCCTGAAATAAGGCATCTCACCGTCACTTGACCAGCCATTGACATACCCATAACGAATACGTAGACTATACGTATACAGGAGGAATTCAATGCAAAAGAAACTAACCATAACCGTAGATGAGAAAGTTTATACTGGCCTTCATAAGACTATTGGGCCACGCAAGATTAGTAAATTTGTAGAAGAACTGGTGAGACCACATGTAGTACGCCCTAATCTGGAATTGGCTTATGCCCAAATGGCAAAAGACAAAAAGCGAGAAGAAGAAGCTTTGGATTGGGCAGAGACAACTTTTAAGGACATGACTCGTGAAAAGAGGTGAGGTCTGGTGGATTAATTTTGATCCTTCCATCGGCGGAGAAATTAGGAAAAAACGGCCTGCTGTCATCGTTAGCAATAATGCCTCAAATAAGTTTCTCAATCGAGTTCAGGTTGTGCCTCTTACCAGCAAGACAGATCGTCTTTATCCCAGCGAGGCTCTTGTTATATTTGACGGCAAAGAAAGTAAGGCCATGGCTGATCAACTGGCTACTGTAAGTAAGCTGCGACTGATTAAATACGCTGGTGTTCTTTCAAAAGGAGATATGCTCAGGATTGTCGAGGCCATCAAAATACAATTGGATATTTATTGAAAGAGGGCTAACGTCTAGAATCCAGCGGATGGCTTACAGCCACCGCTGATTTTAGACGTTGGGCTTCAAATAATTACAACATGGATAAAATATCTGGCATACAAAGCGGTGTCTCAGGCGAATATTTTATAGCTGCAGAATTAAGCCGCAGAGGATATATGTGTTCTATAACTTTGAAAAACACAAAAGGAATTGATGTCCTTGTTTCAAACGAAAACTCAAAAAAACTTGTAGGAGTACAGGTAAAAACAAACAATAGCAACAGAAAAGCATGGGTGCTTAATAAAAAAGCAGAGGAATTAGCAGAAGACAATTTTATTTATGTATTTACAAACCTGAAAGAATTAGGTCAGGTTCCCGATTATTATATTGTTCCAAGTCAAATTGTTGCAAGATATGTTAAAGAAAAACACAAAGAATGGTTAAACACTCCACGTAAAAATGGTCAAGCTCATAGAGAAAACGACATGAGAATGTTTCGAGATGAAAATGAGGAGTTCAAGAATAAATGGGAGATATTTGAACTATTACTTGGCTGAATGATGTTACTAATGAGTTCATAAGTAAAGACACATAAATTAAACGTCATGCCCGAGGTTCTTAATCGGGCATCCAGTTCTTTAGCTGTCTGGATTCCCGCTCAACGGACTGCGGGAATGACAAGCTATGTGGCTTTACTTATGACC
>JACQXF010000124.1 GCA_016208855.1 Nitrospirota bacterium | reverse complement strand
GCGCCTGCCCCTTAAATGACAATACCTTCGTTATCGCCGCCGTCAATGTCGTCTTCCCGTGGTCTACATGCCCTATCGTCCCTACGTTTATATGCGGCTTTACCCTCTCAAATTTCGCCTTAGCCATAAGTCCTCCCTATTTTTAATAATGTTTGATGTTAAATGGTTAATGTTTAGTCAAGGAATCCATTTATTAAACATTAAACACTACACATTAAGCATTGCCATTCTCAAGCCCATGACCGGGATTGAACCGGTGACCTCATCCTTACCAAGGATGTACTCTGCCAACTGAGCTACATGGGCACTAACTACCGTAACGAGTTATTAGTAATAAGTGACGAGTTTAAAATCTTTCAAGCTTGTTACTCGTAACTTGTCACTGTCTTTCATGGAGCGGGAAACGGGATTCGAACCCGCGACATTCAGCTTGGAAGGCTGACGCTCTACCAACTGAGCTATTCCCGCACTCTCTGAGTTATGAATTTTAAGTTATGAGTTTTTAGTTAACAGTGGAATATTTTGCTCTTATCCTCAACTCAAAACTCATAATTCACAACTCTCAACTGTAAAGCTTGCAAAGCAAACTTCACTGGTGGAGAGGGGAGGATTCGAACCTCCGAAGGCTGAGCCGGCAGATTTACAGTCTGCTCCCTTTGGCCACTCGGGAACCTCTCCTCATGGAGCCACCGAAGGGAATCGAACCCCCGACCCTCTGATTACAAATCAGATGCTCTGCCAGCTGAGCTACGGTGGCAGCAACTCCATAAAAAATATATAACGCCGTTAGTTGTTAAACCAACGACTGACTAAAAACCACTCACTATATTTATTTAGACTAAGGATTTACTTTACGGGTTAACCCTTAATAGGGAACATGCCTTTCTGGAAGCGTCAGTCTCCACAACATTTTTATGTGCACATAAAAACCTATTTTAAAAATAAAGAGTTTAGAGAAAACACCCTATTAAGTCAACGGCAATTATATCATTAAAATATTATTTTTTACAAGCTCTCTTTTAAAAGCTCTAATTTTTTCTATTTTCCTTGCCGTTGCCTTAATATTTCAAATATAAGCACCCCTGCAGCCACAGAGACATTAAGCGAGGCTACATTGCCAGTTAGCGGTATCTTAAATATATGGTCACAGTGTTCCTTAACAGTCCTTCGAATGCCGGAGCCCTCTGATCCAAGGACAACCGCCATAGGGTATGTAAAGTCCATATCCCATAAAGTCTCTTTGCCTTCCATGTCAGCGCCATAAACCCACACGCCTTCTTTTTTTAGTGCCTCTATCGCATGTTTAAGGTTGGATACCTGCGCTACGGGTATGTATTCTACAGCGCCGGCAGAGGCCTTGTAAACCAGAGGGCTTAACCCTGCTGATTTGTGGGATGGGATTATAACTCCGTGAACACCCGCAGCCTCTGCTGTTCTTAATATAGCCCCAAAGTTTCTTGGGTCCTCTATACAGTCAAGAATCAGGAAGAATGCATGCTCTTTTTTTCTTTCAGGGATCTTAAGGAGTTCGTCAAACTCAATATAGCCCTTCTGCAATATCAGGGCAGCAACACCTTGATGCCCCTTTGGAAACATCTTATCAAAAAAGTTTTCGTCTTTAAATACTACAGTAAGCCCCGCCTCTTCTGCCTTTTGTTTTATATTGGAAAGATTCCTCTGCCTGCTTAAAGAGATACAAACGGATTTAATCTTAGCCCCTCCCCTTATAGCCTCAAGCAAAGGGTTAATGCCGTAAATCCATTCCTCCTTCGTTGTCTTGCTGTTATATGTCAATTGTCCCTTCAAATACTGTCTCTGCCGGCCCTGTCATATAGATATGGTTATTTACTGCCCATTCAATAATAAGCTTGCCGCCTGAGAGATGAACTGTAACTTTCTTATCAGCAAGCACCTTCAGCATGCTTGCGGCCGCAGATGCTGATGCGCCTGTGCCGCATGCCATTGTCTCTCCAGCGCCCCGCTCCCAGACACGCATCTTTATATTTTTACGATTCAGCACCTGAATAAATTCAACATTTGTCTTCTTAGGAAAAACCTTGTGCGTCTCAATTATAGGGCCATAATCAGCGACAGGAAAAGAATTAACGTCTTTAACAAATATTACGGCGTGAGGATTTCCCATTGAGACGCAGGTAATTTTAAATAGCCTGTCTTTAATTTTAAGAGGATAGTCAATTGCCCGTGATGCGTGAGGCGTAAGGCGTAAGGCAACAGGTATCTTCTCAGGCTCAAGGATAGGCTCTCCCATGTCAACCCTTATAAGCTGCCCTGCTTTTTCTATATGCATAATACCTGCAATGGTCTCTATCCTTAAGCTTTTTACTTTCAACTTTTTACTTCTAACTTTTCTCTCCCACACATACTTTGCAAGACAGCGTATCCCGTTGCCGCACATCTCCACCTCTGAGCCGTCAGCATTAAATATCCTCATCTTAAAATCTGCGGTCTTTGAGCCGCAGAGCAGTAAAAGCTGGTCTGCGCCTATGCCGAATTTTCTGTCACAGAGCCTTGCTGAAAGCCTTGAGAGTCCCTTAAGCCTTCCTGCCATGTCATCAATGACAACAAAATCGTTGCCAAGCGCCTGCATCTTTGTGAAATTTAGTTTCATAAGTTAATAGTCTTAGAAAGCAGACGTCATTGCCGCATTAATTATATTCCGAGAAAAACCTCTGCGCTCAAGAGCCCTGTAGAGCTTCTGCTTTATTGTAGCCTTGGGATAATTCCCTAAGGTCTTTAGTTTTTTCTCAGTAAACCTTAGAGCTGCCTCCTGCTCTGCTTCATCAGCTATACCTGATAGGGTTTTGTCAATCAGCTCCTTATCAAGGCCACGTCTGAGAAGGAGCATCTTTATCCCTCTTCTGCCAAGGTGTTTTTTTTCAATAGCGTACTGGAGGAGCCTTTCTGCAAGCAGGGAATCTTTAAGAAAACCTGCATCTTCAAGATATTCAAGAGCATCCTCTATTTCTTTGGGGCTAAAGCCCTTTTCCTGAAGACGCTCTGAAATCTCTTTTTTGCTTCGTGAGCGGAAGCTCAAGAGCCTTAATGCATAAGCCTTAGCGCTTAAAGGCTTGCGGGTCGTTTTTTCTTTAGCGGCTGAACCTTTCAATCTTTGGCTTTTTCTCGCTTGTCTTAGCGCCTTCTTCCTGCCATGACTCGCTTGTGGACTGAATGCCTTTGACCTTAAGCGCAAAATCATCAGGATTGGTAGCGCCAAGCAGGGCCTCTTCATAGGTAATGAGTCCTGCCTTATATAAGCCAAAAAGCGACTGGTCAAATGTCTGCATTCCGTACTGGCTAAATCCCTGTGCAATAACATCAGGGATAAGTTTTGTCTTATCAGGGTCTTCTATACAGCTCTTTACAGTGGCAGTTGACACAAGCACCTCAACAGCAGGCACCCTGCCATTGCCGTCTGCCTTGGGCAGAAGCCTCATGGAAATAATAGCCTTTAGCACTGATGCAAGCTGAAGCCTTACCTGCTTATGCTGATAAGGCGGAAAAACAGAGATAATCCTGTTTATGGTTTCTGAGGCGTCAACAGTATGCAGGGTGCTTAATACAAGATGCCCTGTCTCTGCAGCTATGAGGGCTGTCTGTATTGTCTCAAAGTCCCGCATCTCGCCGACAAGTATTACATCCGGATCCTGCCTCAATGCCGCTCTGAGAGCTTTACTGAAAGACTGCGTATCCGCCCCTATCTCTCTTTGATTGACAACACTCTTTTTATCTCTATGCAAAAACTCAATAGGGTCTTCAATTGTAATGATATGGCTCGTCTTATTGGAGTTTATATAATCAATCATTGATGCAAGGGCGGTTGACTTACCGCTTCCTGTAGTTCCTGTAACAAGGATAAGGCCGCGGGGCTCTAAGGCGATTTTTCTAAGGGTCAGGGGAAGATTTAACTGCTCTATAGCCAATATCTCTATTGGAATAACCCTAAAGACTATGCCTACGCTTCCTCTTTGTATGAAGCAGTTGCACCTGAACCTGCCTGCCCCGGGAATGCTGTATGCCATATCAATTTCGCCCTTCTCTTTAAATGCCCCAGTGTGGGCTTTGGGGATTACCACAGAGGCTATTTCTTCTGTGTCCTCAGAAGTGAGCCTCTTTTCACCGGGGATAAAGGAGATGGCGCCGTTAATCCTTACAATAGGATGGCTGCCTGCCTTTATATGAAGGTCAGACGCTCCCATATCTATAGCCTTTTTAAGAAGTGCGTTTATATCCGCTGACATATTATTAATCTACCTTTTAAGATTATAAGCCTGCAATATCTTTGATTCAATCTCTTTTGCTATCTGGGGATTTGCCTTAAGATATTCTTTCACATTTTCTCTTCCCTGTCCAATACGGTTTCCTCCGTAGGAAAACCACGCCCCTGCCTTATCCACAATGCCTTTTTCCACCCCAAGGTCAATAATCTCGCCTGCCTTTGAGATTCCTTCATTAAAGTATATATCAAACTCTGCCTGTTTAAACGGAGGCGCAACCTTATTCTTTACCACCCTTACCCTTACCCTGTTTCCTACTGCGTCTTCAGCGCCTTTGATATTTTCTATCTTTCTTATATCAAGCCTTACAGAGGCGTAGAATTTAAGGGCATGTCCGCCTGTAGTTGTCTCAGGGTTTCCAAACATCACGCCTATTTTCATTCTTAGCTGATTAATAAATATGACGGTTGTCTGGCTCTTTGCTATGGCAGCGGAGAGTTTTCTCAGCGCCTGACTCATGAGCCTTGCCTGAAGCCCCGGCAAGCTGTCTCCCATGTCGCCCTCAATCTCTGCCTTTGGAACAAGAGCTGCCACAGAGTCTATTACCAGAATATCAAGCGCACCGCTTCTTACAAGGGTCTCTGCAACCTCAAGCGCCTGCTCTCCTGTATCAGGCTGGCTTATCAGAAGGTCATCTATTTTTACTCCGAGCTTCCCTGCATAGCCAGCGTCAAGGGCATGCTCGGCGTCAATAAATGCGGCATTGCCTCCCTTTTTCTGAGCCTCTGCAATGGCAGTAAGAGATAGTGTAGTTTTTCCTGAGGACTCTGGCCCGTAGATTTCAACAACCCTTCCGCGCGGATAGCCTCCGATACCCATTGCAATATCCAGGCCTATTGAGCCGGAAGGTATTGACTGAATCTCAGGGATGCCCTCGGCGCCAAGACGCATTATTGAGCCCTTTCCAAATTGTTTTTCTATCTGTGATATAGCCCCTTCAAGAGCCTTCAGACGTTCTTTATCAGCCATAAAACCTCCCTTTTTATAATCATAAATTTTGATTCTTTCTCATTTCAAGTGGGTAATTACTTCCCCTCCCCTCAAGGGAGAGGGACTTTACCCACTCAGTTTGAGAAAGAACCTAAATTTTTAACCTAAAGGAACCTCTGCCACCCTGCTATACCGTGCCCCTGAAGGGCTTAAGTCGCTTCTCATTAATGCTATAGAGCTGACATTAAGTATCCCAAAACTGTCTTTTTTATGCAAATCAATTATATTGAGCAGAGCCTCTTTGCCCTTTGTAGTTTTAAATCTTCCAAGCGTGAGATGGGGGTTAAATTCTCTGTCTTCTTCTTTTATCCCTACTTTTGTCATGCCCTGTTCAATTTCTCTTTGAAGACTTTCTATGACTTCGTCTGCTTCTGCGCCAACCCATAAGACCCTCGGATGTCTTGTGACTGGAAACATGCCGATGCCTTTAATTTCAAGATTAAACGGCTTATACTTTTTGCAAATCTCCTGCATTATATTTACTATCATGGAAATATCTTCTTCATTGACGCTGCCAAGAAATTTAACCGTAAGATGTATATTATTATGCTCAACCCATTTAATGTCTGCGCTGGCTTTTTTAAGCTCTTCCTCAAGCAGGCCTAATTTAGATTTAACGTCAGCAGGCATCTCTATTGCGATAAAACATCTCAAGCCCTACATGGTCTCCTTGGACTTATGATAGCATAGCATGCAACTGTCAAACCAAATGCAGCCATAACTGTATACACAAGTTTGTATAAATGCCTGCGAAGACATCATCAAGCATAATGCCAAGGCCTCCTGGAATAGCTCTTTCAGCATTCCTTGCAGGCGGCGGTTTGATAATATCAAACACCCTGAATATCAGAAAGGCAGCGACGAGGTAAGGAATTGTCTTTGGTATAAAAAGAATGGAGATTAAATAACCGCAAAGCTCGTCTATTACTATATGGGTGTTGTCCTTGCCAAGAAGCTTCTCTGTAGAATGAGCAGTTATTGAGCCAATGATAAATACAACTAAGCCTGCAATTAAAACTGCATGGTCAGAGGGGTTTAAAATGGCCGCTAAGAGCAGCCCAAATGCGGAGCCCCATGTACCTGGCGCAACAGGGAGGTAGCCTATAAAGCCAAGGGTGGCGATTGCCTTTTGAATTCTCATAGAATTAGCTTTCCTGAATAATCTTGTACGAATATGTTATCTTTGCCGCCTTGCCGAGCGTTGCTCCTACAGAGCAGTACTTCTCAAGCGAAAGCTCTATAGCCCTTTTTACAGCATCCTCAGCAATATCTTTGCCTATAAGAATGTACTCTATGTGCAGGTCTGTGTAATAATGCGGCTGCGTCTCTGCTGTCTTGCCGCTTACATTTATTTCAAACCTGCTAACATTCTGCTGTTTTTTTCTTAAAATAGAGATTACATCCATGCCTGAGCATCCTCCAAAACCCATCAGAAGAAGCTCTGAAGGCCTTGAACCTGTGTTATTGCCGCCCACATTTGCATTTGCATCCATAACGACTGCATGTCCTGAGTCAGCAGAGGCAATAAACTGCATATCTTTTACAAGCGTAACTCTTGCAATTGGCATTATTTTTTCTCCCATTATAAATAAAGACGTCTAACTTTAAAAAATATTATTCCTTTTGTCAAACAAACATAAATTGACAACCCTGTACATCCTTTGTAATATACCTCTATATTTTTATTCATATATAAAAAGCAAAAAACATGGTTACAGTTAACGAAGCATTAGACATAATACTTAACTCCACAGGCGCTTTGAGTTCAGAAACAGTTCCTCTTACTGAATTATTAGGCAGGACATTATCTGAGGACATATTCAGCAACACTGATATTGCGCCATTTGACAACTCGGGAATGGACGGATATGCCCTTATTGCTTCTGACACCAAAGACGCTTCGCCTGAAACCCCAAGAACCTTAGATGTTATTGAAGAGCTCAGGGCGGGTACGATAAGCTCTTTAATAGTAAAGAGCGGGCAGGCAATAAAGATTATGACAGGCGCTCCGATACCTCAGGGCGCTGACTCAGTGATAATGGTTGAAGACACAGAGAAGTTAGAAGTCAGAAGTCAGAAGTCAGAAGTGAAGATTTTTAAAGAAGCAAAACTCGGCGACAACATACGAAAGGCAGGAGAGGACATAAAAAAAGGCGATCTTGTAATAAAAAAAGGCACACTGCTTGGCCCTGCCCATATAGGCATACTCGCCTCCTTAGGCATATCAAAGATAAAAGTCACAAAAAAACCCTTTGTAGCTGTTATTGCCACAGGAGATGAGTTAATTGACGTAAAAGAAGAGACAAGCCTCGGAAAACTCCACACATCCAATACCTATACATTGTATAGCCAGGTGTTAAACTGCGGCGGTACTCCTGCAAACATAGGCATAGCCAGAGATAACCCGGTTGATATAGAGGAAAAGATAAAATCAGCGCTTAAATGCGACGTGATAGTCACCTCTGGCGGAGTTTCAATGGGGGATTATGATTTTGTTAAGGATGTGCTAATAAAGCTTGGCGGAGAGATAAAGTTCTGGAAGATCGCAATGCGGCCAGGGAAGCCGGTAATATTTGGCCTGCTAAATGGAAAGCCTTTCTTTGGCTTGCCAGGCAACCCAGTATCAAGTATGGTAGCATTTGAGATGTTTGTAAAACCTTCACTTATGAAAATGTCAGGTCAGAAGCCTGATAACAAAAAAGAGATAGAGGCAGTGCTTCAGGAGGATATAAAGAAGAAGAAGGGCTTAAGGTTTTTCCTAAGGGCAATAACCCAGTGGGAAAACGGCTCTTATATAACAAAGACCACAGGCCCTCAGGGCTCTGCAATACTCAGGTCAATGATGCTTGCCAACAGCCTTATAATCCTTCCTGAAGATGAGGAGTTTATTAAAAAAGGCGCAAAGGTAACAGTCAGGCTTTTAGACTAACTACTAAACAGTAGAATTTTTAGACAGACTGTCTTATAATTAATACAGTTGTAAAATGTTTATACTAATCTGTCTTCTTACAGCATTATTTATTCCATCCGTTGCAGAGGCGTGGGGGCCTCTTACCCATGCCTATCTCGGGAATCAGGTTCTTGAGCTTGGCTCCGCTATTATACCGGCAGGCATATACGGGCTTTTAAAGAGGTATAAAAATGACTTCCTCTATGGAAACCTAAGCGCTGACATAATACTTGGTAGAAAGTTTCAGGCCTTTGAGAAAAATTCACATAACTGGGACATCGCATGGAGGCTTCTTGAAAATGCAAAAACAGGGCGGCAGACTGCATTTACCTATGGCTACCTTACACATCTCTCGGCAGATACGGTTGTACATAACCTTAAGGACTCTAATTTCCCTTTTAAGCATTCCCTATTAGAGGTCAAATCAGACAGCGTTATTAATAGGGAGCATGGCAACATAGTCAGAGAAATAGACAGAATAACCCAGAAGAAAAATGACGTCTTCCTTGAAAGCATGCTTGAGAGTCTTTTTTTCTCTTTTAAAACAAACAGAAGGATATTTAAGGGGCTTCTGCTTTTGTCAAGGCTGCATAATTACAGCCCTGTGTCTAACTTTATCCATCAGAGGTTTCCTTACGGCTTACCGGTCATTGATATATATGGATTTCAGCACGAATCCCTTCAAAGGATGTTTGAATTGCTAAAAAACGGAAGGAATTCCAAGGTCTTAAAAAAGAACCCCCTCGGCAAGCACCATAAAGACACTTTCAGGGTCTCCCTCTACCAAAGCTAATTTTTTATTGCCTTTTTCGGGTAATTTTGCTACCCTGTATAGGGCTAAAATGGAAGAGAGAGAAGCAAAATCCGTTCTTGAAGCGCTTCTTTTAATGTCAGGCGAACCCCTGACAGCAGAGACGCTAAAAAATATACTGGAACTCGACAAAAATGCCATGCTGAGATTAATGGCAGAGCTTATTAGCGAGTATCAGCTCCGTAACAGCGGTCTTTTAATTGCAGAGGTAGCAGGGGGTTATCAGATGATTACAAACCCTGCCTGTGCGCCGTGGGTAAAGAAGTTCCTTGGCACAGCCCTGCCTACAAGGCTGTCGCAGCCTTCTCTTGAGACGCTGGCAATAGTCGCCTATAAGCAGCCTATTATAAAGGCAGAGGTAGAGGCAATAAGGGGCGTTAATTCAGACGGGCCGTTAAGAACTCTTCTTGAGAGAAAGCTTATAAAGATACTCGGCAGGAAAGAGGTTCCGGGCAGGCCGCTCATGTACGGGACAACAAAAGAGTTTCTTGAATATTTTGGGCTTAAGGATCTATCAGAGCTCCCGACCCTTAGGGAATTTGAGGAGGCAGAAGGTGTTGCGGTTTAGTATTATTCTAATATTATCTCTTTTGCTTGCAGGCAGCAGCCTCGCAGAGACATACAAAGTCAAAGAAGGCGACAACCTCTATAACATCTCTAAAAAATATAAGATTTCAGTAAAAGAGATAAAGAGGGCTAACGGCCTTAAAAGCAATGCCCTTAAAATCGGCATGCCTATAACCCTGCCGCCCAGGTCGTCTGAAAAAAATAAGCCTCTCTTAGCTGAGACAAAAAAGCAT
>JACQXF010000144.1 GCA_016208855.1 Nitrospirota bacterium | reverse complement strand
TCAAGTGGGTAATTACTCCCCCTCCCTTGAGGGGAGTGGATTGAGGGGAGGGTGTCATATGAAGCCTTTCCCTTAAACTTCATACCTTCAAAGCTGCCTGCTCGTAAACGACTCCCACAATAACCGCTCCACATCCGTTGTTCTTTTTCTTAGCCATTTTGCAAGGTGCATTAACCTTTTTGTCATTGATTTAATCACCCTCTCCCTACCCTCTCCCCTCAAGGGAGAGGGACTTTACCCACTCAGTTTGAGAAAGAACCTATTTTTCAGACCCACGTTATATTGCATTAAACACTCAATAATGATATTTTATGGGGTGTCAAAAAGACTGATGATAAGCGCAGGTGAGGCGTCCGGAGAACTTTACGGGGCGTTGCTGAGCAGGGAGATTAAGAGGCTCTGGCCTGATGCAGACATAATAGGAATAGGCGGAAGCCGTATGAGGAGCGAGGGGGTAAACTTAATAGCCCCGATAACGCATTCTATGGGTGTTACGGAGGTTATAAGGAATCTCAGCGCAATCAGAAAGACCTTTAAGAAGGCAGTTGAGGCATTAGCAAAATACAAGCCGGAAGTCCTTGTCCTTATAGATTATCCTGACTTCAATATTGTCCTTGCCAAGAAGGCAAAAAATATGGGCATACCTATCCTGTATTATGTAAGCCCCCAGGTATGGGCATGGCGAAGAGGAAGGGTAAAGAAGATTGCATCGCTTGTAAAAAAGATAGCTGTGCTTTTCCCCTTTGAAGCTGACATATATAGGAATGCTGGGCTTTCTGTTGAATTTGTAGGGCATCCAATCGCAGAGACAATGGATATCTCAGGAACAAGGGAAGAAATAAAGCAGAGAATCGGCCTTAATCCTTCTCTGCCTGTAGTGAGCCTTCTTCCCGGAAGCAGGCCTTCTGAAATAAAGAGGCATTTATCTTTACTCATAGAGGTTGCTGAAAAGATCCGCAATGAATTTCCTGAGTTTCAGATAGTGCTGCCTCTGACGCCTGAGGTTGAGTTGTCCGAAAAAATACCTGACTACATCATGGTCTTAAAGGGTTTAACAAGGGAGGCTGTTTTATGCTCTGAGGCAGCGGCAGTAGCCTCAGGCACTGCCACATTTGAGACAGCCCTTATAGGGACGCCAATGGTTGTATTCTATAAACTCTCTGCCTTAACATTCCTGATTGCCAGGATGCTTGTGAAGGTAAAGTTTATATCTCTTGTGAACATACTATCAGACAGGGAGGTTGTAGTAGAATTAGTTCAGGACAGGGCAACTGCAGGAAATATCTTTTCAGAAATAAAGAGGATTATAACTGACAGCGAATACAGAAAAGGCATGATGATAAATTTAAACGCGATTAAAGACCTTATGGGTAAAAAGACAGCCTCTAAGCGCGTAGCAGAGCTTACAGGGGAATTGGCAGGATGGAACACTACAAGCGCTTATTAATTTATATGAAGCCCTACTGGTGGATTATTGCGGTAGCCACTTTGTTTAGCCTTGGCACATCAGGCATTACAGGCGCTATGGCATGGTATATCAAGCCTGTTATAGACGGCGCAACAAAGGATACGCATCAGGTGGCAATATATATGATCCTCTATATCTGCCTGTTTATATCTAAAGGCCTTTTTTCCTTTGTCCATTCTTTTCTGATGCGCGCAGTCGGGGCAAAGATAGTAAGGGATGTGAGAGACCAGATATTTAGAAAGCTCATAAGCCTGCCTCTAAATTTCTATATCCACCGGCCTTCCGGAGAGCTTATATCGAGAGTAATTAACGACTCCTCTTCATTGCAGGGGCTTCTTGGATATTCAGTAAAGGATGTTTTTGTTGAAGGGCTCACGCTTATTGTCCTGTTGATTGTAGCCTTCATAAGGCGATGGGACCTCGCATTATTGGCCCTTGTAGTTATGCCGTTTTCATTTATGGTTATTAATAAGTTTGGCAGGAAGATGCGCAAGATTGCCAAGAAGACCCAGGAGCAGATCTCAGGCCTCGTTGTAAGGCTTACTGAAAGTATCTCAGGCATTAAGATGATAAAGGGATTCCTGAGGGAAGGGCTTCATATAGAGAAGTTTGATAAGGAGAATAAGGAGTATTACAGGGTAGCTTTAAAGGGCGCCCGTACAGTTGAATATTCAACATTGCTGCACGAAATCATTACAGGCATAGGCACGGCAGGCATCATGTTTTATGGTTTTTATCTGGTGACGCTCGGCAAGATGACCCTCGGAGAGTTAATCTCATTCTCTGCTGCTGTTGGTTTGATATATACGCCGTTAAAGAGGCTGGGCGCTGCAAACAATAATCTTCAGCAGGCGCGGGCAACGGCTGAACGATTATTTTATCTTATTGACGAGGAGCCTGAGCCGGATGGAACAGAAGAATTAAAGGAATTTAAAAAAGAGATTGCCTTTAACAATGTGTCATTTGTCTATCCCGGAACAAACAAGAAGGTTTTAGATAACGTAGGCTTTCGTGCAAATAAAGGAGAGTTGATTGCTATAGTTGGCAGGAGCGGCGCAGGGAAGACGACGCTTATGGATATGCTCCCCGGGTTTTACAGGCCGGCAAGCGGCAGCATCAGTATTGACGGCATAGATATTAATACCTTTACCCTTAACTCTCTTCGCAGTAAAATCGGTATTGTCAGTCAGGATATAATACTTTTTAATGAGACTGTCAGAGACAATATAGCCTTTGGCAGGCTGGATGCTTCTGAGGAGGATATAACAGAGGCAGCAAAGGCAGCCTATGCCGATGACTTTATACGGGAGATGCCAGTGGGTTATAACACAATAATCGGAGAAAAAGGCGTAAGGCTCTCAGGCGGACAGCGGCAGAGAATTGCCATTGCAAGGGCGCTGCTCAAAAACCCGCCTATCCTTATACTTGATGAGGCAACCTCATCCCTTGATACCGCCTCTGAGGTTGTTGTTCAGAAGGCGCTTGACAGCCTTATGGCTAACAGGACTACATTTGTCATTGCACACAGGCTTACTACCATAAAGAGGGCTGACAAGATCTTAGTGATTGATAAACAGCATATTGCCGAGGCAGGTACGCACGAAGAGCTTATGGAGAAGGGCGGCATATACAAATCTCTCTACAAGTCTCAATTTGAAAAAGATGCTTCTACTTTATAATATCCTCTCTGCCATAGCTCTTCTCTTTTATTTTCCGCTGCTCGTATTTAAAAAAGGCCCTCAGAACAGGGCAGAATTTTTAAAAGAGAGGCTTGGTTTATCAGCATATGAAAAGACTGATATTTGGGTTCACGCCGTATCAGTCGGCGAAGTAATATCCTCTCTGCCTTTTTTAAGAAAACTGAAAAAGGAACTTCCTGAAATTAATATTACCCTCTCAACAACAACCTATACAGGGCAAAAGATTGCGCGGGACAGATTCCCTGAGGCACAGAGGATTATGTATATGCCGGTGGATGCCTGTTTTTGTGTTAACAAAGTTATTGAGCAGTTAAGACCAAGAATTTTCATAGCAATAGAGACGGAGATATGGCCGCAGTTATTTAGAAGGCTAAAAAAGAGCGGCTCTCAAGTCGCAATACTTAACGGCCGGATCTCCAAGGAATCTTTTGAGGGATACAGACTCATAAAGCCTTTTATGAAAAAGGCGTTGTCATTTGCAGACTGTCTCTATATGCAGGGTGATAACGATGCGCTTAGGATTATAGCCATCGGCGCTGAGGCAGATAAGGTAAAGGTTATGGGGAACTTTAAGTTTGATTTTGAACCCCCTTCACTCCCTGAGCTTAACATCACAGGAGAGGTATTTGTAGCAGGCAGCACCCACAGGGGAGAGGAAGAGGTTATTGTCAGCGCATTTGAGAATGTGAAGAAGACGCATCCTGATTTAAAGCTCCTCCTTGCACCGAGACGGCCTGAGAGATTTCAGGAAGTAGAAGAGATACTCAGAAGGAGGAATCTCAGTTTTATAAGGCGGACGGATCTGAAGCAGGGCGCAGAGGCACAAAGGCACAAAGGCACAGAGCACAGAGCACAGAACACAGACAAGCATGAAACTATGAACCATGAGCTATCAGCTGACGTCATCCTTCTTGATACCATCGGCGAGCTCTCAGGGATTTATTCAAAGGCAACGATTGCCTTTGTCGGCGGAAGCCTGATTCCCCATGGAGGGCATAATATTCTTGAGCCTGCCTACTGGTCTAAGCCTGTGCTTTTTGGCCCTCATATGGATAACTTCCCATTTGTAGAGCAGTTCTTAAGGGAAGGAGCAGGCCTTATGGTAAAAGACTCTGAAGAGATAGCCAACACATTAGGATATCTCCTTGATAATCCTGCGAAGGCAGCAGAGATAGGGGTGAGGGCTAAGAAGATTACTGACAGCAACGCCGGAGCAGTTAGAAAAGCCGTTGAACTGATAAGGGGTGTCCTTGGCAATACTTAGCGCACTTTACGGCACAATCCTTTCAGGCAGAAGTCTTCTGTATAAGACAGGCATAAAAAAGATAAGAAGACTCCCTGTCAGGGTAATAAGCATTGGCAATCTCACTCTCGGAGGCACCGGTAAAACCCCTGCAACTATAGCAGTAGCAGAAGAGGCGCTAAGGAGTGGACTTAACCCGTGTATTCTCACAAGGGGATATAAAGGGAAGGCAAAGGGGCCGTGTCTTGTGAAAGTAGGCACTAAGCAGTATGCAGTAAGCAGCAACAAAACCGAAAAAAGTGTGCCTACTGCTTACTCCCTACTGCTTACTAAAGAGTTTGGAGACGAGCCTCTATTAATGGCAGAGAGGCTAAAAGATGTCCCTGTTGTAAAATGCGCAGACAGATACAAAGGCGGTGTCTTTGCTTTAAGCTCGTCCCTCGTTACTCGTCCCTCGTCACTCGTTTTTATCCTTGATGACGGGTTCCAGCACTACCAGCTTCACAGGGACATAGATATACTTCTTATTGATGCCGTAAATCCATTTGGAAATGAAAGGCTGTTTCCTGAAGGGATACTAAGAGAGCCGCTAAGCTCAATAGGCAGGGCTCAGGCAGTAGTAATTACAAGGGCAGATGCCGTACCTTCTGAGATTATAAATGCAGTCAGCAACAGGATACGAGAGTATAACCATAATGCTCCGATACATAAGGCGTTTCATAAACCGTTATGTATGGTAAGTCCTGACTGGAGCATTAGAGAAATAAGTTTTATAAATCATAGGAAGGTATATGCATTCTCAGGCATTGCAAACCCTGCACATTTTAAGACGATGCTGAATTCAATAGGGGCTGAAGCTATCGGGGTAGAGTCGTTTAAAGACCATTATTTTTATAATCAGAATGATATAGATAAGATCGCAGAATCTGCAGCAGGCATGGATATTATTACCACTGAAAAAGATCTTGTAAAGCTCATGGGCCTCAGGCTGCCTAAAAATTTATTCGCATTAAGGGTCGGGTTTTCAGTGGATAAAGAATTTTATGATTATGTATTTGGGAGGATACAATGCTAAAAACCATAAGCATAAAGACAAAGGCACGCACTGAGTTTGTAGACATAACGTCACAGATACAACAGATAATTGATGATGCAAAAGTAAAAAGCGGCATATGTTATTTATATGTCCCGCATACAACAGCAGGCATTACAATAAATGAAGGCGCAGACCCTTCTGTTGTAAAAGATATTCAGAATGTCATTGATAAACTGGTTCCGCATAGTCTGAATTATTCACACTCTGAGGGCAACTCAGACGCCCATATAAAGGCTTCCCTCTTTGGCGTCTCAAAAGCTGTAATTATTGATAATGGAAGGCTGCTTCTTGGTACATGGCAGTCTGTATTTTTCTGTGAATTTGACGGCCCGAGAGAGAGGAAGATGGTTGTGAAAATTATATGAAAACCATGCGCATTACCTAACCCTTTTAATTCATAAAATTTTAGATGGATACAACAAACACCTGATGGGTCTGACTTTGAGCGGATTTTTTTGCCGTAAAGTTCAGACATCCTGTCTGAACTTTACGGCAAAAGCCTCGGAGGCAGGCTGGATGCCTGCCGAGAATGAGACGAAAAGTTAGACCTATCAGGTGGTACGCATGGTTATGAATAGTCTGGGCTAAGGGTAATATCCTCTGCAATTCCTGCTTTTCCCCTGATTGCCATATCCAGTTTTTGCCAGTCCACTTTATCTTTAAGTTCTGCGTCCTCTATTAGCCTTAAGGCCTCTGCCCTAATGTCTTTTATCTCTCTGTAAATATCCCTGTGAACTTCAATATATACCCTTCCATCTGATACAGCAAGTTTTACAGGTCTATATATTATCTCTCCTGGAGTGCCTGTCTTAACCTCTTTAAAGAACTCTTCCATATACTTAGGCAGAACCCTTACGCATCCATGGCTTCTAAACTGATAGACAGTGTTAGGCCAGATGGTTTCGTGTATGATAACCTTTGGGATGGAGGTGTCAAGCGCATATCTTCCAAGGGGGTTATCAGGCCCTGGAGGCACAACAGTCTGAACAGGCTTCCCTTCCATCTTCATCTTCCACTGCATGGAAGGAGGCACATGCCATGTTGGGTTTTTACGTTTGCCTGTAATAGTGAATCTGCCTGTCGGCGTTCTCCATCGGGTAATACCCCTCCATAAAGGCATGCCTGCTCCTACAGGAAAGGCTTTCTCAAGGCGGTTATCTTTAAAGAAATAGAGCATCCTGTCAGGGATATTTATTATTATGCCGTTGTCTATAGTTTTGGGAACTATCTTTCTTGTGTTAAGTCTGAGTTCCTGCCCGATCCTGAGTGGTCTTTTTATGTCAATAGCATTTCTTTTTGCTATGTCTCTCCAGTCAACCCCTGCATGCGCGCCAATAAGCTCAAGGGTGTCGCTTTTTTTGATAATATAAACAGTCTCTTTGCCTATAATTAAATCAGCAAAGGCAGCGGCAGAAGTTAGAGTGAAAACTAAAAGAATAATAAGAATTTTCATGTGAACTTTATTATACCCTAAAGTATCTATTCAGTTACGGGTGGATTTGAAGGTTCCCCTCTTTAAAAAAGAGGGGTTAGGGGAGATTTTTTAAATAATTTATATTCCTTTTTTAGAAAATCCCCCCTTGCCCCCCTTTTCCAAAGGGGGGATAATGAACAGTATTTGCATCAAAAAATAGTTTGCCAATAAATTTGTCGCACACCCTACCCAAAACATAGCGATAAAGATGGCTGCTAAAATCTGTTAAAATACTTAAATGCCGAGACACGAACTCATAGTAGAAGGCGCAAAACAGAATAACCTTAAGGACATAAGCCTGACACTGCCTCATAATAAGGTTATAGCTGTCACAGGTGTTTCAGGCTCCGGCAAGTCATCTCTCGCATTTGACACTATCTTCGCAGAAGGGCAGTGGAGGTTTATTGAGTCCCTTTCTACCTACGCAAGGCTTTTTCTTGAAAAGCTTGACAGGCCAAAGGTTGAGGCAATACATAATATCCGTCCTGCCATTGCCCTTGAACAGCGAAACCCTGTAAAGACCTCCCGCTCAACAGTAGGCACAACTACGGAGACATATGACTATCTGAGGCTGCTTTACTCAAAGATATCAAAACCGCACTGCCCGAAATGCGGCAAGGAATTAAGAGTATGGGATACCTCATCGGTTGTTAAGGAGCTTATAGAAAAATATAACGGTGAGAAGGCGATAATAATGTTTGAGTCTCGCGAATCACCAGAGAAGCTTAACCAAAGAGGATTCCACAGGATATTGGTTAATGGGGAAGTGGTTGATATAAACTCGCCACTTGTTACTCGTCACTCGTTACTCAATGTCGTTCTTGACAGGCTTATTATTAGAGATGAACCGCGTCTTGGGGACTCTATTGAGCTTGCATGGAAAGAAGGCGACAGGAGGGTTAAGATTAAAATCATTGGCCAGGCTGATACTGTCCTGAACTTCTCGTCTAAATTAAGATGCCATGAATGTGATATTGAACTTTCACCGCCTCAGCCCCTTCTTTTTTCATTCAATCATCCCCTTGGTGCGTGTCCCCATTGCAAGGGTTTTGGCAATACGCTTGAGTACGCTGAAGACGCAATTATTCCTGACAAGGAAATCTCTCTTAAGGAAGGAGCTATAGAGCCGTGGAGCAAGCCTTCATACAAGTGGTGGTACAGGCAGTTTGAGAAGATTGCAAAGAAGAAAAAGATAAGGCTTGATGTGCCGTATAAAGACTTACCCGTTGAAGTAAAGGGGCTGATTTTTAAGGGTGACAGTGAGTTCTACGGTATTAATGAGTTTTTTGAGGAATTGGAAGGCAAGAGATATAAGCTTCATGTGCGCGTATTTTTAAGCAGATACAGAAGGCCTGTAATATGCACTGCCTGTAAGGGAAGCAGGCTTAAGCCGGAGGCGCTTGCCTTTACTTTAGGAGGCTATGACATCGCAGCGCT
The DNA here is from genome assembly GCA_016208855.1 of Nitrospirota bacterium. Classification (GTDB taxonomy): domain Bacteria; phylum Nitrospirota; class Thermodesulfovibrionia; order UBA6902; family DSMQ01; genus JACQXF01. The sequence goes on along the minus strand of JACQXF010000144.1, from coordinate 6,804 downwards.
TTCAGGGATGTCTGTATCTAAGTTAAGAAATTTCTTTTCCGGGCTTCAGCTCTCAGAATATGAAAAAGATGTATCCTCAGAGATACTAAGGCAGATTAACCTCAAAATAGATTTTCTCCTGAGAGTCGGTCTTGGATACCTTACGCTTCAGAGGCAGGCAAGGACGCTTTCAGGGGGAGAGGCTCAGAGGATTAACCTCTCAAACCAGCTTTCATCAAGACTCACTTCAACGCTTTATGTTCTTGATGAGCCAACTGTCGGGCTTCATCCGAGGGATATAAGCAAGATTACAGGGATAATGAAGGAGCTTGCAGACATAGGCAACACCATTATAGCCGTAGAGCATGACAAGGGAGTTATTGATTCAGCAGACTATATTGTAGAGCTTGGCCCTGGCGGAGGGGAGAGGGGAGGGAGCGTCCTTTTCTCAGGATTGAGAGAGGATTTTCTAAAGGCTGATACGCTTACGGCAAGATACATGAAGAATACCGAATCAATTTCTGTCCCAAGGATTAGAAAAAGGGGAAGCGGCAGATTTTTACATGTAAGGGGAGCTAAAGGCAATAATCTTAAAAACATAGATGTAAAAATTCCGCTTCAGACAATCACCTGCATTACAGGGGTATCAGGTTCAGGGAAGAGCAGCCTTGTAGAGGACACTATCTATAATGCAGCGGCAAGGTCTTTCAAGGTTGAATACAAAAACCCCCTGCCTTTTGAATCAATTGAGGGGATGGAGTATCTAAAGGGGGTAAAGATTATAGACCAGCAGCCGATAGGCAGAAGCCCGCGCTCTAATCCTGTTACCTATGTAAAGGCCTTTGATTACATAAGAAAGCTTTTTGCCGACGAGCCCGAGGCTAAATATCTTGGCTATAACGCAGGGCATTTTTCATTTAACACAGAAGGCGGCAGGTGCGAGGCATGCAAAGGGGAGGGCTATCAGAAGCTTGAAATGTATTTTTTTGAAGACCTTTATATAAAGTGTGACGAATGCGGAGGAAGGCGTTATAAGCCTGAGATACTAAACATTACATATAACGGTAAAAATATTCATGAAACGCTTGAGATGACAGTGGAGGAGGCTTTGCATTTTTTCTCCCGCGTGCCTTCTTTAACAAAGAAACTAAGGCTTATGGATGCAGTAGGCATTGGTTATTTGAAGTTAGGGCAGCCTGCCACGACCCTCTCAGGAGGCGAGGCGCAGAGGCTTAAGATATGTTCGGAACTTAGCGTTTCTATGAGGAGGGATTATCTCTACATACTTGATGAACCAAGCGTTGGGCTTCATCCCCATGATATAAATAAGCTGCTTAAGGTCTTAAATGAGCTTGTTGATGCAGGCAACACAGTTTTGGTAGTTGAGCATAATCTTGATATGATAAAGTGCGCTGACTGGGTGATAGATATGGGTCCTGAAGGCGGAGAAGAAGGCGGAAGCATCATTGCAGAGGGCAGGCCTGAAGATATAGCAAGACACGAGGCTTCTTATACAGGCAGATATTTGAAGGAGTATTTGTTATAATCTCCATGAAATGACCAAAGACCCGATTATCAACTTCCTGAAAACAAAAACCTCAAGACCTGCAAGCCTTAGAGAGATAGCAAACGCCCTTCGTATCCCAAAGAATGAGGCCCGCACGCTTAAGCGGATCATAAAGGAATTAATCAACTCAGGCGAGGTTTACAGGACACGCACAGGGCTTTACGGCGCGCCGGAGGAGTTGAATCTTGTTACAGGCTCCTTTGATGCACACCGGGACGGCTATGGTTTTGTCCTTCCTGACAAACACGGCGAAAGAGATGTCTTTATCCCTCCGCGCAAGACATTGGGCGCTATGTCAGGAGACCGCGTTATTGCGCGCATTGAGAGAGAGGCACGAAGAGAAGGAAGCATAATAAAAATTCTTGAACGGTCACAGAAGAAGATCGTTGGAAGATTCCATATTGAGAAAAATTCTTTCTATGTAACGCCAAAGAACAGGAGAATCCCTTTTGACATACACATTGCGCCAAAGGAGCGCGGAGGCGCAAAAAACAACGATATGGTTGCTGTGGAGATTACAGATTACCCTACTGTTTCAAGGCCTCCTGAAGGCAAAGTATTAAAGATTATTCCTCAGGCAGACGAGCCGAGCCTTGAGGTTGACATGATTATTGAGGAGTATTCGCTCTCCCCCAAATTTCCTGTTGCCGTAATGGAAGAGACGCATGCCTTTACAGAAAAGGTAAGCGCGCAAGGAAGGGTTGACTGCAGGGAACTTCTGACCGTAACAATTGACGGAGAGACAGCAAAAGATTTTGATGATGCCATATCAATAGAGAAGACGCGAGACAGCTTTAAATTGTGGGTCCATATTGCCGATGTCAGTCATTATGTGCCGTGGGATTCAGTACTGGATATTGAGGCAAGGAGAAGAGGCACAAGCGTATATTTTCCGCACAGGGTAATACCCATGCTCCCTAAAGAGCTTTCAAACAATCTTTGCAGCCTTGTGCCAAAAGCAGACAGGGCAACCGTCACGGTTGAGATGAGGTTTAATAAAAGCGGCGACCTTATTGATAAGGATTTCTATCCAAGCATAATAAACAGCAATGAAAGGATGACATACACGTCTGTAAGAAAGATTCTCGTTGATAACGACCCGCATGAGAGGTATAAATATACATACCTGCTTGACAGGTTTGAGGAGATGGAGGAGCTCTGCGGACTTCTCAGAAGGCAGAGGGTAAAACGCGGAAGCCTTGATTTTGATTTGCCTGAGCCTGAGGTGCTTCTGGATATTCAGGGAAGGCCTGAAGCGATAGTGAGGGCTGAGAGAAACCTTGCCCATATGATGATAGAGGAGTTCATGATAGCAGCCAATGAGGCAGTGGCTTCTTATCTTGAGGGCCTTAGTCTTCCTTCATTATACAGGGTGCATGAAAAACCTGACCCTTCAAAGATTGATGAGCTTAAGCCTATATTTAATGCACTTGGATTACGCACCAAGAAGACTGGCACTCAGGCATTCCGTTCAATACTTAAAGAAGCAAAGGGCAAGCCTGAAGAGGCGCTTCTCAATATAATACTTCTAAGGTCGCTTAAGCAGGCTAAGTATTCTATAGAGAATATCGGGCACTTTGGCCTTGCCTCTGACTGCTACACTCACTTCACATCTCCTATAAGGCGCTATCCTGACCTTGTGGTGCACAGGATACTTAAAGACTCGCTTAAAAACAGGCTCTCTGATAAAAGAATAAAGCAGCTTGAAAAACTGCTTCCTGAGATAGCCCCTCATTCATCAAGAACAGAGCGCCTTGCTGATGAGGCTGAAAGAGAGGTTTTAAGCGCCATGAGGGCATGGTTTATGAAAGATAAGGTTGGGGATGAATATGAGGGGATTGTGTGCGACATTACACCTTATGGGTTAAAGATACAGCTTAAGGACTTTTTTATTGAGGGATTTCTGCATGTCTCATATATGAATGATGACTATTATAAATTTAATGAGGAGAGATACTGTCTTGCAGGAAGGCGCACAGGGAAGGTTTTTACTGTCGGCAAAGAGGTGAGTGTAAGGATAGAAAGGGTTGAGGTGGAGGAAAGGGAGATTGTATTTGGGATAGTTTAAATAAGATATGGAACAAAACGCCATTTAACCATTTGCTTATATTCAATGTAATCCTGCCCCATAGATAAATGCCTCTCTTCTGTCCATGCCCTTAGCAGGTAAATTGCGGTAAAGGCAAGCAGTATGCCAAGGTAAAACTGTCCGAAAAACACGCCCTGAATAATCCAGATTAAGACCTTTGCAGTATATGCAGGGTGCCTGACAAAGCGGTAAGGTCCTGATGCTATAATCCCCCTGTTGGTAAGATTTGACGCCTTAAAGCCTAATGCAACCGATGCCCATACAAATATCCCCCATAAGAATGTAATTGCACATATCATTAATGCATGAATCCATTCGGGATAGTTTTTCACGGCAATGTCTATAAGCTGATAATCAAAAGGCTTAAAGGAAAATGCATTAAACGGCGGATAGCACCAGAGGCATACGAGCCAGCCTAAAAAGGTAGGGTCAACGGATTTTATCTCGTTCCTCAAAAGACGCGATTCTACAAGATAGCCAAATGCGAATATGCCTGTATCCATTAAAATAAAAAAATCGGTAAGAAAAGCATTCAGCGAATAAAGATTCCACGCCGACGAAGATGAGATAATGCCCTTGATATGAAGAATATTGTTTATGAGCCATGACACCATAATCGGCACAAAGAAGAGCTTTAAAAGAATTGTCAGCATGCCAAGCCTGCTTAGGCTGTTCCATTGTATTTTCCTCTTTGAGAACAGAATGGGTATAGACAATAGCGTTCTAAGGAGCGAGGTATATTTATCCTCTGATAGCGGTTTCTCCCTGTCCAGCCAAAAAAGGTAAGGCAAAGTCAACAGAAGGCACAGCGCAAAATACACATCAACAAAGCAGTGAAAGAAATTCTGATAATTTCCGCCTCTCAGGTTATCTATAGCAAAACCGGCAAAATATTCGTAAGGCTTAAAATTAATATAAGCAAGGGACGTCTCCAGCCACGAGTCAAGATTTTTAAGCAGGTAATAAGACACTGAGATAAAAAACATCCTGACTGCATATTTGCCGAGAGCTGTTATAAAAATGGATTCAGACTTTTTATTTATTGCATAGAGAGTGAAAAGCAAAAATACCACAGACAGCCCAAGTAAAACACCCGATGGCGCCCTTCCTCGCTGAAAGAATCCGCGCCCAGTTGTATCCACTGTGAGCATTCCGCTGCATATCTCTGTCTTGTGAAATCCTTCTGACTCCTCTTCTGCAATTGCAAACACAGGATAGGCATTTTTAAATCCAGAGACAGCGCTTCTGATGTGAAAAACCTTTTTATCGGAAAGTGTCTTAGCTGATATGGCTTGCAGCTCTTCAGGCAAGATAAGTTTCCACTTCTCTGGTTTGTCTGACCTTACGATAACATCGCCCCCGCTGTTCATGCGTGAATCTTCAATACTGCATGCTGCATTTAGCGGCGCATTGCTTTGAAAATTAAACAACCCGACATGCCTGAGAGTTAGTATCTGACTATCATTGAGATATCTGACAGTAACAATAAGAGGATAACTGCCGGGCAAAGATGGCATTTTGACAGTAAAATTGAAGGCATTGCCTTCTTGTGGCGGAATTATTTTCTCTGATGAATATGCGTGTTTCTGACTGCTAAATTCAATATAGACGGATTTTATATCCACGCTTTGGGCAGAGTTGTTTTGAATCGTAGCTGTAACTGTGTCATTTGCGCTTTGCTGGTGGATGGTAAGATTGATATCAGCGGCAAAGGCAGTGGTTGAAGACAGCGCAATGATTAAAAATATAAAGACATAGTTAAGCAATCTTTTGCAGATACTCAATGATATATTTTGCGAATTTTTCAAAATCTCCAAGGTCTTTTTGCATTAAACTAAAGCCCTCTCGATGCTATTTTCTCCATAACCAATTCTGCATGCCTTTTATCATAATATCTCCTGTCAAGATATTTTGATAGTATTTCCATCTCAAAATCAACCTGCATAGATTTCTCCTTACAGAATATCAACTTCCCATGTTTTATGACCTCATAAGAAAGCTGAACAGGGGAATCATTCAATAAGATAAGGTCAACACTTTTATTTTTAATAGAGGAAAGTTCGCTTGAGAGTCTAAGTCTCATATCGAATCGTTCCGATTTATCTGTTTTTTTATCGAAAAACACGGCAATATCTATATCGCTCAAAACTCCTGATGTGCCTTTTGCCTCAGAGCCGAAGAGGTAAGCAATGGCAACAGGATATTTGCTCAAATAATCGGATATATTTTGAATGTTATGCGACTTCATAGGCTAAATTATAGGCTGAATCAAAACCGCTTGTCAAAAAACAAAAGGAAGCTTTTCGCCTTCCCTAAAAATAGACTGTCCCCTTTGCTGCTCATGGATTTTTTATTATGTCATGGGTTCCGACTTTACGGAGGACATAAAAATCACCGTCAATCTCAAAGGTAAACCTATAATGAAAATCAATATAGCCTTCCCATATTTCTTTCGTCCCGCGAATTGGATGCAGGTTCAATGACGGATGAGACGGGTTTTCTACCAGGAAAGCGAGATGTTTATCAACTTTTTCTTTTATCTTAGGAGGAAGCCTCTTATAATCTTTCTTGAAGGTATCGAGGATTCTCAGCTTTTTAGCCACTTGGCAGCCTCTTCAGCCTTTTTAAACTCCTTAAACTTACCCTTCCTCTTAGCCGCTTCCGCCTCTTTCTCGCCTTTCTGCCATTCATCCGTCCAGAAATACGCCTGAGATTTTTCTATAACCATGACAGGCTTTATTACAAAGGTTCCGTCCTTCTCTACAATCTCAAGCGTGTCTCCAACATCAACCCTGAGTTTTTTCCTAACATCCTCAGGGATGACTATCTGATATTTGTTTTTAACCTTTACCAATGACATGCTATGCTCCTTGTTGGATAGTTTAACTGTTTAACTATATAACACAGCGGCAGATGTGTCAAACGAATTCTTTTTGGAGTTTCCTGAGTTTTTATCCAAACTCAAAGAGGAGTTGGAAATCATCGATGCCAGCAGGGGATAATCCTCGTAATGCTGTCTTGTCAGGGTACAGGAGATTGTAAATACCATCGGCTATAGCGTAATTGAAGAAACTCGGCACTCCAAAGAATCGTTTAGACACCAGAAAGACACGCTCTACAAGCATGTTGAGCTTTATATTCTGTCCAAGATACACGGCTGCAAAATACG
>JACQXF010000123.1 GCA_016208855.1 Nitrospirota bacterium | reverse complement strand
CAAAGAACGATCCTTGACAACTGAAATTTACTGGATTAGGTAGAAATCGACTTCCTGATTTCCCTCAGAATCGATTTTCTCTGCCCTATCCTTATCCAACTATTATCCGTTTGCTGCCTTGACTCCTTTATAGGATGTCTTTCTTTAGGCTAAGGTTGACGTTAAGGCTAAGGGAAGGATTCCCTCAATCTCAACCTTAACCTTAACCTTAACCTTAACCTTAGTCTTAATCTTATATATCAAACACCACTTCTGCTTCCCACTGAGAATCATTTTTTTTTAGAGAGAGTCTGTGGTAAGTCGCGGCCTTTAAGAGAAGCCTCTGCTCATTAGCCTTAGGGTCAAAATAGCCGCCCCTGACCTCTGCGCTGAATATTCCCTCGGAGATACATATATCGTATCTTTTTCCAACAAAATTATATGTATCAAAAAAGAATATAAGTTCGTTAAGCCATTTTATCAGCATGCTTTCATAGCTTTCTGCGTCAAAGACAATAACCCTTTTGTCATCATCCTCAATTTGTGAGGTATCTGTAGTAAGCTCATACATTCCCCTGGCAGCGTTCTCAAAAAGCTCTTCCAGAGTCTCTCCGAATATCCTGAGCCCTGCATCCCCTGAGATGTCTATAGTTTCGTATTTTTTCATCAAGTATAATAATAGCAGGAAAGGATAATAGGGGCAATCTTTAGTAACTATAATCCGTAGCCATGAGATGCTGAAACAAGTTCAGCATGACATTTAAGGGGTTTTCACTGTCACCCTGAATTTATTTCAGGGTCTCGTAAACTGAAGCATTGTAATCTGGCTACGGATTATGAGTTAGTAGTTTTCCGGTAATAGTAAATGATTGAAATTGACGGAGGCATAGGCGAGGGCGGCGGTCAGATACTGCGGACTGCATTGTCCCTTTCATGTTATTTTGAAAAATCCATCAGGATTTTTAACATAAGGGCAAAGAGAAAGAATCCCGGATTGCAGCCCCAGCATCTTGCCTGCGTTAAGGCGGCACAGCTAATATCAGGGGCAGAGGTTAAGGGTGATTCCCTCGGTTCTTTGGAATTGCTGTTTACACCGGGGAAAGTAAAAGGAGGCTTCTACAGGTTTGATATAGGGACAGCGGGTTCTGCCTCGCTTGTTCTTCAGACTGTTTTATTGCCACTCTGCTTTACAGATGATGAGTCCCAGGTAATAATTACAGGCGGCACCCACGTTCCTTGGAGCCCGCCTTTTCATTATTTAAGAGATGTGTTCTTACTGCTCCTTGAAAAACTGGGAATCCATGCTGAAATTCACCTTGAAAGGGCAGGGTTTTACCCAAAAGGCGGCGGTATTATAAAGGCGCTAATAAAGCCTGTAAGTTCTGTCTCGTCCATAGTTATTGAAGACAGGGGAAGCCTTAAGACTCTGCACGCTATATCAGCCGTAGGTAATCTTCCAATGAGTATCGCCCAGAGACAAAAGAATGGGGCGTTTGAGGCGCTAAAGGCATACGGATTTGATGCAGAGGCTGAGGTTATTTCCATATCATGCATCGGCCAGGGGACATTCTTTTTCATTCTTGGAGAATTTGAACATTCTATCGCCGGATTTTCTTCTATAGGAGAAAGGGGTAAAAGGGCTGAAGAAGTAGGAAGGGAGGCAGCAGAGGAGTTCATAAAGTTTCATCTTAGCGGGGCCTCTCTGGATAAAAGGCTTGCGGATCAGATAGTGCCGTATTTGGCGCTATCAAACAGCCGCTCCTCATTTACTACATCAGAGGTTACAGAACACCTTCTTACAAATATAGAGGTAATTAAAAAATTTACAGATGCAGACATTAAGATAGAGGCAGGAACAGGCAGAACAGGGAGGGTATCGATTGCCCCGGATATAAAACTATAACCACTTCGCGGCTAAGATGTTCCCGCTTCTTACCATCTCTTCATAGTACTGCTGGTTGTCGCTGAATTTTAAGCCGTCTTCAAACTTGATTTTACCTTCAAGGCAAAGCATGGCAAGGCTGTAGTCAATAGAAGACATATCCACGGCTGCTACCTGCATAAGCGACCTAAGGTTGTGGCTCTTACCTTCTCTCAGAAGGTTTCGCACCCTGAAGCTGTTGGTTATCTTTTCATACGCAGGGATGAGCCCCTCACCGTCTTTCTTTGGGACAAGCCTCTGACCAAAAACAACAAGAAATATATCTGCAAACTGCATCCTTACCTGATGCTGCTGGTTTGCGGGGAAGATGTCTACTATCCTGTCTATGGCGGTTGTTGTATTCATTGAGTGAAGGGTGCTTATTACCAGATGCCCTGTCTCGGCTGCCGTAAGCGCTATAGAGATACTTTCAGGGTCTCTCATCTCGCCGATTACTATAACGTCAGGATCCTGCCTTAGTATATGTTTAAGCCCTGCGGCAAATGACTCTGTGTCTATGCCGATTTCCCGCTGGTTTATGTTGCTTTTTTTATGCTTATGCAGATACTCAATAGGGTCTTCAAGGGTGACTATATTGCACCGCTTGTTTGAATTAATTATATCCAGCAGCGCTGCCATTGTCGTAGTCTTGCCGTGTCCTGAAGGACCTGTGATTAAGATCAGCCCCTGTGACTTTACTGCAAAATCGCTTAGCCATTCAGGAAGGTGAAGTTCCCTGAGTGTCGGGATATTCTCAATAAGGTAGCGCGCTGCCAGCGAGATAGAGTTTCTCTGCCTGTAGAGGTTTATCCTGAATCTGCCGGTGCCTTTAAGTGAGATGGAGAAATCTATCTCTTTTTCTACTTCAAATTCAGCCTTCTGCTCCTTTGTAAGGACACGATAAGCAAGCTCTTCTACCTGTTGAGATGTAAGCGGAGGCATTGTCAGTCTCTTTAATTCATTGTTTATCCTGAGGCTTGGAGAGACTCCGGCTGTAATAAGCAGGTCCGTAGCATTATAATCACCGACAAGTTTTAAGAGTGTAAATATATCTGTCCCCATGGATTCTGCATGGGGAATCTCTTCCTCTGTCTCTTCCTCTAAAGTTTTTGCCTTTAAGTAGTCTCCTTCAAAGGGTTTTTCCCCATAGCCTTCTTTTTCAAAATAACTTATGGCCTTATCCATCTGATAGTAGGGCACAACATATGGCTCAACCTCCCTGCCGAGCATAAACTCCATATCCTGTATTGTATTTATATCCTTTGGGTTTACCATGGCGAGATATACTTTAACTCCCATTAATTTAAACGGCAGCACCCTGAAAGATCTTATCTTCTCAAATGGCAATAGTTTTAATGTATCGGCAGGAACCTTTGTTTCAAACAAATTAACAGGAGGGGTCTCTAACTGCTCACTTAAAAGCTTTAATAAAGATTCGTCATTTAAGTATCCCATCTCCCTGAGGATTGACCCAATATGGCCGCCTGTCTGTGACTGTCTCTTAATGGCATCCTTGAGCTGCGCTTCTGTTATCAGGCTCTGCCTAAGAAACATCTCGCCTAACAGGGGTTTTGGTCCTCTTTTAAGTTCTTTTTCCATGGTTGACTCCTCAGGCTAATATATTTTTTAAGGCGTTCCTGAGATTAAAATATCACCTTCTAAAGGAAGTTGCAATAAAAATATATAACCTTGATTAATATTTAGCAATATTCATGCTTAAATATAATTTATTGATTCCAAAGAACTATTTTTTATATATAAAAGTGAGGATATAAAGAGTGTAAAGATTTCTTACTGAGGTTTTTTGTCATTCTTGCAAGGTTTTTTATGGTTATAGTTTTATGGCATAACTTATAAACCAGCGGCTGCAATGGCAAGTTTAATCTTAGCCCAAATTATTCATAAACAATGAGAAAGCATAATTTTGAGCGAGAAATGCATTACTTCTTTTCTCGCTTTACATCATTTCTCACAATTAGGACATTTCTTGAAAAAACTTACAGAAACTACTAAACTAAAGCCCTCATATAAAATTTCCAAATTAATACACAGGGAGAAGAAAAGGTGGCAGAGCTTACAGGCCTCAGGTCAAATATCGATAAAATAGATGCAGAGATACTTGGCTTATTAAATAGGAGAACAAATGTTGTCCTCAAAATCAAGAAGGCTAAAAATGATAAACATCTTGCCATTCATTCTCCTGAAAGGGAAAAAGAGATCCTTGAAAGGCTTCAGAAGGTAAATCAGGGGCCTTTCCCAAATGATGCCCTAAAGGCAATATACAGGGAGATACTTTCAGCTTCTCTATTTTTGCAGCAGCCGTTAAGGATAGCATACTTAGGGCCTTCAGGGACTTTTACAAATCTCGCAGCAAGGCAGCAGTTTGGTGTTTCTGCTGAGTATGTGCCTGAGAGCACAATAAAGGCTGTTTTTGAGGCTGTAGAGAGCGGAAAAAGCCATTATGGCGTTGTGCCGGTTGAGAACTCAACAGAAGGCGTTGTTAATTATACGCTGGATATGTTTATAGATTCTGAACTAAAGATAGCCTCAGAGATTATGCTTAAGATATCCCATAATCTCTTGTCAAAGACAGGGAAGAGGCAGGACATAAAAAAGATCTACACCTATTCTCAGGCAACTGCTCAATGCAGAGGCTACCTTGAAAAAAACTTTCCCGGAGTGCCTATCATTGAAGAGCTTACCACTGCTGCTGCCGCAAGGCGCGTCTCAAAGGACCCCACAGCAGCAGCTATTGCGAGCGAGCTTGCAGCAAGCACCTATAAGCTCAAGTTTGTTGAAAAAGATATTGAGGACTATAAGTACAATTACACGCGTTTTCTTGTAATCGCAAAAGATTCACCACAGAAGACAGGGAAAGACAAGACCTCGCTGATGTTTTCTGTGAAGGACAAGGCAGGGGCGCTTTACTTAGTGCTTAAACCATTTGCGCGGCACAGGATAAATCTGACCAAAATAGAGTCAAGGCCTTCAAAGAGAAAGGCATGGGAATACATATTCTTTGTGGATATGGAAGGGCACGGTGATGACCATAAGGTCAAAAAGGCGATTGATGAGATAAAGAAAGAATGCCTTTATCTTAAGATGCTCGGCTCCTATCCGTCTGCTGATTGATAACTTTTAACTCTTACTAAGTTTGGCTAATATGGTCACATAACTTGTCATTAGTAACTAAACAATGATACAAGCTCCGGAATACATAAAAACTATTAAGCCCTATGTCCCTGGGAAGCCTATTGCAGAACTTGAGAGGGAGCTTGGGATTAGCGGCTCTATAAAGCTTGCCTCTAATGAGAACCCGCTTGGGCCCTCTCCCCTTGCGGTCAGGGCAATGCGAAGAGGTCTTCAGGGTGTTAACAGATACCCTGACGGCAGCTGCTATTATCTGAAGAATGCCCTCGCGCAAAAACTAAATGTATCAGATGAAGAAATCCTGCTTGGAAACGGCTCTAACGAACTAATTGACATAGCGGTACGGACATTTCTAATGCCCGGGGATGAGGCAATAATGGCTCATCCGAGCTTTGTCGTCTATTCAATGATAGTTCAGGCAGCAGGCGGCAGGAATATAGTAGTGCCTCTTAAGGAGTGGCGGCATGACCTTCAGGCCATGGCATCAGAGATAACAGACAGGACAAAGATTATTTTTATAGCAAATCCTAACAACCCGACAGGCACTATCAATACAAAAGACGAGATGGATGCCTTTATGGAGAAAGTGCCTGACGGCGTGCTGGTTATTGTTGACGAGGCTTATTATGAATATGTCTCCTCTCCTTACTATGCTGACAGCATGAAATACTTTAGGCAGGGCAGAGATATACTTATTCTCAGGACATTCTCTAAAATATACGGACTCGCCGGGCTGCGTGTCGGCTACGGCATTTCAAAAGGGGCTATAGTGACAGAGATGAACAAGATCCGGCAGCCATTTAATGTAAACTCTGCCGCGCAGGAGGCTGCTATTGCCGCGCTTCAGGATGAAGGGCATCTGAAAAGGACAAAGAGGCTCAATGAGCAGGGCAAGAAATATCTTTACAGGGAGCTAAGCGCGCTGAATATCAGTTATGTGCCTACAGAGGCAAACTTTATATATATTTCCTTTAAAGAAGAAGAGGCGATGGGGCTGTATGAGAAACTCCTCAAATACGGCGTTATAGTAAGGCCGATGGGGCGCCATGAATTACGGGTGACAATAGGCCTTTCTGAGGAGAATAAGAGATTTATAGAAACGCTGAAACAAATAGTAGGCAGTAAAGCAGTAGGGAGTAAGCAGTAAGCAGTAAGCAGTAGGCAGTAAAGAGGCCTTTGTTCTTGCTCCATACTGCTTACTCCCTACTGTTTACTATTTATTTAAAAGGGGGGGATATTATGGACATAATAGCACTTAAGGCAAGTGCAACTGACAAAGATATACGCCATGTCGTAAAGAGGCTTGAGAGTATGGGCTTTAAAGCCAATATCTCAAAAGGCACTGAGAGGACAGTGATAGGCGTGATAGGCGATACATCAAAGATTACAGAAGAGGAAGGCAATGCATTTGAGGCAATGCCGTGTGTTGAAAAGGTGCTTCGCATTATCCAGCCTTTTAAACTTGCAAGCAGGAATTTTAAGCCCGAAGCTACTGTTATAAAAGTCGGCAAACATGCAATAGGCGGCAAAAAGATACAGGTCATTGCAGGCCCCTGTGCTGTGGAAAACAGGGAGATCCTGCTTAAAACAGCAAAAGAAGTAAAGGCAGCAGGCGCAGCGTTTATACGCGGAGGCGCATTTAAACCAAGGACTTCCCCTTATGCGTTTCAGGGGCTCGGAGAGGAAGGGCTTGCGCATCTTGCCTATGTGAGAGAAAAAACAGGGATGCCTGTTGTGACAGAGATTATGGACCCGCGGGATATAGATGTGATTCTTAAATACACGGATATCATACAGATAGGCGCAAGAAATATGCAGAACTTTAGATTACTTCAGGAGGTAGGCTCTTATGACAAGCCGGTGCTATTGAAGCGGGGGCTGTCTGCAACTATTAAGGAACTCCTGATGGCGGCTGAATATATAATGTCCAGGGGTAATCACAAGGTTATACTCTGTGAAAGAGGGATAAGGACATTTGAGACAGAAACAAGAAACACGCTTGACCTAAGCGCAGTGCCTGTTTTAAAGGGGCTTTCACACCTGCCTGTAGTTGTTGACCCAAGCCATGGCGTTGGCAAATGGCGTCTTGTTGCGCCAATGGCAAAGGCTGCCGTAGCAGCAGGCGCTGACGGACTGATAATTGAGGTTCATGTCAGGCCTGATGAGGCGTTATCAGACGGAGAGCAGTCTCTGAAGCCTGAAAAATTTAAGGCTCTTATGACGGAGCTGAAGGCAGTTGCAAAGGCTGTGGGCAGGGAAATCTAAAGACAGTGACAAGTAACGAGTGACAAGTGAAGAGTAGGGGAAATATAGACTTTAGAAGAATTGCTATTATAGGAGTTGGCCTTATCGGCGGTTCTTTTGCGCTTTCACTTAAGAAACTTGGATACTCCGGCAGGATAATCGGCATAGGAAGAAAAAAAGAGAACCTTCTAAAAGCAAAAGACCTGGGCATTATTGATGACTACTTTACTGCTGCTTTAGAGGGGGTAAAAGACGCTGACCTGATTGTGCTTTCCCTCCCTGTAGGTCAGTTTCAAAAAACCCTTGAAGAGATCAGAGACAATATAAAAGAAGGCGCAATTATTACTGATGTCGGGAGCGTGAAGGTTAATGTTGTGAAGATGCTTGAGCCGCTAATGCCTCAAGGAGTAAGTTTTGTCGGAGGGCACCCTATAGCAGGAAAAGAAAGCTCAGGTATAATTGATGCAACGGCAGATCTTTTTACAGGCGCGCGATGTGTTATCACCCCGACTTCAAATACCGGACAAGGCGCCATTGAGAAGATAGCCAACCTTTGGAGGCTCTTTGGTTCAAAGGTGCTGATAATGACCCCTGAAGAGCATGACCGGATTTTTGCCGCAGTAAGCCATATGCCCCATGTAGTGGCTTATACCCTTGTAAATACCTTGCTTGAGTTAAATAAGGACATTCTAAAGCATAGCGGCCCAAGCCTCAGGGACATGACGAGGGTTGCCATGAGTTCTCCTGAGATGTGGCGTGATATATGTTCATCCAATAAGGAGAATATCATTGAGTCGCTAAGCCGTCTTATATCCTCCTTAGGGCATATTAAAGGGCTTCTTGAGAAGTCAGACTGGCACGGGCTTGAGGAGGAATTTAAGAGTGCTCAAAAAGGAAGACAGGGAATTGGAAACCTTTAGCATTAGAAAGAGCAGTCCTCTCCGCGGCGAGGTCCAGCCGCCTGCTGATAAATCCATCTCACACAGGGCAATAATACTTGGCGCCCTTTCTCAAGGCAGAAGTACTGTAAAAAATTTTCTTCGCGCAGAAGACCCTCTTACAACAATTGCCGCATTCAGGCAGATGGGTGTTGAAATAGAGGACAAAGGCGAAGAGATAATAATAGATGGTAAAGGCCTGACAGGGCTAAAAGAACCTTCAGGCATTATTGACTGCGGAAACTCCGGGACTACGATGAGGCTTCTTTGCGGGGTGCTTGCAGGCCAGCCGTTTTCTGCCACCCTTTCAGGGGATGACTCACTTAGGAGAAGGCCTATGCAGAGAGTTATTAAACCCCTTGTTGAGATGGGCGCAAGAATCACATCTCAGGCAGGAGGTTATCCGCCGCTTACCATTCAGGGAGGGGGCTTAACCCCGGTAAACTACAAGTCCACTGTTGCAAGCGCGCAGGTTAAGTCAGCAATACTTCTTGCCGGGTTGTACTGTGATGGTGTGACTACAATCTCCGAGCCTGATAAATCAAGGGATCATACAGAGAGGATGTTAAAGGCGCAGGGCGCAGGTATTGAGATAAAAAACCTTGAGATAAGCATTAAAGGCAGGGCATCCCTAAATCCTTTCAATATAATCATCCCGGCTGATTTTTCCTCTGCTGCCTTTTTTCTTGTTGCAGGCGCTATAGTGCCTGACTCGGAGATAGTGATTAAAAACGTCGGCATAAACCCCACAAGGACAGGGCTTCTTGATATACTTCACTTAATGGGCGCAGACATAGAGACTAAAAATGAGCATGAAGTTTCGGGTGAGCCGGTTGCTGATTTGCATGTAAGACATTCCAGCCTCAGGGGCGTAACAGTAGGGGGGGATTTAATCTTAAAGGCTATTGATGAATTTCCTATACTCTGTGTTGCCGCATCTTTATCAGAGGGTGTAACAAAGATAACAGGCGCAGAAGAATTAAGGGTCAAAGAGTCAGACAGGATAAAGACAATGGCAGAGGCATTAAGAAAAGCCGGCGTGGATGTTGAGGAATTAAAAGACGGCATTATTATTAAGGGCAGAAATAGACTGAAGCCAGCAAGCATTCAAAGTCATGGCGACCACAGGGTGGCAATGTCTATGGCAATAGCAGGGCTTATGGCAGACGGCGAGACAATTATTGAAGATACTACCTGCGTAAACACGTCTTTTCCTAAGTTTATGGAGATGTTAGAAGGGTTAGCTAAGGCTAAATGAAATACAGGATACGGGTTTGCTTTAGTCTGGGCTCTGTGTTCTTTGCTCTTTGTTCTGTATTTTATGGAGGCGGCGAGCGGATTCGAACCGCTGGATAAAGGTTTTGCAGACCTCTCCCTTGCCACTTGGGTACGCCGCCAATAGAGGCAGTAACGAGTTATTTATTTTAAGCTTGTTACTAATTACTTGTCACTCGTTACTGATTTTATGGAGCGGGCGACGGGACTCGAACCCGCGACCCCAACCTTGGCAAGGTTGTGCTCTACCAGCTGAGCTACACCCGCAACAAACAAGTCAAAAGTGAAAAGTTAGAAGTGAAAAGTAGGTTTGTTTACGTCATGCCCGCGAAAGCGGGAATCCAGAAAAATTAAGCAACTGGATTCCGTGTCCCCCGATTAAAGACTTCGAGGGCAGGCAAGCACGGAATGACAAAAACTTAATCCTTAACTCTTAAGTGACTTCTGAGTTATAATACTAAATGTTTTATCCTGATTTCAAGGAATTTAAAGAGAAAACCAAAGAAGGCAACCTCATCCCTGTCTGTAAGGAGATACTTGCAGACCTTGAGACTCCGCTGTCAGCGTATCTGAAGCTAAAGATGAAGAGAGGTTTTCTTTTTGAGAGTGTCCTTGGCGGAGAGAAGTGGGCAAGATATTCCTTCCTGGGCGGCAACCCTTCCGTAACGATTGAAGGCAAAGGGAAGAGCCTCGCAATTAAGAGAAACGGACAAAAAGAGAAAGTCAGGTTTAACAAAGACCACTTTGAAGTAATCTCAGAGGAGCTAAGAAGATACAAGCCTGTAGCCATGCCAGGCCTCCCGAGGTTCTTTGGAGGGTTCGTCGGATATATAGGCTATGATGCGGTGCGGTATTTTGAAAGAGTTCCCAACTATCACCGCAAGGGTCTGGGGCTTCCGGACCTCTTTCTTATGCTTACTGACACACTTCTGATTTTTGACAACCTGACACAAAAGATTAAGGTTATATCAAATGCCTATGTGGACGGCAAGAGCCATGAGGAGGCGTACAAGGAGGCGCAGCAAAAGATAGAAGAGATAGTAAAGAAATTAAAAGGCAAGGTATCGCCTCCAAAGAATAAAAGTGTGAGTGTCAGTGAAGAACATCAATTTTCATCTAATTTCGCCAAAGAGGACTTTTTAAAGGCAGTTGAGCGGGCAAAAGAATATGTAATGGCAGGCGACGTAATTCAGGTAGTGCTCTCCCAGAATTTTTATAGGGATACAAATATTCATCCAATAAATGCCTACAGGGCGCTGAGGGTTATAAATCCATCCCCTTATATGTACTACATAGATACAGGGAAGTGCAGTTTTGTGGGGTCATCGCCTGAGATACTTGTAAGGCTTGAGGGTGATACAATAGAGCTAAGGCCAATTGCAGGCACAAGGAGAAGGGGAGACACTGCAGAGCAGGACAAAAGGCTTGAGGATGAGCTTAAGGCTGACCCAAAAGAGATCTCAGAGCATATAATGCTTGTTGACCTTGGAAGAAACGATGTCGGAAGGGTTGCGGAGACAGGAAGCGTAAAGGTCACCGAGCTTATGACCGTAGAAAAATATTCTCATGTGATGCATCTTGTATCCAATGTTGTTGGCAAGCTTAGGCCTGGGCTTGACGCCTTTGACGTCTTAAGGGCGACATTTCCGGCAGGCACTGTTACAGGCGCTCCTAAGGTAAGGGCAATGGAGATTATTGAAGAGCTTGAACCCACAAGGCGGGAGCCTTATGCAGGATGCGTCGGGTATTTCAGTTTTTCAGGCAATATGGATATGTGCATAACCATAAGGACTATAATATTTAAAGGCAGAAGGGCGTATATACAAGCAGGGGCCGGCATAGTGGCCGAGTCAGTCCCGGAGAGAGAATATATGGAGACGATTAACAAGGCAAAGGCAATGATCAGGGCGGTGGAGATGGCGGAAAAAGGACTTTAGATTTACTAAGACCTAATATAACAAAGCCTCATAGTTTGTCATTCCCGCTTGTCGGGGATCTTTCTTTAAGAAGGATAGCCGAAGGCTCGTTTAGAGCGGACAAGCCGCAATGACAGAATTAAATGTTTATGACCGGATTAGTAAAAATATTTACAAGATTGGAGGTGTTACATGCCCTTAAGAACAATACAAATAACATTACCGTCTGAGGTGCTTGATAAACTGTCAACAACTTATCAGGATAGCACAGATTTAATAAAAGAAGCGGCTGTGCTTGAATTATATAGGGAAGGGAGAATATCCAGCGGCAAGGCGGCTGAGATACTTGGAATGGATAGGTTTGAATTTATCAAGTATGCAGGTATGAAAGGGATACCTTTTATACGAATAACTCCTGAAGAACTTGAAGAAGAAGTAACAACATTGGGGAAACAGTAATGATTGCTGTTTCCAATACAAGCCCTTTAATACTTCTTGATAAAGTAGAGTATCTTTGGATACTCGGCAGGCTCTTTAAGAAAGTAATAATGCCTCCATCTGTTGACAAAGAATGGCTCAGGCCAGGCGGTTATGTTGTGCCTGATTGGCTTTCAGTAAACAATCTTTCATCTGAGGCAGAATCAGATGCAACGAAACTCTATCAGGATATGGATAAAGGCGAGGCTGAGGCAATAGCTCTGTTTCGTGTGATGAAAGCAGACCTGCTTCTGCTTGACGACCTTAGGGCAAGGAGGTATGCAAAATCATTAGGGCTACCGGTTGCTGGAACAGTGGGTTTATTGATTACAGCAAAACAAAGGGGAATAATTTCTGAGATTAAACCAATTTTAGACAACCTAAGAAAACATAAGTTTTATTTGTCAAACGATATAATCAAAAAGGCAATGGACATGGTAAACGAGAGCTACTAATAAGGTTATAAGTATGAAGACATTAATCAGGCTATGGCGAAAGCGAGGATTTTTTCTGAAGGATTATGAGGGCATCTTAGATAAAGAGGTTTTAAGTCTTGCAATTTAATGCGATCCTATGGGAACTACAATTGAGTTAAAATAACTATCGAGTGTAGTATTAAGGTTTTTTAAAGCTATAAGATATAATAACAACATGCTTTTAATGATTGACAACTATGATTCTTTCACCTACAACCTCGTTCAGTATTTCGGCGAGCTTGGCGAGGATGTAAGGGTCTTTAGAAATGACAAGATAACTATTCCTGAGATAGAAGGATTAAACCCTGAAAGGATAGTCATATCGCCGGGCCCATGCACTCCGAAAGAGGCCGGCATATCAATAGATGTTATAAAACGCTTTGCCGGTAAACTTCCTATTCTTGGCGTCTGCCTTGGGCATCAGTCAATTGGTGCGGCGTTTGGAGGAGACATAATAAATGCCCCGAGATTAATGCATGGAAAGACGTCCCTTGTCTACCATGACGGAAAAACCATCTTTGAAGGCCTTCCAAATCCGTTTGAGGCAACAAGGTATCATTCGCTGCTAATAAAGAAGGAGACCTTGCCTGACTGTCTTGAGATAACCGCGTGGACAGACGCTGATGAGATAATGGGCGTAAGGCATAAGGAATACATAATTGAGGGCGTGCAGTTTCATCCCGAGTCAATTCTTACAAAAGCGGGGAAAGACTTGCTGAAGAATTTCTTAAGGCTTAATAAGCGTTAACCCGAAAAATGCAGTTCAAAATGGCATGGATGACTGAAAAAGCTCTATTAGCAACTCCTTAGCATGTCGTTACATAATCAGTAAACGCATTAATTCATGCAAGGACATTAATAAAGATTATGTAATGACACACATCAAATCTTGTTGCATTATAGAGGTTTTGAAGGCATCTATGCCATTTTATCTATTTTCTTAACTGCATTTTTCAGGTTAATATAACCTCTTTTTCATCTCCTCATAACTATAAACAGGGCCGTTTGTGCAGATGTATTCTATGCCGTGGTAGCACTGTCCGCATTTGCCCATTCCGCATTTCATCCTTGCCTCAAGCGTGGTAGTGATAAGCTTATCAGGCATTCCCCTTAGAGATAACTCCTTCATCGTGTTTTCTATCATTATCTCAGGCCCGCACACATAGGCAGATGCTTTTTTAAAATCTGTCTTTATCTTATCAAGATGCCCTGTCACAAGGCCTGTAGAGCCTTTCCACCTTTTATCCGTCTCATCCACAGTTAATATTATCTCAAGCCCTTTTTTTGCCCACTGCTTTATCTCCTGAGTAAAGAGCATATTGGAGGTATTTTTTGAGCCATAAATAAGAAAAACCCTGCCAAACTCTTTTTTATTCATTAAGACAAAATTAATCAATGACCTTAGCGGAAGTATGCCGATGCCGCCGGCGATGAATATGACATCTTTCCCTTTTGATATATCCGCATTAAAGTTATTGCCATAAGGGCCTCTTAGCCACAGCGTATCTCCTGCCTTAAGCTCATGAAGCGCACTTGTGACCTTTCCAACCTTTTTTATGCCAAGTTCAATATGTTTCTGTAATCCGATTGTAGATGTTATTGATATGGGAACTTCGCCTGTACCCCACAAAGAAAGCATGAAGAACTGCCCCGGCAGGTACTGAGTCTTTTTCTCAGGCATTACCTTAAACAGCTTTACATCACAGCTTAAGTCTGTGACATCCTTTATCAGCGCCTTAGAGGGGAGGTAAATGTTATTGTCTTTGGCCATAATTTTGCATTTTTAATTTTAAATTTTTAATTTAAATCTACCTCCATCTCTTAATCTTCTCTGAGACGGTTGCTATATCAATGCGTCCGGGGCATGTGATGGTGCATCTTCCGCAGCCTACACATCCAAAGGAAGTAAACTGTTCAAGGTCATAAAGCACCTTATGAAACCACCACCTCTTTGTCCTTAAGACCTTCTTTTCCGCAGGGATATTCCCACCTGCCGTTTGTGTAAAGCCCTTAAAGAAGCATGTATCCCAGATCTTAAACCTCTTCCCTGTATCCTTAGAGTGAGGGCAATCAACAATATTAAAGCATGTGCACACAGGGCATTCATACACACACCCTCCGCACTCAAAACACCTCTCTGCCACCCATTCCCACAGGGCTTCGGGCACTTTGCCGTCTATTATCATCTGTCTTATCTCTTCAAGGTTTACCCTTTTTTCAAATTTTGAAACGCTGCTTAAGAAGGCCTCATAGCGGTCATCATAATCCTGCTTCTGAGCCTCTGTAAATAAGTGCCTGTGCTTGTTTATGAGCTTTTCCCCTTCATTTGAACCTGTCTCAACGAAATACCTGTCTGCAAGGTCAACGAGTTGAATATCAAAGCCTTTGTCAAGAAAAGGCCCTGTGCCAAGGCTCTGGCAGAAGCACGTAGGCGCCGGGTTGTTGCATCCCAGAGAGATAAACACTATATTTTGCCTTCTTGAAAAATAGTAGGAGTCTTTAAATTTTTTATTTGGATGCCTCTTGTCATAAGAAGGCTCTGTCTCGCCTCCAAAAAACTTGTCAGTAATATTCATTGCCGATATATCGCATGACCTTGCGCCAAACACAACCCTTTTCTGCCTGTCTCTCAAGTCAGAAATATTGTCCCTCTTGTACTCAAACATTCCTTCCATCTGCGGGGATATAAACTCTTTAACAGGCGGCGGAGGCAGGGGGTAATCAAGCACAACCTCGTGTATCTGGTCAACAGACTCAAAGACAATATCCCCGTTAACGCTCCTCATCGGCGCTATAAGATTAGACTCTTTCCTTATCTGCCTTAGCCAGTAAGACAGGCTGTTTTTATCAAGGACAAGGCTTGCTTTCATATATCCTCTCTACCCTTGCAGCGCAGACCTTAAACTCGGGGATTTTTGCGTTTCTGTCAGAAACAGGATTTGTAAGCATGTTGGCTGCCGCCTCGCTGAAATGGAAAGGGACGTATATTGTCCCCTGGATTATTTTATCTGTAACATTTGCCAATGCCTCAATGCTTCCGCGGCGGGTTGATACCTTTATTTTCTCCCTGTGCCTTATGCCCAGAGACTTTGCGTCAGATGTATTAATCTCTACAGCGCACTGCGGGTCTTCTCTTTCAAGTGTGGTGGTTTTTCTTGTCATTGTGCCTGTATGATACTGGAAGTAATTCCTTCCGGTTGTAAGTATTAATGGAAATTCCCTGTCAGGCTGTTCTTCAGGCGGGATAAAGGACGTTGGTATAAATGTCCCCATGCCCCTTGTAAATTTTTTTCTGTGAAGATAAGGGGTGCCCGGATGCACTACATCAGGGCACGGCCATTGTATCCCGAAATTATCATCAAGCCTGTGATGCAATATGCCTCTATATGAAGGCGTAAGGAGGGCTGCCTCTTCCATTATCTCATGAGGAGCCCTGTAGCTCATCTCATAGCCCATCCTTTTTGAGAGTTCCGAGATTATCATCCAGTCAGGTATTGACTCTCCGATGGGCTCAACAGCCTTCCTTAATTTCTGCACGCGCCTTTCTGTGTTTGTAAATGTTCCGTCTTTTTCAGCAAAAGTCACTGCAGGGAGCACAACGTCAGCAAGTGCTGTTGTCTCTGTCATGAATATGTCCTGCACAGCAAGGAAATCAAGGCTTTTAAGCGCCTCTATGGTGTGCGTGGTGTCCGGGTCTGAGATAACAGGGTTTTCTCCCATGATATAAAGCGCCCTTAAGTCTTTTGTGAGAGAGGCCTTCAGCATCTCTGTAAGGGTAAGCCCTGGCCTTGGACTAAGCCTTACTCCCCATGCCTTTTCAAATTTCTCTCTTGCCTTATCATCGCTTACTCTCTGATAGCCTGAGAAAAATTCAGGCAAAGCGCCCATATCGCAGGAGCCCTGCACATTGTTCTGTCCCCTTAGGGGATTAAGCCCTGTCATGGCATGGCCTACATGGGCAGTAAGCATGGCAAGATTTGCGCAGGCATGGACATTGTCAACACCTGTTGTGTGCTGAGTACTGCCCATTCCAT
>JACQXF010000136.1 GCA_016208855.1 Nitrospirota bacterium | reverse complement strand
CTTTGCCGCTGGCTTCCTTCAGATTCCACCTCACGATGGACACCCTTGCCTTTAGCTAACGGTTGGCGCTATCAACCCCCGTAGCGGACTTTCACCGCCAAGCTTGCGCCCGTGCCGGGCGCACAAAAAAGGGCGTCCCGAGCAATCGGGGCGCCCTTTTAATTTTTATAATGTTTTCAGCTCTTAAGGTTTCTTTATGTATATCTCCCAGTATCCTTTATCCTCAATCTTAACAAGATCGCATCCATATCCCTGCTTTTCGCAGTATCTTGGGATTGTATCCTCAGCAGATGCCGGCGCATCGCAAAGAACCTTAAGAAGCGTGCCGGCCGCTGCCTTCTCCAGTGTCTTCTTTGTCATAACAAGCGGATAAGGGCAAACCCTTCCAAGAACATCAAGAGTCTCTGTCGGTGTCTGTGATCTTAAATCAGCCATTGTATCCTCCTATTTAATATTGAATTTTAGAAAAACAGCAGATGATTCACTTCTTCCATCATCTTATTTATTTCGCTAAAAGGCACCACCTTTACCTTCACCTCTGCCCCGAACTCCTCAGCATCCATAACTATATCATCCTCTGAAAGCCCGAACTTATCAAGGTCTTCCCTGCATACAAAGACACTAAGGTCAAGCATAAGGGTACTCTTTATATGCGACTCTGTGCTTGTAAGTCCGTAGTTTTCCATTGCCTTCTGGTTTTTTATACAGTTTAGAACTCCGTCACCTATGAACGCTAAGTCCGCTGTAACCATGTCGCCGTCGTTAAGATAAATCTCCACAGATTGGCTCGCAATTGCATGGGTAAGGGCAAGTTTTGGATTCTCACTTTTATAAGGCGGCCTCTGAACAATAAATCCAAGTTTTGTAGTTGCCATATTTACTCACCTCCTATATGAAGCACCCTGTCAGCGTCAAAAATGCTTGCAAGGTACCAGTCCATGCTGTGTCTTTTAAAGCCTTCAATTGTATTCTCTTTATGATAGCCTCTTGCCTCAGCGCATGCCTCGCAGGCTGTGGCCGTAAGACCTTTTGTCATCAATTCCTTAACAGTCTTTTCAAGGTGTGTGTAGTCTTTAAATGCCTTCTGCCCTTTTATTGAGAGCATTGTCCCGTTGCCTGAAACCCAGAAATCAACCTTATGCCCTTTCTCTATTGCCGCAGAGGCAAGTTTCACGGAAAAGTCAAGGTTCATTGACCCAACAAGTGAAGAAAAACATCCGATTGTAAGTTTTCCCATTTTATCAAATCCTCCTATAACCAGACTAATTTTTCGTATTCGTTAAATATTAAATCAACAAGGCCGCTATAATTTATAACCTTAACGCTGCTGTCAGTTTTACTGCCAAGCCCTCTTGTGTCAAGGTCTTCTGAGAGGGCATAAAAGTCTGCGGATTTCTTAAGGAGCGGAGAAGAATTCCCATCCTCCTTCATGGTTGCATGATAAACTCCGTTTGCCACGAAGATTATCCCTAACTTTTCAGCCTTTAGCCTGTCAAGTGTATCAACTGTATTCTTATAATCACTGACAAATACTGCCAATTTCATAGGGTCTACCTCCTGAAATAATAAAAATATAGGATAGGATGTGAAATAATATCTATTGTAGACGGCCTTTGTCAAGGCAGAATTAATTTATAAAAAATCCTTATAAAAGCGTAAAGCAAACTATCTTTTCAACAAGAATCTATGGGTACTTTGCACACCTGAACCCCATATTATCATCCCTCTCCACAATGCCTTCAATGCCAGGGTCAGCGCTTTGCAAGTCCCAAGGATTATCCCACCACGAGCCCCCCTTGAGTATGTCTTCAGATGTGAACTCTCTGACATTTCCTGCCATATCCATAACTCCGTAAGGGGATGCTCCCTTAGGGAAGCTGCCCACAGGCGCAATCTTTTTAAAACCGTCTCTTTTCCCTCTGTCTCCCCAGTTTGCTAAGTTAGCATGCCATGCATTGCCCCAGGGATATCTCCTTCCGTCTATGCCTCTTGCTGCCTTTTCCCATTCTGCTGCTGTTGGCAGTCTTTTGCCTGCCCATCTGCAGTAAGCCTCTGCCTGCCCCGCAACTACGCCGACTACCGGATAGCTGCCCATACCGGCATCCCTGTACCAGCGCTTACCGTCCTCAAAAATCGTCTTTGGGTGGGAGACTATCAAGTCAGGCTCAGCGCAGGAACCTTCCTTTACGCATCTGTGATAAAGGGTATTTGTAACTTCATACTTGTCTATATAAAACACAGAAAGGTATATTCTTCTTAAAGGATTCTTCTCATATCCTTTCTCCTCAGGAGAAAGCCCCATAATGAATTCTCCTTCCGGTACAATGACCATCTCTGCACCGTCGTTTCCCTTAACTACAGCTTCAAGCGACCATGCCTCGCCTGTCATGGCCATGCAGAAAAAAATTATAAGAAGAAATGATACTTTCATTTTCCACAAGGGAGCAGGCTTTCGAATGCACACCTTTTTTTGTTGAAACTGATATTCATTTATTTTCCTGATACGACTGGGAGCTCAGGATAAATAACATATCGGTTCATTGCCTGTCCTGCTCCACCCGGAACATCCAGCTTTTTCACCACTGCAAACGGCTCCAGGGTAACAACATAGAGACCCGAGGCATCAGGCACATATAACCTCGTATTGTCCTTACTGACGGCATGATAGGCCGCATGCCCTTCTCCCACATTCAGCTCCTTTATTTTCTCATGTGTCTTTGCATTAATTAAAGTAAGGACTTTGTCGCCGTGCTTGGTTATAACTATAAAGCGGCCGTCCGGGGTATTTAAGGCATGAGCCCCGCCTTTGCCCCCGGCAACAAGATGCTTTACCTCTTTTTTTGTTTTTACATCAAAGATCCTGATGCTCGTA
The DNA here is from genome assembly GCA_016208855.1 of Nitrospirota bacterium. Taxonomy (GTDB): domain Bacteria; phylum Nitrospirota; class Thermodesulfovibrionia; order UBA6902; family DSMQ01; genus JACQXF01. The sequence goes on along the minus strand of JACQXF010000136.1, from coordinate 1,813 downwards.
CCCTCGCGTTTTGGATCGGCCCATGTGGTGCACAGGTAATAGTAAGCGCCATCTAAAGTAAAGGTTCCGTGATGCGCCTCTATGACCTCCCCTAATTCAGCGGACATGTTGATCTCGTGGGTAACCTTTAGTGAAGGAATGCTCATTACAACAATCCGTGGCTTTGCATTAGCCTTGCCGCCTTCAAGAACTATCCAGAGCTCTTTGTTGTCATTTGACGGCGTAAAATAATGCGGAAGGCTCTCAAATGCTGCTTCTTTGACAACTGCAAATCCATCTTTTGTATCTATTGCATAGAACTTGTTATCAAAATTATTTCCCGTAAAGAAAAACCTGCCATCCAAGCTCCAGCCGTTATGATATGATACGAGCCCTTTAGCACCTTTGTGTTCAACTGGAAGCTCTATAATCTTTACAACCTCGTCTGTTTTTACATCAATAAAAGAGACCCTGAGCTTCCCTTCAGGAGTAAGACCGGCATGGTTTACTCCAACAAGCCTTCCATCTGGCGATACAATGCCATGAAACGGCATCGGTCCAGTAGGTATCTCCTTAAGCAATTTAAGGTTCTTTGCATCAAATACGCCCACCTTATTCTGACCCTCCTCACCTGCGAAGACATAGGCCTTCTGTAAATCAGGAGTTAGGTTGCCATTCCATCCCCCTTTTCCGCCCCACTCAATCGTGGCTGCAAAGTCATCCCTTGATTCATCAACTACAAAAACCTTCCCATTGCCGAAAACAAATGTGTAATCTGAAGCCATAGAACTGCCAATAAATAAAATAATCAGAGAAAACAACATGCAGCTTGCCACGCAAATTTTTTTCATTATCGCCCCCTTCTATTCCACATTATATATAAGTTTTCATCCTGATTCAAATGGCTTTTATAACACACCCCTTTATCCCCTTTTAATAGAGGGAAATAACAAAAAAGGGCATTCCCGCATTTGCGGAAATGCCCTTTCCTTTAACAGCTGCTCGGCCGTTCTTCTGCTCTCTAAACTACCGTCTATGGGTGACCCTTTTTCTTATTTAGGTTTTTCTTTGGCGATATTATAAAGCCTTTTTAGGGACTTTTTCTACAGCTTCAACGCAGAAGTCACTGACGAGTGCCATGAATGACTTCAACCAGCCCAAAAATCACTCCCCACTTCATAAATCAAACACATGCTCAAAAAGTGTCCTGTGGCACTCGTTCACGTGGACTGGCTGGATACTAATTAAGGCCTCTGCATGCTACTGCAATGCAGTATCATGTTATATCCCCTAAAACTTTAAGAAAGGAGGCCTGTATGAAATTCTATGTTAAGCAGCACAAGTATTACTGTGGAGTAGATCTCCACGCCCGCAGCCTGTATGTCTGTATTATTGATAAGGCGGGAGAGGTAGTCAAGCACAAAAATATTGAGGCAACACCGGAGGCATTTTTAAACATTATCAGGGACTGCCGCACCTTTTTAAGTGTTAGGCTTTCTTTTTCTTTAATCTTAACTCTGATGCTACGAGATGAAATGCACGGCCTTGTTGATTGCGAGGATCAGCTTTTGCCCGCCTCAGTTCTAATAAATCATGATAGTCCTCTAACTCTTGCTGCATGCGTAAAAAATCCTTGTAAGGAATGACAGCAAATTGTTTCTTGCCTTGTTTTTCAATTATTTGAGTTTCCATGTATTTATCTATAGACCTCCTTTCGATGTCGGATGCGGTAAATTATAATGTTGTCCTCTAATACTTCAAAAAGAACCCGCCAATCACCAACCCGCAACCTATACTCAGGGGTATGGTTCGTCAGCTTCTTTATATTTCCCTT